>JANRLG010000294.1:0-27936 GCA_033762835.1 Thermoanaerobaculia bacterium
GAGCTTGCCGGCGGGCACGTAGACCGTTGCGAGGGTAGTGCCTTTCTCGGTTCGTACGTTGCGAAGCTCGATCCCCGTGGAGCGATCAAGCCTTTCTACTGCGAGCGCCACATCTGGAAAGCTGACGAACTCGATCTGAAGGCCGGCGTCGGGTTCGCGAGCCAGGCGAGCCTCTCTGCGAGCAGACTTCATCGCCTGAGTGACCGCTTCGAGCTGTCGCCGGAGTTCGGCAGCATGGCTCACTCGTTCCCGCGCGGGGGCGTAGGGTTTCGGCCCCCCGCCCTTTGTACTGAACCGCTCCGTGAGGGACCGTTCAATGAGCCAAACATGCCGATGGCGTTTTTCGCCGATATCCGCCATCCCAATGTCCTTTGCCGAGTTACTCGGCCTGGCTCAGTCGCTTGGCAATCCCTCGACGTTCCTCGAGCGTCTTGCGGGCGTCCTGCTCCGTCGCCTGGCTCTGCCCCCGAATAAGACGGTCCTTCAGGACTTCTTCCGAGGCTCGGGTGATTTCCGCGTGGCTTAGCCCCAGGGCCACGCCTCCCAAACTTTGCCAGTCGGCATCACCCTCGATCCATCGGCCCAAGCGAGATCGCAGCAGGTGCACCGCCTGTACCTCGTCGGGAATCTCATAGTGAAGGACATCATCGAAGCGGCGGAAAAGTGCCGGGTCCAGAATCTCCGGGTGGTTCGTTGCGGCAACCACTAGGCTATGGGAGCGATCTTGCTCGATCATCAACAGGAAGCTATTGAGAATGCGCCGGATCTCGCCGACATCGTTGCCGAGGCCGCGTTGCGAGCCGATGGCGTCGAACTCGTCGAAGAGGTAAACCCCGCGAGTCTCACTCGTCGCGTCGAACACCTGTCTCAGCTTGGTCGCCGTTTCTCCCATGTAGCGCGTGATCAGAGAATCCAGCCGGACTTCGAGAAGCGGCAAACCCAGCTCGCCGGCCAGGACAGAAGCTGTAAGAGTCTTTCCTGTTCCAGGAGGCCCGACGAGCAGGAGTTTTCGGCGAGGAGTAAGTCCGTGTTCCAGGATTCGCTCCGCGTGCCGCTGCTCGAGAATGACCCGGCGGATCTGCTCCACCAGATGCTGGTCTAGCACAAGGTCGCTGAGGCGGGTCTTGGGATAGCCGACGGTCAACAGACTGCCAAGCTCGCCTTTCGGCCGGGAAATCGGAACCGGTTGCGGCAGTCCGCGGCGACTCTTCGCCTTGTCGATGAGCGTGCGGATCTCGACGGCGAGTTTCCCGTGTCCCAGCCGAGCCTCGTGAGCGGCGACCTGTATCGCGACCGAATAGAACCGGTCGTCGTCGCCGCTCAAGTGCGATTCGAGAAGTGCTTTCAGCTGGTTCCCGCTCGCCATGATCGCCTCCGAGGTTGGGATCCTACCGCGTTCCGGAGCATGCCGAGGAACGGCTCGCTGGGCAAGGTCACCGGCGCTTTCTTGACGGCTACTGTCCCGTATCGAGCGAAAGTCGAACTTAAAGACTGGTAAGCGCCATTGCGATGCGAAGGGAGGCCGTGGGCCTCCCAGGTGAAATGACTGCGTGGAACCTTTGAAAGGGGTACCGCATGATGGGAGTTCGTCCATTTTTCTCGTTTAGGTCAGGGGGAGCCGGTTCCGCGAACCGAGCCCGCCACGAGCGCCGACGTCGGTCGCGCGGCCTCGTGGCTCTGGCGTTTTCGAGCCTGGTGTTTTGTTGGGGAGTCTCCGCGGAGGTTGGCCTCGTCGCGGCCGTGAAGGTCAAGCCATCGTCGTCGAGTGAGCCGATCGCCTATGTCGGCCATGGTGCTTTCTTCGATCGCAACGGCAAGCAGATCGTGCCGACCGAGGAATTCGTGGCCAAGGCCCAGGAGTGGTACCGCGAGCGCCTGCTCGCCGGGCTCTCCTCGGAACGCCGGGCGACCTTCGCCGACTTCGAGCAGCGCTTGGGCGCCGGCCTCACGAAAGACGGCCAGGACGGGCTCGTCCTGCGCCAACGCTCCCTCGAATGGTTGCTGTCGGTGTCCCCCCAGGATGTCGAACATGGGCGGATGCGTGCCAAGCTGAGCGCATTGCGTTATCGGCTGAACTGGCGTCTCGCGCACCGCGACGATGTCACCGAGCTGCGCAGTTTGGTGGACTTTCGACTCGACCCTCAGGTCGCAGCGCGACTGAAGCGGCCCGAGTTCACGCCGAGTCGCCCAGCTCAGGCTCTCGCCACGGTCAACAGCGGTGCTGCCTATGAGGCCGAGTGCGCTTCCTGGAACGTGCCGATCCCGCCCCCGATCGGGGTGATGGATCCTCTGGGACTCACGGGCTGGCGCAGTGTCGGCTTCATCCCCCCGGCCGAACAGTTCATCATCTTCACCCCGGCCGAGGTCCGAGTGTTCGAAAGCCCCGACGGTATGTGTATCGCGCTACCGCGCTATACCGGCGTAAGCTTGACCACGGTGATGCTTGACGGCGTGATCTGCCTGAGCCAGATCACCTCCAAGGCGTGCTTCTGGGACAACTCGAACTCGACAACCGGCGGAGCGAACTTCAACTTCGCGGCGGGCGATCAAATCCCGATCGGCGCTGTCGATTTGTCGGTAGACCCCTCCGGACGTTACCAAGGGGGCGGGGCGGAGATCGAATTCGCCGCTGGCGGCCAGTGCACGGACTGCCACGCCGGCGAGAATCCGTACATCATCCACCCCAACTCCAACTTGGGTACGGTCCTGTTCGGGGACTTGAACAGCTCGTTGGGTCTGCCCACCTTCGCCCCGAACCGCTACGACCCGATCGTCGGGGCCAGCTGGCCGCAGAATGCGTTGTCCCACTCGCAGCCACTGGTTCCCTCCACGTGTGTCGGCTGTCACGTTCAGGGCGGCAGTGGCGGCCGGTTCCCCCACCTGTCGGACGATATTCCAGGCTATTGCGGCATTCTGGCGCAAGCCCTGAGCGTCGCCTTGCCCACCACGATGCCGCCGAGCTCCCCGGGCAGTTTGGCGACTAATGCCGCGGTTCTCACCTTCCAGTCCTACTGCACCACGGACCCGAGTGCCGGGCCGACCAACCGCGGCGACCCGCACCTTTACACCACGAACGGCATCCAGTACGACTTCCAGGCGGCCGGCGAGTTCACCTCGCTGCGCAACTCGAGCACCGGCTTCGAGCTGCAAACGCGGCAGACGCCCGTGCTCACCACCTGGACGCCGGGACCCAATGCCCACACGGGTTTGGCGAGCTGCCCGAGCCTCAACACCGCGGCGGCGATGCGCGTCAACGGACACCGTGTCACCTACCAGCCGAGTTCGCGCGGCGGGCAGGACATGGAGCTGCGCGTCGACGGGCGTCTGGCCTACCTGCCCCCGGGCGGCCTCAACCTCGGGGCGGGCAACTGGCTCTATCAAGCCACCACCGGTCAGGGTCTCGACCTACGCCTCGATGACGGCTCGCGCATCGTCATCACGCCTGCCTACTGGAGCTCCGAAGGCTACTGGTACCTGAACGTCGAAGCGTTCACGACCCCGGCCCGCGAGGGCATCCTGGGGCCGATCCTGGGTTCGGACTGGCTGCCCAAGGCTCCCAACGGTTCGTCCTTCGGGCCGGCACCGGTGGGTCTCATGGCGCGGCACACTCGGCTCAACCAGACCTTCGCCGATGCTTGGCGGGTGACCAACACGACCAGCCTGTTCGACTACGACTTCGGAACCTCGACGGCGACCTTCACCAATCGCGCGTGGCCGCCGCCGCCCGGACAACCCTGCTCGATCATGCCCGGCATTCCGCCCTGGCCCAGCCACGAGGAACGCCTACCCGTCAAGGGCATGGACCCGCAACTCGCCGAGAGCTTCTGCCGGATCATCGATGAGAAAGCCGTCTTCGACGACTGCGTCTTCGACCTGACCGTCACCGGCAACGCCGGCATGGCCGATGCCTTCGTCGTGATGATGGACAACCGGACGCCGTAAGGTCTGCGTCAACTCCGGGGGCGGTCCTCGCGGGCCGCCCCCGCCTCTCGCGAGCAGATCTGGCTCGCCCCTTCACTTCTTCTTCGTCTTCATCGCGTGGAGCTCCTTGTCGCGGTCGCCGTTCGAGAGCTTGAGGGCGAGCACGGAGGCGGACTCCCGGGCCATGGCGGCGGCTCCCGGTGTGGTGGGCTGGAAGGAAAAGAGCAGCCGGCCGATCACTTTGTCGTGGTCTCGCACCTCGATCTCGCCCCCCACGTAGGACTTGCCGCCGAAGCCGAGCCCGAGGCGCAGCGCGGCTTTGCCGGGGTCGAACTCGGAGACGGTGAACTTCACTTTGATCGGAGACTTCGGGTCGAGAGTGAAGCCGAGGACACGGCCGAACTGCTCCGTGAGCTCCGGGGACAGCGCCGTGGCGAAGGCCCCGGAATCCTCGTGCGCCGCGGCGTTGACTACCTCGAGGGCGATCGCTTGGCCCTTTTCGGGTTTCCAATCGGTTTCCGGAACCACGCGGACGAAGGCGGTGCGGAAGTCCTTGGCGGCGGCGCCTTGAGCGATCAGAGCAAGGGCCAGGGCGAAGAGAGTCAAGTGTCGGCGAATCTGCATGTTACGATCCTCGGACCCGGCTGGCCGGGTCGTGCTTGGCGCGACCGGTTCATCCGGCCCCTCACCAACCATGGCGACGGAACCTCTCACCACCGGCCACGACGAGGACGATTCTTTGCGATCGCCGACCGGGGAGGTCACCCGCGGCCTCGAAGCCCTACGGCGCGGTCAGGCGGGAGCGCTCGATTCGTTGGTGCCGCTGCTTTACGAGGAGCTGCGCCAGCTGGCCCGCGGGCGCCTGCGGGGCGAGCGCCCCGGCCACACCCTGGACACCACGGCCCTGGTCCACGAGTCCTACCTGAAGCTCGCCACCCAACACGGTCTCAAACCGGCGGACCGGCCGGCGTTTTTCGCCGCGGCTTCGAACACCATGCGGCGAATCCTGGTCGACCACGCCCGCGGTCGCCGGCGCGACAAACGTGGCGGCGGTGAGGCTCCCCTGCCGCTCGACGCGGCGGGGCCGTTGCTCTCGGAGCGGGCGGTCGACGAGACGATCTTGCTCGAGGACGCTTTGTGCCGGCTCGAAGCGGCCCACCCGCGGTCGGCCCGGGTCTTCGAGCAGCGCCTCTTCGGCGGCCTCGAGCTCGAGGCGATCGCCGCGGGGGAAGGGATTTCCGTCCGCACCGCGGCGCGCGACTGGCAAGCGGCGCGAGCGTGGTTACACATGGTCATCGGTGGTCCGCAGGAAGGGCCTCGTTAGCTCCTGGCCGACCCGCGGCCTCGACAGCGCCAAGAACACCATGGAACCCGACTCCCTGCGTCGCCTCTTCGTCCTGTTCGACGAGCTTCTCGACCTCGAGGAGGCCGAGCGTAACCAACGGCTCGCCGAGATCGCGGCCGCGGACCCCGACCTCGGCCGCGATCTCGCGCAGATGTTTCGGATCGATGGCGCGGGTGAGGCTCTCGAGTTGGAACGCGAGCTCGAAGAGCTGGGCCATCTGCCGGGGGTCACCACCGAACTCGAAGGCGGCAGCACGATCGGCGACTACCACATCGTCCGGCTCCTGGGCCGCGGCGGCATCGGTGAGGTCTACCTCGCGCGCCGCGCTCACCTCGGTTTCGAACAGTTCGTCGCGCTCAAGCTCCTGCGGCCCGAGCTCGTGTCACCGCGAGCCGTCGAACGGTTCCACCGCGAGTGCCGGATTCAGGCACGGCTTACCCACCCGGCCATCGTGCCCCTCGTGGATGCTGGTTTGGCTCCCGATGGCCGGCCGTTCCTGGCCTTGCAGTACGTCGCCGGGCGGCCGATCACCCACCACGCGGATGCCGTCGGGCTGGCGATCCCCGAGCGACTCCGCCTCGTGGTCGCCTGCTGCCGGGCCGTCGCGGCGGCCCATGCCAGCCTCGTGATCCACCGCGACCTGAAGCCCTCGAACATCCTGATCGCGGAGGACGGCAGCGTCCGATTGCTCGATTTCGGCATCGCCAAGCTGCTCGACGAGGACGAAGACGGTGATCTGACCCGCCAGGCCGGGGCGCCGATGACGCCCGAG
This sequence comes from Thermoanaerobaculia bacterium, assembly GCA_033762835.1. Lineage (GTDB taxonomy): Bacteria > Acidobacteriota > Thermoanaerobaculia > Multivoradales > DATKCC01 > JANRLG01. Next base: position 6,039 of record JANRLG010000294.1, read on the forward strand.
CGCGCGGCCCCCGAGCAGTTGCGGGGCGAGCCGTCGACGACGGCCACGGACGTCTGGGGCCTCGGCGTCTTGCTCTACGAGCTGGTCACCGGTCGTTTGCCCTTCAATGTGCGGGGACGCACGCCGCGCGAGATCGAACGCGAGATCCGCGAGCGAGGACCGACCCGTCCCAGCCGCGCCGTGGCTACGCTGGCGGCCATCGCCGCCGCCCGTTCGACCACCCCGCGCCGGCTGGTTCGGGAGTTGAGCGGCGATCTCGAGGTGGTGCTCCTGCGCTGCCTGGCCGCGGAGCCGGGCCGGCGCTACGGCTCCGCGGCAGCCCTGGCGGAAGATCTCGAACGGCTGCTCGCCGGTCGACCGGTGGTGGCTCGTGGAGATTCGCTGACCTACCGCCTCCGCCGCTTCGTCGGGCGCCATCGGCTGGGCGTCGCCGCCTCGGTGCTGGGAGCCCTGGGGCTCGCCGGCTTCGGTGTGGCGCTCACCCTCCAAGCGGTGCGCGTGGCGCGCGAGCGGGACCGTGCCGCAGCTCTCGAGAAGCAGGCGACCGCGGTCGTCGATCTGCTCACCGACCTGTTCGGGGCCACGGCGCCCAACCGCGGGGCCGGGGTAGGGGATATCTCGATCGACCAGTTGCTTCTCGATGGCGCCGCCAAGGTCGAGGCCCTGCGGGATTCACCCGCCGTGCGCCAACACATGTTCGCGACCTTGGGCCGCATCCGGATCGAGCGCAGCGAATTCGCCGCGGGCCGGGCGTTGCTCGAGAGAGCGCGCGCGCTGGCCACTGAAACCGGCGTGGATCGGCTCGATGAAACCCGCTTGGCCCTCGAGCTCGACTACACCCAGGTCCTTTTTCGGGTCGACGAGATGGCGAAGTCTCACGAGCTCCTCGAGGAGTTGATCGCACAGCTCGAACCGCGGGTGGCGGCGGGCACCCACCAGGCCCTCCTGGCCGAGGCCTTGGCCCAACTCGCCCTGACCGTGCCGCCAGCCGACGGCCTGGCGATCGCGGAACGCGCCCTCGCCTTACGCCGCGCGCTCGATCCGCCCCGGCCGGTCGAAGTCGCGGCGAGCCTCGACGCCTTGGGCAATCTCGCTTTCCGGCGGGGCGATCTCGCTGCCGCTCGGACGTTCTGGTCGGAGGCGCTGCCCATCCTCGAGCGCGAGCTCGGGGACGAAGATCTCCGCACCCTGTCGACCCTCAACAACCTGGCCGTGGTGGCTCCTTCACCGCTCGAGCAGCTCGCGTTGCTCGAGCGGCTGGTGAACGTCCAGGGGCGGGTGCTGGGTTCCACCTCGGGTCCCATGGCCAATCTGTGGAACAACCTCGCGGTCGCGCGGGTCCAGCTCGGCGACTATGCCGCGGCCGAGGCTGCCGCCCGCGAAAGCCATCGTTTGCGGGTGCTCGTGCTCGGCCCGAACCACCGGGAGAGCGTCAGCACCGAACGCAACCTCGCCCGCATCCTCGAGTTTCGGGGCCGTTTCGAGGAGGCGCTCCAGGTCTTCGATGGCGCCATCGAACGGCTCCCGGCCACCGGCATTCCTCCGGAGAACTGGCCGCTCTACCGAGCGCAGCGGGCAGCGGTGCAGGGGCGGATGGGGCAGCGCCCGGCGGCGCGCAGGGTGTTGAACGAGGCCCTGGCCCAGGTGCGCGCCCACCCGCCCGGCAACGATGATCTGGCAGCGATGCTCGTGCTCTCGGCACGCTTGGCGGCCGCCGAGGGGGACCTCGAGCGGGCGTTGCTGGAGGGTCGGGAAGCGTTGACCGCGCGCGAGGGGCAACTGCCGGCAGGTCACCCGAAGATCGCCGAGGCGCAGGCGGAACTCGGCCGGGCCTTGGTGCTGGCGAGCCGCCGGCCGGAAGGGGAAGGCCTGTTGGTGCCCGCGCTGGCTCGGCTGGAAGGCTGGGGGCAGCTGCACCCCGACGACCGGGCGGCCTTGACGGCGCTGGTGAAGGCCCGGTGAGGGGCCCGCTTCACTCCACGAACTTACTCCACGAACCAGGGCCCCTCGGACCAACCGGCATCGAAACACAGCTGCCGAGCGGCCTCGAGGAGAACCGGATTGGCCCGGCCGTGGCGTCGGTAGGTCCAGTAACCGGCTCCGGCGAGCAGCGTCCAGGCCGTGGCGGGGTCGTCGGCCAAGGCGGCATCGGCCGCCGCCTCGAGGTGGACCAAGCCGTCGTAGCGCTCGTTTTTCCACGTCGCCTCGTGTTGCGCGCGGAGCGCCCGCGCCAACGGGCCGCTGCGCGGCGTCCGGAGGGCGACTTCCGCGGCGAGACGAAGGTCCGCCCCGCTCCAGTCCATCTTGTCGAAGTGTTGGACCGTCAGGCGGACCCCGGTGTCGAGCGACGGAGGGCCCTGGGCGACCGCCCACGCCCGCTCCGGGTCCCCACGCTGGAGCACGAACCGGGTCGCTGCGTGGGCCTCTTGCCAGGCGCGCGGAATCGGGACGTCCGGCGGCTCACGGCGGGCCCCGAGGGCCACCACCTGATCACGAAAAGGGGCTTGGAGGGGGTCGAGCCGCGCCACGATCGCGGCGGTCTCGGCCAACGGCGGAGCCAAGCCTGGCTCGTGACCGGTACCGTGCTCCGGAAGAGCCCGCAGGAAGTCCGCGAACCGCTGCACCGCCAGCGGTCCGCCGAAGGGGGCGGATTGTTCCAACACCTCGTCTTCGATGCGATCCCAAGCGGACCGCACCTGCTCGAGGTCCTGCTGCGAGTCCCGCGGGCCGAGGTACCAGAGCAACATCGCGAGGCTGTCGCCCAACTCCGTGGCCACGGTGGCGGCATTGCCTTCGAAACAGAGCACCACCGGGCACCGTTCGAGGGGGACGCCGCCCAAGATCCGCACTCCGATCCAACAGCCGTAGGTCGTCGTGCCGATCGGGACCACCCCGTGGAGTCCACAGGCGACGGCGCGCTCGCGAAGCTCCGCGGTCGAGCCCGGTGACCACTTCAAGAGCTTGCGCGTGGTGGCGGACCAGGTGGCGGCGGGAGGCGACTTCGCCGCCCGGCGTCGTCGGGCCGGACGCGGCGGGCTCGGCGGCGGGGCGGGGCGGTGCCCGAGGCGGCGGCGCTCGGGTTCGCCCACTCGGCGGAGAAAGTCAGCGGCGCTTCGCTCACCGCCCGATCTCGACCAACCCCGTCCCCGTCACGGCCAGCTTCCAGGATTGGGCCGGGCTCTGGTCGAGATCGAGGTGGCCGGCCAAAAAGTACAGGCGCTCGGTGTCGGGGCTCTTCGAGGTGCAGAAGCGGTCCTGCAGGTACGACGGCGGGGTCGCCTGGTAGTAGAGCGTCGCCCGCAGATACACCGGCTCGCCGCCGAGGCTCGCCAGGTCCACTTCGTAACGCAGGCTGTCGCCGCCGCCGCGGTCGTAGTCCGGGTCGCCGCCGACGCCGTGGGAACCGGCTTCCTCCGCCAGCTCCGGCCCGGCGCCGAAAGCCTTCGCGATCGCCACCCGGGTGGGTTTGTCGAGGAAGCCGTGGGGCAGCAGGCGGTTGTCCTTCAACTGCCCGCAGATCGACAGGAAGCTGGTGGTGATCTGCCCGCCCGGCGCCGGGCGTGGGCCACAGCGCGGGTCCGGCACGGGCGCGGGGGCGGTCGTCAGCTCCTGGTAGATCTGGGCCTGGTCCTGCCCGCGCACGACTTGGTAGTGGGGCTGGTGGGGCTGGCCCGGCAAGCGGGTCGAACAATCCGGCGTCCACAGGAACTCGCCGACGATCGGCTGGCCGTTTTGATCGACGATCGTCCCGGCCTCATCCGTGCGGCCGGAGGCCCAGAGCACGTTTTGGCGGGCGTCGAGCACTTCGAAGCTCACGAACGCCCGGCGGAAGCCGACGCCCGAGGGGAACTTGTGGCCCACCTTGTTGTGGACCTGGACGCGGGCCGAGAGCACCTTGGCATCCCGCCGAACATCGAGCACTTCGACCGTCGCGGTCTCGTTCGCCGCCTGCTCGAGCATCGCCAACTCGGTCAGCAGGATCGGGTCGAGCCCGCGGGAGACCATCATCGGGTCCTGGGTCGGAATGCCCAACACGTTCGGGAACTGCTGGGCCATCTCGACGAAGAAGACGTTCAGGCCGACCAGCGTGTGGCGCGCGAAGCCTTCCCGCACGCTGAGGTCGATGTCTTCGCCCGGCAGGGTGTTTTCCGTCGCCGGGAAGTTCGAGAACTCCTGGATGCTCGCGATCTTCGAGCGGAACTTGCCCGTGGCGGTCGAGGCCGAGCGCATGTGGCAACCCTGGCAGGACTCGGCACGCGCGCCGGCCCCCGCGGGCAGCCGAGTGCCGTCCGCGGTGTCGCCCGTGCGATAGGCGCTCATGGCCCACTCCGGGTAGGTCGTTTGCTCGTAGGTGTAGCCGAGCAGCTTCGCGCCCTGGAAGATCGGCAGGTGGACGGTGTGGCAACTGCCGCAGACCTCGGAGTTCTTGATCGCCATCGAGTGCATGGGCCGGTTGCCGAGAGCGTGCTCCATGGGCTTCGGCTTGGGCTCCGGGAACGGCCCGGCGAGCTCGTCCGGTGCACCGACGTAGAAGCTGCCCGTGAAGGTCCGGGCGAAGCCGGTGTTCTGGGGATTGAGCAGCTCTTGGCGCTTTTCGACGCAGTGGTTCTGCGGCGCTTTCCTTACCTTGTCGATTTCGGCCGTGGTCAAGGCCATACGGTGGCAGGAGGTGCAGGAGATGCCGTCGCGCGCGAGCGAGCCGTAGTGCGCCATCCCCACCGTCGGGTTTTTCGCGGCGTCCGCCGGGTAGGGAATGGCGTCGATCACGCTGCGTTCGAACTGGCCGCAGTCGCCGGACTCCTCGAAGCGGTCGATCGCCAGCTGGCGCTGCCCCTGGATGCCATGGCAGCCGAAGCAGACGTCTTGGATCAGGTTGGCCTGGTCGGGGTGGAAGGTCTCGGTCTCGCTCGCGAGCTGGGCCAGGAAGATCGGGTCGCGCCCGCCGAGGCCCATGGGCGAGGTGCGCCACGTGCCGTAGGGCGAGAAGTTGAGCAGCTTGCCGAAGCGCGGCGACGGCTCCGTCATGTCGTACTGGAGGCCGGTGCCGCCGGCATCGTGACAGCCGATGCACTGGGTCGAGCTCAGGAACTGGCTCGAGACGCCCACCACCCCGCCCGGCACCCAGGTGTGGTCGTAGGTCTGGGACGGCAGCGAGGAGATGCTCGCGGCGCTCGGCGGGTCGGCTGTCGGGAAGCGCAGCAGGAAGGCCGGCAGGTAGCTCGTCCGCGGCTCCTGCTGGCGCGGCGGATCGTCGGTGGTGTCGATCGCCTTGCGGTGACGGCCGAGCTCGCCGGGCGGCGCGACCTGGTTCTCGAACAGGAAGTTCTGGGACAGGTAGACGTTCGGCTCACCGGGCTCGCCCTGGACGTTCTTCAGGTCGGCGAAGGTAGCGTTGTCCGCCGCCGAGGCGTGGCAGTTCAAGCAGTAGGGCGCGAAGCCCATGGCCGTGATGCCGTTGCCCGAACCCGCCGGCCAGTCGGGCGTGAAGCCTTGCCACCAAGCGCCCCAGAACCAGCCATCCTGGGATGCCTTCGAATCCCGCACCATGAAGGCGACGCCGGTCGAGCCGGGCACCGTGAGCCGCTCCGGCGGCACCGCGGCGCAGCGGGCGGCAGGGGCCGGGAACATCTCCTTGACCATCATGGCGCCGTCGGGGATCGGAGCCAGGGGATTCGGCGCCGCGCCGGAGGCGGGGCGGTTGGCCCGCAGCCAACCGATCATCTCGGGGTTGTACCAAATCACCACCGGCAGGTGGGTGCCGAAGTAGCTCGGCGCCGTCCAGGTGCCATCGGGGCCGAGAACGGCGGCGTAGGGGCCGGTGTCGCGCACCTGCTTGTCGCGCACCCAGCCAGCGGCGGCGTTCCGGTGGCAGTACTTGCCGAAGAAGGTCGCCAGCACCTTTTCGTAGGCGTCCAAGCGGAAGCCGTCGGGGCCGTTGAAGCTCGCTGTCGACATCACCTGGCGCTCCAGCTCGGCGCAGCCGTCGAAGTTCGCCGGCACGGGCTCGGCCTGCTCGAGGTTGCAGAACGGTGCAGAGTTCCCCGCGGTCTCGGCCGGCGGCGCCGGAACGAGCGTGACGAAGACCAAAATCCCCGCGAGGACGGCCAAGCGCAAGGCCGGAGTCGGACGACCCATGGCGAACTCCTTCTTCGGAAAAGGTGTCGCTATTGTGCACGAAGTCGGGTGGTACGCTCGCCACCGTGTTCGTCCTCTTCCTGCACGGCCCCCCCGCGGTGGGCAAGCACACGGTGGGCGTCAAGGTCGCCGAGCGCCTCGGCCTCCCGCTGTTTCACAACCATCTGACGGTGGATTTGGCCCTCGGCTTGTTCGACTTCGGTAGCCCCGGGTTCGTGGCCCTGCGGGAACGGACCTGGCTCACGGCCTTCGAGTTGGCCGCCCGCGAAAGCCGCTCCTTCGTGTTCACCTTCCATCCCGAGGCGACGGTCTCCTCCACCCTCGTGGACCGGATGGTGGCGGTGGTCGCCGCGGCCGGAGGAGAAGTTCTGTTCGTCGAGCTCCGGGCCTCGGAAGGCACGATCGAGGACCGGCTCGGTGCGCCCTCCCGAAGGTCCTTCGGCAAACTGACCGACGTGGCCTTCTACCGGCGGCTGGCGGCTTGCGGAGCCTTCGAGTTTCCGCCGTTGCCACCGCCGCTCCTCGTCGTCGACACCGAGACTTCGTCCCCGGAAGCCGCCGCGGCGTTGATCGAAGAAGCGCTCGTGACAAGATTCCCGGCATGGTCCGCGCTCCCGAATTCCCCGCCGGTCTCGACTGGCTGAACACGCCCCGTCCGCTTTCCCTCGTCGAGCTCCGCGGCAAGGTGGTGCTGCTCGAGTTCTGGACGTCCTGTTGAATCAACTGCCACCACAACGTCGGCGAGTTGCGTCGGCTCCGTGAGCAGTTTCCCGATTCGCTGGTCGTCCTGGGTGTCCACTCGGCCAAGTTCACCGCTGAGAAGGACACGGTCGCGCTGCGCCAGGCCGTGTTGCGGCTGGGGATCGACCACCCGGTCGTCAACGACGCCGGTTTCGACATTTGGAAGCACTACGCCGTCCGCGCCTGGCCCACGGTCGTCCTGATCGACCCGGCCGGCCGGGTGATCGACACCCGGCCCGGCGAGATTTCGGCCGAGGAGCTGGCTCCGAAGATCACGGCGTTGCTCGCCCACCCCCTCGCCGCCCCGGCGCCAATCCCCGTTTTTCACTCCGCTCCCGCGTCGGTCCGAGAGCTGGCTTTCCCCGGCAAACTCCTGGCGCCCGGGGACGGCCGCCTGTTCGTGGCGGACACGGGGCACCATCAGGTCGTCGAGCTGGCCCTCGCCGAGGACTTTCGCCGGGCTCGGGTCGTCCGCCGTTTCGGCTCCGGCGCCCGCGCCTTCCGGGATGGCCCCGGCCCCGACGCCGCCTTCCACGCTCCCCACGGGCTGACGCTCCGAGGCACCACTCTTTTCGTGGCGGACACCGAGAACCACGCCCTGCGCGCCGTCGATCTCGCCGCCGGCACGGTCTCGACCGTCGCCGGCACGGGCAAGAAGGGCCGCTGGGGTGGCCGCGGCGGGCCGGTGCCAACGGCGGTCGATTTGCGCTCGCCGTGGGATTTGCTCGAACTCGACGGCGTGTTGCTGATCGCCATGGCCGGCTCGCACCAGATTTGGTTCCTCCGCGGCACCGAGCTCGGCCCGCTCGCCGGCAACGGCCGCGAAGCCTTGATCGACGGAGCTTTCGGCGAAGCCGGCTTCAATCAACCGAGCGGCCTGACCTTCGGCCTCGGCCACCTGTTCGTGGCGGACCCGGAAGCCTCGGCCATCCGCGCGCTGTCGTTGGGCGACCCGCCCCGGGTGCTGACCCTCGTGGGCCAGGGCCTCTTCGAGTGGGGGGATCAGGACGGCGTGGGCGACGGAGTGCGGCTCCAGCACCCGACCGGCGTGGCCTTCGCCGACGGCCTCGTCTACCTCGCCGACAGCTACAACCACAAGGTCAAGACTCTCGACCCCACGACCGGCCAGGTCACGACCCTCATCGGCACCGGCCAAGCCGGCCACACCGACGGCCCCTTCCCCACCGCCCAACTCGACGAACCCGAGGGCCTCGCCGTGCACGGCCACCACCTGCTGGTGGCCGACACCGGCAACCACGCAGTGCGGGTGGCGGATCTCGAGGCGCGGCAGGTGTGGACGCTCGAGATCGGGTGACGGCGCTTGCGGGAAGAGGACTGGAAGCCCCCAGCTGGCCGCGCCCGACTTGGCACGGGTAGGGTTGAAGCGCTACCCTGTCTTTCATGTCCCCGGTCCTGAACCTCGCGGACGCGATTTCGCGGCTTTCACTCATCGAAGCCGAAATTCGGTCCCTCGGCGTCCATCGCCTCGCCCTGTTCGGTTCGGTCCTCGCGGGACGGACCCACCCCCAGAGCGATGTGGACCTTTTGGTGCAATTCGCCCCCGGCGCCAAGAGCTACGACAGGTTCATCTCCCTCGCGGAGCTTTTGGAACAAAACCTCGGGCGCCGCGTCGAGCTGGTGACGACCGAGGCGCTCTCGCCCTACCTCGGCCCGCGGATCTTGGCGGAAGCGAAAGATGTCCTTCGAGCCGCTTGATTCCGGGCGTTAGCCGCCTCCGCCCGCCCAAGCCCGCACCCGTTCGTGAATCTGCGCCACGCCGTCGGTCAGGGCGGCAGGGCCGGGTTGCAGGATGACGGGGGACTTGATTTCGTGGAGTTGGCCGTTGCGGACGGCGGGGATTTCGGCCCAGCCGGGGCGGGCGGCGACGCGTTCGGGGCGGAACTTCTTGCCGCACCAGGAACCGAGAATGAGGTCCGGGGCACGGCGAGGGACCTCCAGCGGATCGGTGACGAAGCGCTCGCGGGCGAGCGAGCCCTGGGCGAGCTCGGGGAAGATGTCGTCGCCCCCGGCGATCGTGATCAGCTCCGACACCCAGCGGATGCCGCTGATCATGGGCTCGTCCCACTCCTCGAAATAGACCCGCGGCCGGCGGGGCAGCTCCCGGGCCGCGGCGCGGATCCGGTCGAGATGGGCCTCGAGTCCGCGGGCGTAGTCCTCAGCGGCGAGGGCCGCGCCCACTATCGCCCCCAACCGCCGCACGTAGGACAAGATGCCCGCGACCGAGCGGTGATTGCTGATCCACACCTCGACCCCGGCGCGCACCAGGTCGCGCGCGATGTCGGCCTGAATGTCCGAGAAGCCGATGACGAGATCCGGTGCGAGAGCGAGGATTTCGTCGATCTTGGCGGACAAGAACGAGGAGACCTTGGGTTTCTCGCGCCGCGCCCGCGCCGGACGCACGGTGAAACCGGAAATGCCGACGATCCGCGCCTCCTCCCCGAGGGCGTACAGCACCTCGGTGGGTTCTTCCGTCAAGCAGACGATGCGCTCGGGGTAGCCGGGCTTCACGACAGTCGAACGGCCGTGCCGTAGGCGAGCACTTCGGTGGCGTTTTGGTAGAACTCGGTAGCGTCGTAGCGCATACCGATCACGGCGTCGGCCCCGAGCTGCTGGGCGTGGCGCACGAGCAAATCGTAGGCTTCCTGACGCGCGGCCTCGCAGACACTCGTGAACTCTGTGATGTTGCCGCCGCCGAGCGTGCGCAGGCTGCCGAGAAGGGTCTGCCCCAGGTTAGGCGCGCGCACCACGAGGCCGCGCACTACTCCCAAGTATTGGCGAATCTCACGCCCAGCGACTTCGTTGCCGGTGGTGACGATGAGGCTCATGGTGAAATCCGATCGATCACCTCGTAGGCCGACCTGGCTCGCTCCGGATGCTCGCGGTGTGCCGCCAAGCGGCTTTCGAGAATTTCGAGATGCTCCGGCGGGAGCGGCAGTTCGCCCGGGGCGCCGGCGATCCGGTCCCAAAGCGCCTGGAGGTAGCGGATCTGCTCGAGCTTGCTCAGCTGTTGGAATCCCGCAGGCTCAGCCAAAGTCATGGTCGTCATGCGCCGTACTCCCGTCCCTGAAGCCTACCGCAGGAGCGCCCCCGCGAGGACCAACAGCGCCGCCACGGCGAGCACCACCGTGCCGACGAAACTCGCCAGGAAAGACGCCAACAACGCGGCGCCCGCGAGGGGAATGAGGCTGGTGATGACGAGCGCTGGGCCGGACAGCCGGGTCGGCTGCAACGCGCCGACGAGCACGAGCACGGCGACCAGCGCCGTCTGCAACGCCATCCCGAGCCACAGGGCCTTGAAGGCACTCTTGTAGAACGGCGTCAGGCCGCTGTTGGCGAGGGCGAGGGAAGCGCCGAGGTAACCGACGGTTTGGTAGATGGCGAGGGCGAACAGCAGGCAGGCACCCGCGAGCAGCGCCCAGCGGCCGAACTTGTGCCGGGCCGCCGACAAGGCGCCGGGGGACGAAGGAGCCGGAGTCGAGGTTTCGGACATGATGGCTCATTGTACGCCCGCGGCTCGGCGCAGCAACGGGGGTGCTAACCTCGCCCGCGGAGGTCACCATGCCGGTCGCCCGTCACCATCGAGTCTTCACCTACGACGCCTGGGCCAACCGGGAAACCCACCGGGCACTGGCCGCGGCCCCGCCGTCCGCCGTCACCCTCGGGCGCTTCGCCCACGTTTTGGCGGCGCAGATCCTGTGGTTCGGGCGCATCCAGGGCCGGCCGACGCCGGTGCCGGTGTGGCCGGAGTGGACCGTCGCCGAGTGCGGCGAGCGTACCGAGCAGCTGGCCCGCCTGTGGCCGGCGTACCTCGATGCCGTCACCGAAGAGGAGCTGGCGCGCGAGATTACCTACACCAACTCCCTGGGCAAGACCTTCACCAGCACCGTCGACGACATCCTCACCCACGTCGCCCTCCATTCCGCCTACCACCGCGGTCAAGTCGCCGCCGACCTGCGCGCCGCGGGCGCCGTGCCGGCGACGACGGATTTCATTCACGCGGTGCGGCTGGGGTTGTTGTAGGTGAGGTCGTAGGGCGCCCGGACCACACCCTCTTCCGTCACGATCCCGGCGATCAGCTCCGCGGGCGTGACGTCGAAGGCCGGGTTGAAGGCACGGGTGCCAGGGGGCGCCACGGGATGGCCGAAAAGGCTCGTGACCTCCTCCTCGGCGCGCTCCTCGATGGGAATCGCGGCGCCGTTCGGGGTCGCGGGGTCCACCGTCGAACACGGCGCGGCGATGTAGAACGGCACGCCGTGGCGAGCCGCCAGGACCGCTAGGGGATAGGTGCCGATCTTGTTCGCGGCATCGCCGTTTCTGGCAATGCGGTCAGCGCCCACGATGACGAGGTCGACCATGCCGCGAGCGAGGGCCGTAGCCGCCGCGGAGTCGGCGAGCAGACGGTGAGGGATGCCCAGCCGGCCGAGCTCCCAGGTGGTCAGCCGGGCGCCCTGGAGGAGTGGGCGGGTTTCGTCGGCGAAGACCTCGGCCACCTTGCCCTGGTGGAACGCCTCAGCGATCACCCCGAGGGCTGTGCCGATGCCCGCGGTGGCGAGCGCGCCGGTGTTGCAGTGGGTGAGCACCCGGGCGTTCGGGGGAAACAACGTCGCGCCGTGCTCGGCCATCCGCCGATTGGTCGCGACATCCGCGGCGTGGAGCTCTTGCGCCCAGCGGACGAGCCACTCGAAGGTCGCAGCCCGGTCCGCAGGGCTCGGCCGCGCGGCAAAAACGATCCGCCCGCGCTCGAGCGCCCAGCGCAGGTTGACCGCCGTCGGCCGGGTGCTGCCGAGCAGCTCCACCGTGGCTTCGAAATGCGTCTCCAAGTCGGCGAGCACCGGCCCTGGTGCAAACGCCAACGCCAGGCCATAGGCCGCCGCGACGCCGATCTGGGGCGCTCCCCGCACCGCGAGCCGGCGGATGGCCTCCGCCACCTGCTCGGGCCGATGGCAGCGTTGCCACCGTTCCTCGTGGGGCAGAAGAGTCTGGTCGAGTAATTCGAGAGCCTCACCGGAGAAGCGCAGAGGGGAAAACGTGTTGCCGTCCATGCTCGTAAGTGTACTCACGGAAAACCACGTCGCCGTCATCTCGCCGGTTACCTGGGACGGATACAATCCGCCCGAACCGGAACGAGGACCATGCCAGCTACCGCGCCGCCCCGACTCTCCACGACAGCCCCGGCCACCGTCCGCTCGGTAGTCGACCTGATTGGCAACACGCCGATGGTCGAGCTCACCCGTCTGACGTCGAGCTACGACGCCGCCGTCTTCGCCAAGCTCGAGCTCGCGAACCCCGGCGGCAGCGTCAAGGATCGCCTGGGCCTCGGTTTGATCCTGGGCGCCGAGGCGTCCGGCAAACTCGCGCCCGGCGGCACCGTCGTCGAACCCACCGCCGGCAACACCGGCATCGGCTTGGCCCTGGTCGGTCTCCGGCGGGGTTATCAGGCGGTGCTCGTGATGCCCGCTCACTTTTCGCGGGAAAAGCAACTCCTGATGGAGGCCCTCGGGGCCACCGTCGTGCGCACGCCGAGCGAAGAGGGCATGGAAGGCGCCATCCGCAAGGCCCACGAGATCGCCGCCGAAATCCCGGGCGGCTGGGTGCCGCAGCAGTTCGACAATCCGGACAACCCGGAGATCCACTACCGCACTACCGGACCCGAGATCTGGCAGCAGATGGATGGCCGCATCGACGCCTTCGTGGCGGGGGTGGGCTCCGGCGGCACTTTCACCGGCGTCGCGCGCTACCTGAAGGAGCGCGACCCGGCGATTTGGTGCGTCGCCGTCGAGCCCAACGGTTCGATCCTCCAGGGTGGCGCTGCGGGGCCGCGCAAGGTCGAGGGCATCGGGGTGTCCTTCGTACCGAACGTGCTCGATCTCGGGCTCGCCGACGAAATCCAACTCGTGGTCGATCGCGACATCACCCTCGCGGTGTGCGAGGTGACCCGGCGCGAGGGCCTGCTCGTGGGTGGCTCCTCGGGCGCCAACTGCGAAGCGGCCCTGCGCATCGCCCGCCGGCTCGGCCCCGGCCGCCGCGTCGTGACGATCTTTCCCGATGGTGCCGAACGTTACCTGTCGAAGGGGCTCTACGACGTACCGAGCCCCGAGGAGACCCCTTGAAAGGTGATCCCAAGGACCTTGGCTTCGCGACCCGGGCCATCCACGCCGGTCAGGCGCCGGACTCGCGCACCGGCTCGGTGACGGTACCGATCTACCAAACCTCGACCTACGTGCACGACGCCCTCGGCGAGCACAAGGGCTACGAGTACGCGCGCGTCCAGAACCCCACGCGGGAAGCCCTCGAAGCCAATGTCGCGAGCCTCGAGTTGGGCGCCTCGGGTCACGCCTTCGCCTCCGGCATGGCGGCCATCCAGGTGCTGATGACGCTGCTCAAGTCCGGCGACCACGTCATCGCCTCGCGCAACGTCTATGGCGGCACCTACCGCTTCTTCCACCACGTGCTCGAGCGGTACGGCCTGCAATTCAGCTGGGTCGATTCGACGGATCTGCGTTCGATCCGGGCCGCTCTACTGCCCCAGACCAAGCTGATCTACCTCGAAACCCCGACCAACCCGCTGATGGAGATCTCCGACATCGCGGCGGTGGCGGAGATCGCCCACGAGGCGGGCGCGCGCCTGGCGGTGGACAACACCTTTCTGTCGTCCTACCTCCAGCAGCCGCTGACTTTGGGCGCCGACGTGGTGGTCCACTCGACGACCAAGTACCTGAACGGCCACAGCGACTCGGTCGGCGGCGTGCTGATCGCCAAGCGGGAAGAAGACGCCGACTGGTTCCGTTTCGTCTCGAAGTCCGCCGGGGCCATCCTGTCGCCTTTCGACTGCTTCCTCGTGATGCGCGGAATCAAAACCCTGGCGGTGCGCATGGAGCGCCACGAGACCAACGCCCGGGCCATCGCCGAGCAACTCGATGGCCACCCGAAAGTTCAACGCGTGCTCTACCCGGGCCTACCGAGCCACCCCGGCCACGACATCCAGAAGCGCCAAGCCCGCGGCTTCGGCGGCATGCTGACCTTCGACCTCGGCACCTACGACGCCGCCAAACGCCTGCTCGACCGCGTGCGCCTGATGAGCCTCGCCGAGAGCCTGGGCGGCGTCGAAACGCTCATCTCCCACCCGGCGTCCATGACCCACCTGTCCGTCCCCCCCGACATCCGCCAAGCCCTCGGCCTCTCCGACGGCATGGTTCGCATCTCGGTGGGCATCGAAGACCTGGCCGACTTGCAGGCGGATTTGGCCCAGGCGTTGGACGCGGTGTGAGGTCATGACCCGCAACGAGGTCTACTCGTTGCGGGTTACGACCGCATCCAGCAGGGTTCGTTGACGACTAGCCCTCACCGGTCGTAGTGCAGCTCCACGAACTCGTAGATGAAGTTGCCCGTCCCGAGGGCATCGGCGAACTCGTTGATGACCATGCCCTTGACGCAGCCGACACCGGCGCCGCGGCCGGGGGTGGCGGTCGAGGCGGTAGTCGTCGTCCAACTGGCCGCGGTACCCGCGGCCTGGCACGGGTCCTTCCGCTGGAGCGTCGTGCCGGCGGCGGAGCCCATGGCCACGGTCTGGCCGTCGATCGTCGTGTTGGCGGCGTTCCTCAGGGTGTAGCGCTCACTGCCGTTGATCTGCGGGAAAGCGCCGCCGCTGTTCAAGTAGACGACGCCCGCCGGCAGCGGACCCCAGAAGGTCTCGAACTGGGCCTTGGTGGCGTCCCGGCCGATGACGACGTAGCCGTTGTCCGGAATCTTGGTACCGGTGGGCACCAGGTAGGTGATCGCCGAGTTGGCCTGGACCACCCGCCAACCGGAGATGTCGAGACCGCAGGAAGCGTTGTTCACGGTCACCGTGGAGGTCGGCGCCGTGGCGACGTTGGCGCCGCAGGAAGCGTCCGTGGCGCGAGCTTCGATCGTGTGGGAGCCCGTGGTCGCGGTGGCGCTCGCCCAGGGCAGGCGCCAGCGACCGGAGCCGGCGTCGAATGTCGCCGCCGTCCAGGCGCCGCCGTCGATCCGCAAGTCGACCCCCGCGATGCCGCCGGCATCCGCCGCCGTCACCTCGACCGTCGTGTCGGCGCAGGTGATCGTGGCGCCGTTGGCCGGCGTGTTGATCGTGACCGTCGGCGCCGTCGTGTCGGAGCAGCCGCCGGGCTCGAAGGTGATCCACATCGGCGGCGACCACACGTCGTGGCCGTCGGCCTGTACCCCGCGGACCCAGTAGTAGTAGCTGCCCGTGGTCAACGCCTCGGTCACGGAGAAAGTCGCGACGTTCGAGAACGTGCGGTAGGCCGCGGCCGGCACGCCGGCACCGATCTGGCCACGCCAAAGCTCGAGGGTCGAGACCGCTTCGCCGTCCGGATCGTAGAGCGCGGCGCGCAGGGTGACCCCGCCCGGGGCCGAGAACTGGTCCCCCAGGATCCGGCTGCCGTCTTGGGTGGTGAACACCAGCTGGGCGTTCGAGTCCTCGGTCGCGAAGAAATGCCGAGCCTTGTGGGCCGCCAGCAGAGCCGACTTGGTCAGGACCGGCGTGCTGCCATTGGGCAGTAGGTAGACGGTGCGGTTGGGCAAGCCGGCACCGTAGTTGTTGCAGTGCACGTCATGATCGGCCACCGGGCCGATCTTGAAGCCCAGATTGAGCGCGGTCTTGTACCGTGGCAGATAGTCGGTCGAAGCCACGTTGGCGTCGCCGCAGGAGATCGAAGTGTTGAAGGCGAGGCCGCTGCGCACGGCGATGCCCTGCATGGCCTCCTCGGCGTCGGCGTTGAAGGCGAAGTTGTCGAAGTTGCCGCTGCCCGGGTGGCAGAAGATGCCCAGGGCGCCTTGGGGCGAAGGGTTTTCGACCGAGCGGCGGTAGAGGGTCAGGTAGCCGAACCGCTTGGGCGTGAAGACATCGAAGTAGCAGTTCGAACCCGGGGTGCATTCGATGTTCGGACCGTTGCAGCCCGTACAGGTCTCCCAGCCGAAGAGCACCGGGGTCTCGATCAACGTCACGTGGCCCTGATCGGTGTTGGTCGACACCCCCCACTCCATGCCGTAGAGCCCCACGAAGTCGTCGTTGACGGTCGCGGCGTTGGCCGCGGCCAGGCCGGCGGCGTAACGCCCTCGGACCTTGGCCTCGGTCACCGGCGGATCGTTGGTGGCGATGGCGTCCTGGATCAGGTGGTTGTGTTCGTTGACCACCCAGAAATCGAGCCCGGCGGAGTTCTTGGCGTAGTCGAACACCGCCGCCGGGTCGAAGGTGCCGCTGCCGTAGGCGTTGCCGGAGGAACAGGCGGTCGTCGGGTGGCCGCCGTCGGACCAGTTGGAGTGGCTGTGGGTGGAGCCGTAGTAGAAGTTGTAGCCGAAGGCCGGTTCGATCGGCGCGTTCTGCTGGATCTGGCAGGCGGCGAGGGCGGCGCTGCGGCGGAGGTCGCGCGCCGTGGAGGCTTCGAGCGCGTAGTCGACGATGACCTCGTCCACCGAGGCTTGGGCCTTGACCGCCCCCGGGTGATCCGCCGGATCCTGAAGGCCCTGGAGCTCGGCGGCCAGGTGATCGGGCAGGAACAGCGCCTCGAAGCTGTACTGGTACTTGCCGCCGAGAACGGCCTTGCCGGCGTCGTCGCGGCCATTCCAAGAGAACTCGGCCTGGGCCTGGTTGCCCTCGAGGCGGGTGCGACCGGTGACCGTGCGCACTACCGGACCGGGATCACCGTCGACCACCGGGCCGCGCAGGGTCAGCGTCCACGCCGCGGTTCCCGCTTCGCCGAAGGCGGCGGCCTTCTCGAAAGACAACACCGTGAACAAGCGCACCTGACCGAGCTCGCCGGCCAAGCGGGGGGAGAACTGGTAGGCGTCGGCGCCCAAGTAGGCGATGAAGCCCGCGTCGCAGTCGTCGTATTCGGTCGCTGCGGTTGGGGGCGCGGCGGGCTGGCCGGCACCGGCGGTGAGGGCCGTGGCGAACATCAGGCAAGCGAGAGCAGAGACACGTCGAGCGAGAGTCATGCTTCCTCCTGGGTCAACACAAAGGAATGGTCGTGGCAACGGTGAATCTACGCGAAGGATACCGGTTGCGCATGAAGATTTCGTGACGATGATGTGAGGGTGGCGGCGGCGTGATCAACCCGAGGCCCCGGCAAGGCGCGAAAGGGCGACTGGGGCTTCCCAAGGAAAATCGATAGACTGCGAGAGAATCCCGCAATGAACCGACTGCCCGTATCCGTCACGGCCCGCCAAGGCTGAGATCGATGACACGTCCGGCCGACCTCGAGGACCTCCCCACGCTGTTCGCCCAGGCCGCGGAGCTCGACAGCGCCGCGAGGGCGGAATTCCTCGGCTCGCTCGCGGCCCGCTCGCCCGAGCTCGCAAGGGAGTTGGACAGTTTGTTGGCGGCTGCCGACCGGGAGGCCCCTTGGCTGAGCACGTCGGCTTGGCGCCCTCGAGACCCCGGACCTGCGACCGAGCCACCGACCTCGATCGGCCCTTACCGGGTGCTGGCCGAATTGGGCCGTGGCGGGGTCGGCCGGGTGCTGCTCGCCGAGGAGACCGGTGAAGGCTTCGTGCGCCGCGTGGCGGTGAAAGTCCTCATGGGTTCGCTGGCGGATCGCGAGACCTTGGAGCGCTTCCGCACCGAGGGACACCTGCTCGCCGGCCTCGAGCACCCGGGAATCGCCCGGCTCTACGACACGGGCACCACCGCCGAGGGGTTGCCCTATCTGGTCATGGAGTACATCGACGGCGCGGATCTGACGACTTACGCCACGACGCGAGGCCTCGGAACGCGGGCTCGGGTGGAACTCTTCCTCCAGGTGCTCGAGGCCGTTCAATTCGCCCACCGCCACTTGATCGTTCATCGGGATTTGAAACCCGCCAATCTGCTGGTGGACGCCGCCGGGAGAGTCAAGCTGCTGGACTTCGGCATCGCGAAGTTGGTGGCGGATTCCGAAGGCGCCGACACCTCGGCTGCGACCCGCCTTGGCCGTCGATGGCTGACCCCGGCTTACGCTTCACCAGAGCAGATCGCCGGTAAACCCACGACCACCGCCGCCGACATCTATTCGCTGGGAGTGGTGCTCTACGAGCTGTTGGCGGGCCAACGACCCCACAACGCGACCGGCGCAGAACTCGAGGCCGCCATCCTGGCCCGTGACCCGCCGATCCCGAGCAGTGCCCTCAGGAGCACGCAGAGTGCGGTGTCCGCCCGCGAACTCGAGGGAGATCTCGACGCCATCGTCTCGTTCGCCCTCCGCAAGGAACCCGAGGCCCGGTATCGCTCCGCCGAGGCCTTCGCCGAGGACTTGCGCCGCCATCTGGAGGGCTTTCCCGTCGTCGCCCGGCAAGGGACCCGGTGGTACCGCTGGGGAAAGTTCGTACGCCGCAACGGCGGCTCGTTGTCGGCCGCTGCGCTGGTCTTCCTGGCCCTCTCGGGGGGCCTCGGCGCAGCCCTGTGGCAGGCCCGGGAGGCGGCAGAAGCACGGGCCGTCGCCGAGCGCCGCCTCGCGGATGTCCAGGGACTTGCCTCGGCCATGATCTTCGAGGTCGCCGCGGCGATCGAACCGTTGGACGGTTCCGGGCCGGTCATGGAACTGACCATCGATCGCGCCCTCGAGTACCTCGACCGGATTCGAGCCGACGGGAACATGGACGGGCTCGAGGAGCTCGCGGCCGGCTACGAACGGGTCGGCGCGATCGCGTCGACCTGGCCCATCTTCGGTCGCGGCACCGGGCGCCGAGAAAAAGGCAGAGCGGCCCTCGAGCGTGCCCTCGAGCTCCGCCGGCAGTTGGCGGCGCGGCCGAATTCCAGTCCCGTGGACCGCCTGCGCCTCAGTCGCTTGATGATCCGGCGCTGCGATTTCGAGCGGGCCGGGGGAGACCCTCGGCGAGCGGAAGAGGTCTGCTCCGAAGCCATCGGCATCCTGGAACCGCTGGTCGCCGAGTCACCCGAATCCCCCGAGTACCGCCTGGAGTTGGCGGTAGCCTTGACGCAGAAGCTCTTCGTCCGAGCGGCTTTGCGAGGCTCGGAGTCGGTCCGCGAAGGGGATGACTTCGAGCGCGCGGTCACCCTTTGGCGGGAGCTCGGAGAATCGCCCACGGAGGCGATCAGCTGGCGTCACGATTACCCCTGGGGGCTGGCCATCACCAGCACCTGGCTGGCCGACGCCGGTCGGCTGGACCTGGCCCTGTCGTTGGCTCGGCAGGCCGTCGCCGCGACCACGACCCACCCGTTGACGAAGAAGCTCCCGGCCGGAGGCATCCGCATCTTGGATCGGGTGAGGGTGCTGGAAGTGCTCGGCCGAGTCGAGTGGGATGCCGGCATGCGGCGGGAAGCGCTCGAGCATTTCGAGCAGTCCCGAGCCCTCGACCTGGCCCACCAGCGCCAGGACAACCGGCGCATGGTGTTGATCGGATTGTTCAATCGGAACGGGCAGATCTGCCGCTTGGCTGGAGAGCTGGGAGATGTCCGCCGTGGGGAGCAGGCTCTGGTGGAGGGTGCTGCGCTGATCGCGGAAGGGGCCGCCTGGTGGAAGCCGGAGACGGTCACTTGGACTCGGGGACTCCTCGAGAGGGACCGCGGCCTGATGTACCACGCCGCCAGCAAGTATCCGAAGCTTCCCGCGGGCCTCCGGGCGGCCCATCGAGAACGCGCCGTCAAGGCCTACGAACGGGCGATCGAAATTCTCGAGAGCCTCCGCCAGAACGGCCAAGACCCGTTCGGAGTGGCGGAGGCGGTCGCACTGTGCCAGGAGGGGCTCGACGAGCTCCGATGAAGTGCCCGGCGGTTACCCCGGGAATCCTCAACACGAAGGGCAGGGCCCGCTCGAGTCCCAGTCCGAGAGGTTGCCGGCGTTGAATCCGCTCTGGAAAAGCAGGCCGTCCTCGAGCACGCGGACGACGCCGGCCCAGTCGAAGCCGAAGAGGTCTTCCCAGGGCGTCGAAACCGCCAACGAGGGCACGCCGTCGCCGTCGAAGTCCCCCACCGCAAGGGCCGAGCCGTATTGATCCTCGGCCAAGGACTGGCCCCCGAGCCCGCCGAGGACCTCGGTGAACCGTTGTTTCGGGCGAGTGACGTCGAGACCGAATCCGAAGGTCGAATAGAGCACGAGCACCTGGCCGGTCCGGAGCCGCGTCTCGGCTTCCAGCTCCAAGTCCTCCCACGGCATGCCGATGGCGAGATCGGCGCTGCCGTTGCCGTCGAAGTCGGCCGCCGCGAGCCCGTGTCCGAAGCGGTCGTCGTGGCTCGCGCCGTCCCCCCCGGCGATCGTCTCGAACCACTGCTGACTGCCCGACGAGCCGGCCGTGCCGCCCTTCAGCACGAACACCTTGCCCGCCTGCGTCAGGCCCAATCCCTCCAGATCTTCTCCGGGTGATCCGATCGCCAGCTCGTCCTTGCCGTCGCCGTCGAAGTCGCCGGCCGCGAGAGCCGCACCGAACTCGTCACCGGCCTCGGCGATCTCCCCGAGCAGGATGTTGTCTTGGTGCCAGTACTCGTTGGCGGTGAAGTGCAAGCCACCGGTCGTGCCGCGCAGCACGTGCACGACTCCGGCATCGGCCACGGCGCCCAGGTTTTCGCCGGACACGCCGATCGCGAGGTCGTCTCGGCCATCCCCGTTGAAGTCCCCCGCCGCGAGCTCATCACCGAACCGGTCGTCGGTCTCGGCCGCGTCCGGAAGTCCACCCGCGCCCTGCCGCCAGACCTGGACCCCGACCGTGGAGAGGCCGGAAGTGCTGCCGTAGAGGACATGCACCAGGCCGGCGTTGATGGCGCTGCCGAGATCCTCTCCCCAGGCCCCGACGGCGAGGTCGTCCTTGCCGTCGCCGTTGAAGTCGCCCGCGGCCAAGGCGTAGCCGAAATAGTCGCCCTCTTCGATCGGCTCGAGACCGGGGGAAGCGTCGGTCTGATTCCAGACCTGGCGGCCCACGATCGACAACCCGCTGGCAGTGCCGTAGAGCACGTGGACGAGGCCGCCGGCAGTGCCAAGGGCGAAGTCGGTGTGGGCGGCCACGGCCAAGTCCTCGAAGCCGTCGCCGTTGAAGTCCCCGGCGGCCAAGGCGCTGCCGAACCAGTTGCCGGGATTAGCCGTGTCGCCCGCCGAGCCGGCTCCCTGGCGCCACTCTTGGGCGGCCTGGAACTCGCCGTGGGAGCCGCTCGTGGGCCCCGTCCAGGCGTAGAGCACGTAGACGTGGCCGCCGAGGGCGTCCGAGGGTTCCACGGGCTGGCCGATGGCCAGTTCGTCCTTGCCGTCGCCGTTGAAGTCGCCCGCCACGACGGACCAGCCGAAGAGGTCGTTGGCCTCGACGCCACCGCCGAGGATGGCCGTCGCCTGGTAGTAGTCGTCCCCCCGTTCGAAAAGTTGGGCCGCGGCCCGACCGGGTCCCTGAAGTCCGAGGGCCAAGGCCAGCAGGCCGACGGAAAATCGCAGATGGAATCGCATGGGTATCTCCTCCGGGTCGCCTCGCCACTGTCTTCGAGCGTGGGCCCCTGAAGGCGTCGCGGCAACCGCGCGCGCCAGGGGCCAAAACTCTGCGAGAGAGACTTCCGGCAAGCGCGGAAGCGCTTCTGGAGGGTCCCGAAATAGGCGATAGACTGAGCACCACTGTTCCCCGACCGATGCCGCCGACTCACGCCGAATCATCGCCGCCCGAGATCACCCATCTGCTGCGGGATTGGAACCGTGGCGATTCCGCAGCCCTCGAACGCCTGTTGCCGCTGGTCTACGAAGAGCTGCGCAAACTCGCCCGCTCACAGCTTCGGCGGGAGCGCTCCGACCACACCCTCCAGCCCACCGCGTTGGTCCATGAGGCGTACTTGCGCCTGGCCGGTCAGCGGGAAACGGCGGGAACCGATCGCACGCAGTTCTTCTCCCTCGCCGCCCGCATGATGCGCCGGGTGCTCGTGGACCACGCTCGGGCGCGCCAAGCCGCCAAACGCGGGGGCCCCGCCGCGCGGATCGCCCTCGAGGGCCTGGAGATCGAGATCCCGGACGTGCCGGTCGACTGGCTCGATCTCGATCGCGCCCTCGATCGGCTCGGC
>JANRLG010000295.1:0-11148 GCA_033762835.1 Thermoanaerobaculia bacterium
ACCGTGCCGCTCCCCACCCCCCACCCCCTTCCCGTCCACCCCACCACCCGCCAGTGGTTCCTGGACTGCTACGGCACTCCTACGGATGTCCAGTCCCGCGCGTGGCCTGTCATCGCCTCGGGCGCACACACCCTCATCACCGCTCCGACCGGGTCGGGCAAGACCCTCACGGCTTTCCTGTTCGCCATCGACCGCCTCTTGACCGGTGCCATCCCGTGCGGCGCGGTACGGGTCCTCTACATCTCGCCCCTGAAGGCTCTGAACACGGACATCCGGCGGAATCTCGAGACGCCCCTGGCCGAGCTCCAAGTCGCGTTCGAAGCGGCGGGGCTGAAACCTCCAGGGATTCGGGCGGCGGTGCGGAGTGGGGATACTCCGGCAGAGGAGCGGGCGCGGATGTTGCGCCGGCCGCCGGAGATCTTGATCACGACGCCGGAGAGTTTGAACATTTTGCTGATCTCGCGGCGGGGGCGGGCGTTGCTCGAGGGGGTGCAGACGCTGCTGCTGGACGAGGTCCATGCGGTGGCGGGGTCGAAGCGGGGGACGCATTTGGCGCTGGGGATCGAGCGGTTGGCGCGAGTGGCGGGGGAGTTTCAGCGGGTGGCGTTGTCGGCGACGGTGCGGCCGATGGAGACGATCGCGGCGTTCGTGGGCGGGCATCAGAGGGTGGCGGGGTCGGGCCCAGAGTCGGATCAGGAGGCGGTGTACCGGCCGCGGCCGGTCGAGATCGTGCGGTCGCCGTCCAAGAAGGTGTACGACCTGGCGGTGCGATCGCCGGCAGAGAGGCTGCCAGAGGAGGACGATCCGGAGGTCACGATCTGGGACTTGCTGACGCCGGAGCTGAAGACGATCATCCGCGGTCACCGCTCGACGTTGGTGTTCGTCAACAGCCGGCGGCAGACCGAGAAGCTGACCCGGATGTTGAACGATGACGAGCGGCGGGACTTGGCTTATTCGCACCACGGTTCGCTGGCCCGCGAGGTGCGCCAGGTGGTGGAGGAGCGGCTCAAGAAGGGCGAGCTGCCGGCGATCGTGGCGACGAATTCGCTCGAGCTGGGCATCGACATCGGCGCGCTCGACGAGGTGGTGATGGTCGGTACGCCGCGCTCGGTGGCCTCCGCCGTGCAACGCGTGGGGCGGGCCGGGCACGGGGTGGGGGAGGTGTCGAAGGGCACGTTGTATCCGCTCTTCGGACGCGACTTCCTGGACGCCGCGGTGGTGGCGCGGGCGGTGCTCGACGGCGAGATCGAGGACGTGGTGCCGATCCGCGAGCCTCTCGACGTCTTGGCCCAGGCGATCCTCGCGTTGGTGGCCCAGGAAACCTGGGCGATCGACGAGCTCTACGATCACCTGCGTACCGTCGACGCCTACCGGCACCTGAAGCGCCGGCACTTCGAGCTGGTGCTCGAAATGCTCGCCGGGCGTTATGCCGACACGCGGTTGCGCGAGCTGAAGCCGCGCGTGCGGCTCGACCGGGTGACCGGCACCGTCGTTGGGCGCGAGGGTACGGACCGGCTGTTGTACCTGTCCGGCGGCACCATCCCCGATCGCGGTTATTACCACTTGAAGGTGGCGGGTTCGGGGGCGCGCCTGGGTGAGCTCGACGAGGAGTTCGTTTGGGAGCGGTCGGTGGGGGATACGTTCACCTTCGGCACCCAGATCTGGCGCGTGCAGAAGATCACCCACAACGACGTGCTGGTGGAGCCGGGCGCGGGCGCAGCGGCCATGGCCCCGTTCTGGCGCTCGGAAGCGGAGGACCGCGGGTTCTTTCTTTCGGAGCGCCTCGGCCGCTTCCTGGCGGAGGTCGAGCCGCGGGTGGATCGCCCGGAGTTCCTGACCCGGCTGGCCAGCGACTTCGCCTTCGACGACGCTGCGGCGCGGGTGCTCCAGGAGTTTTTGTCGGCGCAGAAGGCCGCGCTCGGGGGCATTCTGCCGCATCGCCACCGCGTCGTTCTCGAACACGTGTCGGCGGACGGGCTCGGCCGGCCGGAGACGCCGGATCGTAAGCGGCTGATCGTGCACGCCCTGTGGGGCGGGCGGTGCAATCGGCCCCTGGCGCTCGCCCTGGCGGCGGCGTGGGAGGCGAAATTCGGCGGGCCAGTCGAGGTCGAGTCCGACGACGATTGCTTGTTGATCGCGGCGCCGGAGGCCCAGTTCGTTGGCCTTTCCGGGCGGGAATTGTTCGCCCTGGTAACCCGCGTGGCCCTCGAGGAGCTGCTGCGCGAGCGGCTCGAGGCGTCGGGCTTTTTCGGCGCCCACTTCCGGCAGAACGCCGGGCGAGCGCTGCTGCTGCCGAAGGCCGGCTTCAAGAGCCGCACGCCGCTGTGGCTCCATCGCCAGCGGGCCAAGAACCTGCTCGACAGTGTCGGCCGCTACGGCGACTTCCCCCTGGTGCTCGAAACCTGGCGCACGTGCCTGGCGGACGAGTTCGATCTCGAGAACCTGAAGCGCCTGCTGAGCGAAGTGGAAGCCGGCGAGATCGAGCTCCGCGAGGTGTGGACGTCAACGCCGTCACCTTTCGCCGCCAATTTGATGTGGGCCGAGACCAACCGGCTGATGTACGAGGACGACGTGCCCGGCGGCGAGGGCAAGTCGAAGCTCTCGGGCACGTTGAAACCCGAATTGCTGGCCGAGCTGGTGCACGCCGGCCACCTGCGCCCGCGGCTCGAGCCGGGGCTCGTCGAGACCTTTCGGACCAAGGTGCAGCGGCTGGCCCCGGGGTACGCCCCGCGGGATCTCGAAGAGGTCTTCGACTGGCTACGGGAGCGGGTGTTCCTGCCGCGTTCGGAGTTCGCAACGTTGCGCGCCGCGGTGCCGGTGCTGAGCGGGGCGGAGCCGGAGGAGCTGACGGCGGAACTGGCCTGGTTGCTGTTGCCGGGCGCCACGGAGCCGGGTCTGGTGACCGCGGCTGCGTTGCCGCGGCTGCTGACGCTGGCAGGCCTGGATCTCCCGACGGTCTTTCTCGGCGACCTCTGGCGGCCGGATGTGCCGGCGGAGGACGTTCGGCGCAGGGCCGAGCTCCTCGCGGCCACGAGCCTCGACACCGGGGAAGGTGGGGATCCGGGGGCGGACTTTTTGGCCGAGTGGTTACGCTTCTACGGGCCGCTGCCGGCCGAGCGTCTCGAAGCCGTCTTCGGTCCGGCGGCTTCGAGCTTCTGGGCCGAGGCCCTCGAGCTACTCGCCGAGGACGGCCGGGTGGTGATCGACGAACTGACCCGGGGAGCGCCGGCGCCGGAGATCTGCGACGCCCAAAACCTCGAGATCCTCCTGCGCTGGACGAGAGCGGCCGGTCGGCCCACGTTCCAGGCCCTGCCGATCGCCCGCCTGCCGCTGTTTTTGGCCGCCCATCAGGGTTTGGCTCCGCGCGGGGACGACCTGCCCGGGCTCGAACGCCGGCTCGAGATGTTGATCGGCTGGAGCGCCCCGGCGTCGGCGTGGGAGCAGTTCCTGCTGCCGGCGCGGATGGAGCCCTACCTGCCGGCGTGGCTCGACGGGGTGTTGCAATCGACCCCGTTGGCTTTCGTGGGGACGGGGGTGGAGAAGTTGACGTTTGGTTTTCCGGATGATTTGGCGTTGGTGAAACCCCCGCCAGAAATTCGGGTAGCGGCCGCCCCTGTGGCGGCCGGGGTGGGTGGTGGTGGCGCCGAGGGCGGCCACGGGGGGCCGCCCCTACGGACGGTGGGTGCGGGAACGACGGGCGGACACGCTGGTCCGCCCCTACGGACGGCGCTCGAATTGGACACTCTCTTCCCCGATCGCCGGGGGCGTTATTCGCTCTTCGACCTCGTGCAGCCGGGCGAATCCGTGGCTGCCGTCTCCGCCCGTCTCTGGGAGCTCGTCTGGGCCGGCCAAGTCACCCACGACAGCTTCGAGGCCGTGCGCAAGGGCATCCCCAACCACTTCCGCCCCCCTACCCAGCTCTTCTCTTCTTCTTCCTCCCTCTCCTCCTCCCCCTCGTTCTCCCGTCGTGGCGGTTTCAACCGCTGGAAGGCGGCGCAGCCGGTCGAGGGCCTTTGGCGCGCCCTTCCCGTCGCGGACGGCCCGGCTCTCGATGCGCTCGAGGAAGAGGAACTCTGGAAAGCCCGCGCTCGCCTGCTGCTCGACCGCTACGGCGTCGTCTTCCGCGAGTTGCTCGGGCGCGAGTTGCCGGTGCTCCAGGGGGGACGCATCTTCCGTGCTTTGCGGCTGATGGAGCTGTCCGGCGAGGTGCTCGCGGGGCAGTTCTTCGACGGTATTCCCGGCCTCCAGTTCGCGAGCCCCGCGGCCTTTCGGCGCCTGCGCAACGAAGACGGCTGGCCCGACGACGTCGTCTATTGGCTCAACGCCACCGACCCGGCGTCGCTTTGTGGCCTCGACCTGCCGGCTTGGAAGTCGGTCTTGCCCGAGCGCCGGCCCGGTAACGGCGTCGTCTGCCACGGCGAGCGGCTGGTGGCCACCTGGCGTCGTGGGGGCAAAGTGCTCCACTTCGAGGTCGGCCCCGAGCATCCGCGTTTGGCCGACTATCTCGGTTTTTTGAAGGTGTTCTTGACCCGGGACGTGGCTCCCGAAAGTGCGGTCACGGTCGAGCGCATCAACGACTCTGGAGCCGCCGCCAGCCCCTACGCGGCCGTGCTCCGGCGGGACTTTGCGGCGACCGCCTTCGGCGAGATTCTGACCCTGCGCCGGCGGTACTGATCCCCCGAACCACCGGCCTCCGTGTTAGGTTTTCTGAACACGTCGTTGTTGCGTTGCGAGGGAGCGTGGATCGTGAGGGTTTGGCGGGGACGTTGGCCAGTCGTTCTGCTCGGGGCTCTCCTTGGAATCTGGGGTGACCCCGCGGCCGCGGCTTCGCCGGACCCGGCGACGGTGCTCGCGGAGATCGCTGCCAGCACGCTGGTGGCCGAGCACGCCTTCGAAGTGCGGGACGCGCGGATCACGACCGGTATCGGCCGAGTGCGCTTGGAGCAAGGCCTGATCTTCCCCGCCCTCACCGCGAGCGGCGACGAAGTGCCCGAGATGGTTTTTCTCGGTCGCGGTCGGTTCGAGCTCGAGGCCCCGAACGAGGTCGAAGCCGGTCAACTCGAGATGTACAGCCGCCACCGGCGACTCGCCGAGCCGTTCGACACGGCGATTCTGGTGGTCCCGCGCGACGCTTGGCGGAACACGCTGCGAGCCGGTCAGCCCGTGACGGCCTCCCCGGCGGACTTCGAGCGCGCTCGCGGCTTGCTGGCGACCTGGCGTCGCCAACGCGAACGCCAGTTGTTGGGCCTGGAGCTGCAACTGCTGCGGGACCGCCTCGGGGAGCCGGCTCTCGAGGAGTACTTCGCCGCCAGCTTGGCCACCCAGTCGCTCGGCCCTCTGCTCTACATCCTCGACCGGGAATCGGAAGACACCGCCCTTCTCGGGCGCTTCGAGCGGCCGGAGCTGACCGCCGAAGAACTCGAGCTGGTCGTCCAGACGCTCCACCGCGAGCAGCGGCGGGGGCGCCTCGTCGGCCTGCGGGACGAGGACTTGGGTCACTGGGACACCTGGTTGTCGAGCCCCCTGCCGGACGCCGTCGGCCAGCCGCCCTTCGCGGCCCGCGCTTACCACATGAGCGTGCGACTCTCCGGCGCCCAACTGCGGTTGACGGGACGGGTGCGCATCGACCTCGACGCGCTGTACGGCGGCCACCGGGGCGTCCTGCTGAGCCTCCACGAAGCCGCCCAGGTGACCGCCGCGCGGGATGAAACCGGGGCGAGCCTGCCTTTCGTCACCCGCCACGGCCGAACCTTGGTTGTGTTGCCCACGGCGCCCCCGGCCGGGGCGCGGCTCACCCTCGAAGTCGATTGGCAGGGCCCTTTGCTGGAGGCCGACGGCGAGGCCACCAGCTGGGCGTTGATCGACTCCACGGGCTGGTATCCGCAAACCCCCGAGACCGGCCCAGCGACCTTCGACGCCTCCTTCCACTGGCCCGAGCGCCTCGAAGTCGTGGCACCGGGCCGCGCCTCGGAGGTCACCCGAGCGCCCGGCGAGCGGTCCCGGCGCTTCGTCGTCGACCATCCGACCTTCGCCTACAACTTTCAGATCGGCAAGTACCGGCCGCTGCGCGCCGAGGTCGAGGACTTGGTCGTCGATTTGTACTTGGATGACAGCTTCGCCGCGGTGCCCCTCAGCGACTGGCCCAAGGAGCTGCTGCAGGCCGCCGCGGAGTCGGCGCTGTTCCTGCGCCGGCGCCTGGGGCCGCCGCCGGAGCGGCGGGTAGTGCTGGTCACGGCGCCGGCCGGCTTTTCTCAGTCGTTCCTCGGTTTGGTGGTCGTCGAGGCCGGCCTGCTGCGGGCGAGCTCGGAAGAGGTCGATCCTCGGGCGGTTTTGGCTCACGAGTTGGCCCACCAGTGGTGGGGCCATCAGGTGGACAGCACGAGTTACCGCGACCAGTGGATTCACGAAGCCCTGGCCACCTACTTTGCCCTCGCCTACGTCCGCGAGCGTGAAGAGCAGGGGGACGAGTTCGGTGCCTCACTGATCGACGACTGGGACGAGGTGTTGACCAGCGAGTTGTCCGACGGCCGAACCCTCGAATCCGTCGGGCCGCTGGTTCTCGGTGGCCGGCTCGAATCCTCCCGGGCGCAGGGAGCCTACAGCTCGATCGTCTACTTGAAGGGCGCCCTGGTGTTTTCCACCCTCGCCGAGCTCTTCGGCGCCGATCGTCTGCATGCGGCCCTGCGGCAGGTGATGGCCGACTCCGCGGCGCGGCCGTTGACCACCGACGCGCTCGTGGCCGGCCTCGGCCGCCACCTGCCTGGGGACCTCGAACCCTTCGCCAACGCCTACATTCGCGGCACCGGTCTGCCCGAGGTGACCTACGACTACCGCATCACCAAGGCGGCGGAACGGGGTTGGCAGATCGACGGCACGGCGCGCTGGGCACCGGACTTCCACTACCGCTACCGCTTCCGGGAACGCCCGCAAGGGGCGCTGGACTTGGTGCGTGAGGCAGTGCTGGGGCCGGCGCCGGTGGGGGAGCTGGCGGTGCCGGTCGAAGTCGGTGTGCTCGACGAGGCCGAACGCCAGGATCTCCTGGCGGGGGTGTTCGGCATCACCCGCATGGATCGTGAGGCGCTCATCGCCAACCAAGGCACCAGCACCCGCCAGGACCGGCTGGTGCTGGCGGCAGGGGAAACCCCGTTTCGTCTGAAGCTCGACCGCGAGCCCCGGCGCTTGATCTTCGCTCCGCGGGGGGATGTGTTGGCGACCTTCGAGAATCTGGTGATGTTTCCCAAGCGCGGCCTGGTCACCCGCGCGCGCCGGCTGGAGGCCGAGGAGCGGCGGGAAGAGGCCCTCGCGGTGTACCAGGAGGCCCTGGGCGCCCGGCTCTTCGCCGGGCAGGAATTCCAGAACGAGGAGCTCCGAGAGCTTCTCGACCGGGGTTTGGATGTTTCCGATCTCGCCATCCAGCTCTACGCCGCCCGCCTGGCTCTCGACCTCGGTCGGCCCGACGACGCGGAGGTTCGGCTCAATGCCGCGGAGCTGGCGGCACAAACGGAGTCCCGAGTCTGGTTCCAGGCCGAGCTCAACCTGCTGCGCGCGCGGGTGGCACTCCAGCGCGGCCGGCCACGCACGGCTCTGCGTTACCTCGAGCGGCTCGCCGGGGATGGGCCGCTCGAGGGTATCGAGGCGCTCGGCCTCCACGCCCTCGCCTTGTGGGCGGACCACCGCAGCGTGGAGCTGGCCCCGGCCCTCGAGCGCGCCGCCCGGGCGGGTCTCGACGTCGGGCCGTTGGTCCGTACGCCGCCGCCGCGCAGTGGGAGGGTGCCCTGACGTCGGCGCCGGATTTCCCCAACCGTGTTCGTCCCGTGTCTTACAGCCCTGGCGTGTTACTTTCAGCGAGATCGGTCCGAGACTTCATGAAACCACTGCGTTACCTATTCCTGTCGACCTTGCTCGGGGCTTACCTCGCCGCGGCGGAGGTCTCCCCGGTGACGCCGGAGATCTGGAAGTTGATCGCCGGGGCGCACCATCCGGACTTGGCGCAAGCCGATCTCGCGGATGTCCTGCCGGCGTTGTCCGCGCTCTACCATGCCCGCCAAGGGCAGCCGCTGTGGCTCGACGGCGAGCGCCCGACGCCCGGCGCGGTGAAGGCGGTCAAGGTGTTGTCCGCGGCGGAACGTGTGGGGCTCGCCCCCGACCGCTACGAGGCGGGGCGCTGGGGGACGCGGTTCCGCGAACTGCGCTCGGGGGACCCAGCCGCCGCGGCACGCTTCGATGTCGCCCTGTCGACGACCTTGGCACGGTATGCCCGCGACGTTCACGAAGGCCGGGTGGCGCCCGCGGAGGTGGATTTCGACCTCGGCCTGCCGCCGCCCAAGCTCGACCTCGCGGCGGTGCTCGCCGCGGTGGCGGTCAGCCCCACCCTCGAAGCCGACCTCGGTGCCCTTGAGCCGCCCTTTGCCGCCTACCGCGATTTGCGTGCCGCGCTGCCGCGGATGCGCGAGCTCGCGGCTCTGCCCTTCGCGCCGCTGCCCGAGGTCGAGAAGCTCGAAGCCGGTCAGCCCTATGCCGAGTCGGACCGCTTGGCGGAGCGCCTTGAGCTCTTCGGTGACCTCGAGCCGGGCCTTCGCCCCGAGCTGCCGCCGGGAATCTACGGACCGGAGATCGCATGCGGCGTCGCCGCCTTTCAAGAGCGCCACGGGCTGCTCGCGGACGGCATCGTGGGCGCGCGCACCTGGAAGGCGCTCAACACGCCACCTGCCGACCGGGTACGCCAGATCGAACTGAGCATGGAGCGTTGGCGGTGGCTGCGCGGCGCCTTCTCGGCGTCGCCCATCGTGGTCAATCTGCCCGAGTTCACCCTGCGCGCGATGAATTTCCACAACGGCGATCTCGAGCCCGAGCTGACCATGCGAGTGGTCGTGGGGCAGGGGGTTCAGAACGAGACCCCGGTCTTCGCCGGGCGCTTGCAGTGGGTGGTCTTTCGACCCACCTGGAGCGTGCCGACGCGCATCGCGGAAGAAGAAGTGCTGCCCGAGATCGACAAGGACCCGGAGGTGGTGGCGACCAAGGGTTACGAGCTGATCGACGGCACCGGGCAGGTCTACGAGGCGACGCCCGAGAACCTCGAGGCGGCGCGCGCCGGTCGCCTGGTGGTACGCCAGAAGGCCGGTGCCAAGAACCCCCTGGGCAAGGTGAAGTTCCTGTTTCCCAACCGCTACGACGTCTATCTCCACGACAGCCCGGCCAAGTACCTGTTCTCGCGGGCCAAACGGGCCTTTTCCCACGGCTGCATCCGCGTCGAGGACCCGGAGGCCCTCGCCGCCTGGGTGCTGAAGGACTGGCCGAAGGAGAAGATCGCGGAAGCCCTGAACGGTGACAAGACGCTCAACGTCCCGGTGACCGCCACGATCCCGGTGTTCATCCTCTACGCCACGGCGGTCGCCCGGGACGACGGCCGGGTGGCGTTCTACGAGGATCTCTACGGCTACGACCAGGACCTGGCGGAGTTGCTCTGACCCTCCACACCGTCGCCACAATCTGCCCCGGCTGTTCCTCGGTTCCGCCCCGCCCCGTCCTCGCCCCCGCGTTGTGATCTCGCCATCCCCACCAAGGAGGGGGAGATCATGAAACTGCTCGTGTGGCTCTCGTTGTGTTTTGCCGTCTTCACCCACGCCCAGGAACCACCCCCCGCTGGGTACGACCAACTCGGCGAGCCCGTGCCGCTCGGGGCTGCCGGCAGCGGCCAGCTGCTGCTGGCGACCACGGTGCCCGGGGCGTACCTGCCGGCGCCGGCCCTTGAGGCCGAGGTCGCCATCGAGGTCACCGGCCTCGTCGCCCGCACGCGGGTGGTCCAACGATTCCGGAATCCCACGGACGTCTGGGTCGAGGGGGTCTACGTCTTCCCGCTGCCGACCGGCGCGGCGGTGGACCAGCTCCATTTGGTCGTCGGGGACCGAGTGATCCCGGGTGAGATCCACGAGCAGCAGGAGGCCGAGCGCATCTTCGCCGAGGCACGGGCCACCGGCCGGCGGGCGTCGATGCTGAGCCAAGAGCGCCCAAATCTGTTCACTACCGCGGTCACCAACCTCGGCCCCGGCGAGCACGCCCTTGTCGTCATTCACTATCAAGAAGACCTGCGCTACGACGCCGGCACCTTCGAGCTGCGTTTCCCCATGGTCGCGGCACCGCGGTACGTGCCGGGCGTCTCGACGGTCCTCACGCCGCCCGTGGTCACGGCCGGTGCCAAATTGAACCCGGTGGCCCTGTCCGTGACCCTCGACGCCGGCTTCCCCTTGGCCGAGCTCGACAGCCCGAGCCACCCCCTCGAGGTAGAGAAGGCCAGGGAAACGGGCTACCAGGTGCGCCCGCGGGGTGGCCCGGTGCCCGCGGACCGCGACTTCGTGCTGCGCTGGCGTCCGGCGGTGGGCAAGGCGCCGCGCGCCGCCGTGTTCACCGAGGAGCGGGACGACGGGGTCTACGCTCTGGTGATGGTGATGCCGCCGTCGGAGAAGGACCCGGCGGCCACGGTCCGGCTGCCGCGGGAGACGGTCCTGATCCTCGACACCTCGGGCTCCATGAGCGGCGCGTCCATCGAGCAGGCGCGGGAGTCCCTGCGCTTCGCCCTGGCGCGGTTGGCACCCGAGGACAGCTTCAACGTCATCGAGTTCAACTCTTTCGCCCGCAAGCTCTTCGCCGAGAGCCAGCCGGCCCACCGGGAGCTCGTGGACGAAGCCCAGGCGTTCGTCGCCGGCCTCGATGCCAACGGCGGCACCGAGATGTTGCCGGCCCTGAAGCTCGCCCTCGAAGGGCCCACCGTGCCCGGCGCCGTGCGCCAGGTGATCTTCGTCACCGACGGCAGCGTGGGCAACGAAGCCGAGTTGCTCGCCTATCTCGGCGAGAACCTGGGCGACAGTCGCCTCTACACGGTGGCCATCGGCTCCGCGCCCAACTCGTTTTTCATGGAGGAGGCGGCGGCCCGGGGCCGCGGCACCTTCACTCACATCGGCCGGCCGGAGGACGTCGCGGAGAAGATGGGGGAGCTCTTCGCCAAGCTCGAGAGCCCCGTGTTGTCCGGTCTCGAGTTGACCTGGAGTGATCCGCGCGTCGAGGCCTGGCCGGAGAAGATCCCGGATCTCTACCTCGGCGAGCCCGTGGTGGTCGCCGCGCGAATGGTGGCTCCTGGCGCCCGGGTCGAAG
>JANRLG010000296.1:0-2726 GCA_033762835.1 Thermoanaerobaculia bacterium
GGTCGATCGACTCGCCCGCGGCGAGGGACGGGATCTCGATGGTGACTTCGGTGTCGTCCGGGTGCTGGCCGGAGAGCACGGTGCCGAGAGGCGTGAGGACCTGGTCAGCGACCAGGACAGCGCCTTCGGGAACCGGGCTCGTGAAAACCACGGCGCTGGCCGCGGCGTTGCCGGTGTTTCGGAGAGTGACCAGGTAGACGACGGTGTCGCCCGCGTCTACCTGGCCGTCGTCGTCGAGGTCGAGGTTCAGGGAGTCGGTCTTGAGGGCCGAGAGCGCCGGCTGCGGGCCCGGTCCAGCCGGAGTGACCGGGGTCGTATCGACGGCCGTGTTGTCGCCGGGCGTCGGGTCCGGGCCGCTGGTGCCGTCGTCTTCGATCCCTACCTGATTCCGGATTTCCCGGACTTCGCTCGGGAAGGGCGACGCCACGCGGACGGCGAAGGCGACGAGGCCGGAGTCACCGGCGGGCAGGGACCCAATCGAGAATGTGCAAGCCGTGCCTGAGGGCCCCCCCGGGCAGAGCCACCCGGGCGTCGATTCGGCGGGCTCGAAGGTCGCGTGCGTTGGAACGGTTTCGGTGAGGACCACTCCTGCCGAGGCCTGGTTGCCCGCATTGGAGTAGGCGATCGAGTAGACGACGATGCGGCCCGCGGTGGTGGTGACGCCGCCGTCGGTTTTGGTGATGCGGAGATCCGGTGCGGCGTTGACGGCGACACTCGAGCAGGCCGGGGGCGGTGTGCCGCGGCTGACCGAAGTGGAAAGGTCGGCGCAGTTTTCGATCTCCTCGGCGCCGGGCGGTAGGTCGGAAGTGATCCGGACGGCGAAACGGCGAACGCCGTTCGCTCCGGCAGCCACGATGCCGAGAGCCAGCTGGCAGTCAGAGCCGGCGCACAACCACTCGGGGGACGAGGCGGGGGCGTCGAAGGTGGTGAGGTTTGGGACGGATTCGAGGAGGACAACGCCGGCCGCGTCCTGGTTGCCCTGGTTGGAGTAGCGCAGCTCCCAGACGAGGAGCCCGCCCGGGACGGGGTTGGAAGCACCGGGCAAGAAGGCCTTGGTGAGGCGCAGGTCCGGTGCGACGTTGATCAGGGGCGTGTCGTCAGTGGCGGTGTTGTTGGCCGGGTTGCGATCCGGGCCGTTCGCGCCGTCGTCGGCAACGGAGACGGTGTTGGTGACGCGATCGATGCCCGGCGGGAAGGTGGCCGGCAGCCGGACCGCGAAGCGAACGGCGTTCGCCTGGGCACCGCCGCCGGGAAGACCGCCGAGATCGAAGTGGCAGGTCGAGCCAGCGCAGGACCAGCCGGGGGAGGAAGAGCCGGGTGAGAAGGTGGTTTGGGCGGGGATGGTCTCGGTGAGGCGGACGCCCGTGGCGCCTTGGTTGCCGAGGTTGGCGGTGGCGATCGTGTAGACGACGGTGTCGTTGGTGGTGGCCGAAATGCCGCCGTCGGTCTTGGTGACGGCGAGGTCCGGGCCGGTTTGGCTGCGATCGACGGGAGTGGTCTCGGACGCGGTGTTGTTGGCCGGGTTGGTGTCCGGGCCCGCGGTGCCGTCGCTAGTGACCTCGGCGGTCAGGTCGAATTGGGTGACGCCCGCGGGGAGTGGGTTGCGGACTCGCACGGCGAAGACGCGAACGCCGTTCACCAGCGGGGCGACCGTTCCGAGGACGAGCTCGCAGGTGGTGCCGGCGCAGGTCCAACCCGGGGCGGAGCCGGCGGCGTCGAAGGTGGTGTTGGCCGGAACGGTCGCGCGGAGGCGAACGCCGTTCGCCTGAGAACGGTCCGCGAGGTTCTGGAAGGTGAGGCGGTACGGGATCAGCTGACCGGGCACGCCTTGGGCGTTGTCGTCGGTCGCCGTCAAAGCCAGGTCGGGATCGAAGTCGATCGGCGTGCGGGTCGGGTCGCCGAGGGCCGGAGTGTCCGGATCGTCGGTGAGGGTGGCGCCGAGGCCCGTGGCCGTGACGCTGCCTTGTTGCTGGACGTGAACGGTCGGCGGCGGCAGGAAGGGGGCGCCCACCCGGGCCTCGAAGGTGATGACGCCCTCGGCGCCGGAGGTCATGGTCTGGAGCGCCACGCGAACGGCGTTCGCCCCGGTGGTGTTGCCGAGGAGCACGACGCCGCGGGTGGTGGTGACTGTGCCTGCGATCAGGCTGGTGCCGTTGCCGGGCGTGAGGTCGAAGACCACGGCCGAGAGTGCCGTGGGGTTGGTGTTGACGACGCGGGCCGTGTAGAGGAGCCGGTCCCCGGGATCGGCCTGGCCGTCGCCGTCGAGATCCTGGGCGAGGGAGTCGCGCAGGGTGGCCACGACGAAGTTGCCTCCACCGATCGGGCCGAGGCACGTGGGGTCGAGCGGGTCGGCGTTGTCGGGGTCGTTCGAGACCGTCGAGCCGCCCGTGTAGGTCAGGACGGCCTGGTTGCAGATGCGGCCGGTGAGGTTCGGAAGGACGACGGAGTCGAAGCGGACGACGACTTCGCCGCCCGCCGTGAGGGTCCCGACATCGACGAGAATCTCTTCGTTGTACGGCGGCGTGACGGGCGGCTCGTTGCCGCGGAGGATGGTCCCGCGGGTGGTCGTGACGCTGCCGGGGACGACCGAGAACCAGCTCGAGGAGAGCCCGGGCGGGATCGTCGCCGGGCTGTCGGCGAGAGTCACGGCGGTGACGGCCGAGGCGGTGATGTTCTGGGCGCGGATGGCCCAGCGCAGGCCATCCCCGGGGTCGGGTTGGCCATTG
>JANRLG010000297.1:0-48164 GCA_033762835.1 Thermoanaerobaculia bacterium
CGGAGTCGCGGGCATCTCGATCTTCGACATGACGTCGGCCATGAGCTTGTCCAGCCCTTGCCTCGAAGACACCTCGACCGCCGGGACCCGGCACTGCGGCGTCTGGACCGGCCGTTTCAGCGGTTCCAACGCGGCGGTTTATGTCGACGGTTTCCGTCGCTCGAGTGACGGCAAGACGTTCCTGGCGCACTCGGCCGGAACTTCACTGCGCGGTGTCGAGCTGTGGAACGTCTCGAATCCGGCGGCTCCCGTGAACCTGCACGCTTCCGGCGGGCGGTTCCTGTCGACCGAGTTCGTCCACGGCGTCGCCTTGTGGGAACAAGGGGCGAGCAACTTCCTCGGCATGTGGGCGTTCAACGCCGCGGCGAACCAATACGTGGCGCGGATCTACAACGTGACCAGCTGCTTGGCCGGCAACTGCTCGAGCCTGGGCTCTCCCGTGGTCACGCTCCACTCCGTCGGACCGATCGGCACCTCGGCCTACTTGTTGACGTATTCCGTCGGCAATGGCTCGCCCTATCTCTACTTCGGCCATGACGGCAAGTGTCTGTCTGGGCTCAAGAAGGAGTGGCTCTACGACCTGACGCCGCTGGCCACGGGTGGGCAACCGATCGACATCAGCCCGACCCAGACGATCACCGCCCAGACGGCAAACGAAGGCCCGACGCAAGTCGACTATTGGAGCTACGCCTACGCCAGCAACCCCGGCGGCTTCAGCCAAGTGATGCCGCGGGTGGGTAAGTTCTACGGCGATGTCTTTTATCGCGCCGCTTGGACGTTGTTCGACACTCATCGCCGGGTCAACGTGGCGCCCCAGATCGCGGTCTCGGGGCCTGGAACGGGGTACGCGGGAGCGGTGGCCAACTTCACGGCCAGCGGTCTCAACTGCACCCCGGCAACGAACGGCTGGAGCTGGGTGGTCACGGGTGGCGGCAGTGGCGCGGGTAATACCGCCGACGCGGCCATCACCTGGGCGACCCCGGGAAACTACACGGTGACCGCCACCAACAGCGCCTGTGCAAGTGCCTCGGGCACCGCCAACGTGCAGATTCTGCCGCCGGCGCCGGCCACCTCCGGAGTCACGGCCAATCCGTCCAGCGCCACGGTTTGCACTCCGATCACCTTCACGGCTCAGAACGTCACCGGGCGTCCTCCGCTCACCTTCGCATGGCGGGTGCTCTCGGGGCCGAATCCGGTGCCCGGCGCTACGGGCGCTGCCAATCCTTTCGTGTGGAACACCACTGGGCTCGCCGCCGGCACCTACCAGGGCGAGGTGACGATCTCGAATGGCTTCGGCGCGCCTGCCGTGGCCACTGGTACGGTGACGCTGACGGGTCTGCCCGCGCTGCCGGTCCCCGGGTCCTTCACACCGACGAACGAACCGTTCACCTCGAGCACCGTGCAGTTCCACGTCAACGTTCCAGGGGCCACGGAGTGGAACTGGAACTTCGGCGACAGCCAGACGTCCGGCTGGGTGTCCGATCCGGTCGACGGGCCGAACCCCGTGCACACCTACACCACCACCGGCCCGAAGTCGGTCACTGTGATGGTGCGCAACTGTCAGGTGGCCAACTCGGTGACGAGCGCCCCGCTGGTCGTCGTCATTGAGGACACGGAACCGCTCGTGGCGAACTTCGCCGTGACCGGATGCTCTTTCGGCCTGTGCTCCTTCAACACCGGTCAGGTGTTGACCTTCGTCGACGCCTCGAACGGCGCCAACAGCGCCACGGTGTACGACTACGACTGGAACCACACCGGGACCGATCCCCAGACGTGCAGCTTCCCAGCCTTTGGCTCCGCGCTGCCGGTGACAACCCACGTTTACACCGCGGCCGGGACTTACACGGCCTGTCTGCGTCTGACGCGCGGAGCAGAAACCAGCGTCGAGGTGCACTCGCCCCAGATCGTCATCGGGGGGGCCGGGGCGACGAGCGTCAGCGTTACCGGACCGTCCGCCGGGAGCCAAGGCAAGCTGCTGACCTTCTCCGCGGCAGCCACCAACTGCACGGCAGCCAGCTCCGGCTGGAGCTGGAATGTGGCTGGTGGCACGGCCGTCGGGCCGGTCAACCAGAACACGGTGCAGGTGTCTTGGGCGAGCGCCGGGGCCAAGACGGTCCAGGCCACGAACTCGGGTTGTGGGGCCGCGACCGGCAGCAAAGTCGTGACCGTCGCCGCGGCCACCGCTCTGTCGGCGAGTTTCGCCTACGCCGTGCCCGAACCGGCCACCTCCACGACGTTGGCCTTCGACGCCGCGGGCTCGAGCGGCGCGATCGCGATTTACACCTGGACGTTCCCCGGGGGAGTCGTCAAAGTTGGACCGCAGGTCGTGCACACCTTCGCCGGAGCGGGAACCTTCCCGGTGACGCTGGAAGTCCGGGGTTGCGCGACGGCCGGTTGTCCGAGCGCGTCGGTGACCCGGGACGTGGTGGTCACGGCCCTGCCCAACTGAGGTGCGAGGAATCCTCTTCGCGACGCTTGCGCGGGGGCTCGGGCGGGCTGGAACGGCCAACCCGAGGGGCGGTCGCCACTCGAAGACGCTTGGTGGCGGCGTCCTCTTCCTCGCCCTGCTCGGGCTCGTCGCTTGCTCGCCGCCGCCGCCCCCCGCGGCGGCGGAGCCCGAGGTAGGCAAGTGGCGGCGCGCCCGGGCCGTGGCACCGTCCGCGGTCGACCAAGCTCCGGAAGCGCTCTTGACCTTGCCGTACCTCCAAGGCTACCGCCGCGCCGGAGCCGGGGACGGCGGCGCCGTCACCTTGTACGACCAGAAGGCCGCCTTCGACGGTCTCAATCTCTACACCTCCGGGCATGCGCCGGAGGCTCGGCTGGTCGACATGACCGGCCGTGAGCTCGCCCGCTGGCGTTACCCGCTGGAGCGCTTCCGCCCGGAGTTGTACCCGAGCGACGAGATCCGCCGGCTCGAGTACTTCCGCCGCGCCCGTCTGCTGCCCGGGGGGGACCTGTTGGCGATTTACGAGGGCCTCGGGTTGGTGCGTCTCAACCACCGCTCGGAGCTGGTGTGGGGCTACCGCGGCGGCGCCCACCACGATCTCGACCTGACCCTCGATGGCGCCGGTGTTTGGGTATTGGACCGCGAAGCCGTCGCGCGGCCGGAGCTCTTCGGTGACGGACCGATCCTCGAAGACTTCGTCACCGAGATCGACCTCGCCACTGGGAACGTGAAGCGGAAGATCTCGGTGCTGCGGGCCTTCGAACGCTCGCGTTACGCGGATCTGCTGAAAGCGTTGCCGAAGAAGAGCGACCTGCTCCACACCAATACGCTCGAGGTCCTGACCGGTACGCCGCCGGTCTTCGCCGCAGGTCATCTCCTGCTCTCGGTTCTCGAGCTCGACACCGTCGCCGTGCTCGATCCCACGAGCGAGTCGATCGTCTGGGCGCAGCGTGGGCCCTACCGCAAACAGCACCAGCCGACGCTCCTGCCGAGCGGTCGCATTCTGGTGTTCGACAATCGCGGCCTGCTGCCCGCCGACTTGTCGCGGGTCTTCGAGTTCGATCCACGAAACGGCGAGCTCGGCTGGAGTTACGGCGGCGGCAACACCGACTTCTTCTCACGCACTCTCGGCAGCGTCGCCCGGTTACCGAACGGCAATACCCTGGTCACCGAGTCCGAGAACGGCCGCGCCTTCGAGCTCGACCCGGCAGGACGGCGCGTGTGGGTCTTCGATACCCCGCACCGGACCGGAACGGAGGACGCGCTGGTCGCGGTATTGTTCGAGGTCGAGCGGATTCCGAGCAACTTTCCGTACCAGCCATCCTCGCCCATGCCGGGCTCCTCCGATGGCGTTCGTAGTCGATGACGAGGGAGATCATGGTGAAGAAGACGACGATCGGTCTGCTGGTAGCTGCCGCTTGGTGGGCCGCGCCCCTGTCAGCGGACTTGTGCACGACCGACAACGTGCCCGCGGCGACGCTGTTGTTGCCGTATTTCGAGGTCGACCTCGAGTCCCCCGGATCCTTTACGACCCTGATGTCGGTCAACAACGCCACGGCGGAGCCGGTATTGGCCCACGTGACGTTCTGGACCGACCAGTCGGTGCCCACGCTCGACTTCGACCTCTACTTGACGGGCTTCGATGTCCAGACGATCAACCTGCGGGACGTCTTCAACGGCCACCTGCCGCGCACGGCGGACGCCGCGCGGGACCCGGGAGACACGATCTCGCCCCAGGGTGAGCTTTCGGGCGATGCCAGCTTCCCGGGTTGCGGAGCGACCCTGCCCTACGACGACCCCGCCTTGTCGGACCTGCTGCGCACCCACCTGCGCGAGGCCCACGTGGGACACCTGTCGCCAGTTTACGGGCGCTGCGCCGGGCTCGACTACGGCGGGCCGATCTGGGTCGCGCGCGGCTACGTGACGATCGACGCGGTCAACGCCTGCAACCTCGAGTTCCCGTCGAGCCCCGGCTATTTCGCTGCCGACGGCTCGGGGCTAGCCCGCAACGAGAACGTGATCTGGGGTGACTATTTTTACGTCTCGCCCGGCGAGAACTACGCCCAGGGGGAGCCGCTGGTCCACATCGAAGCCTGCGTCCCGGGGCCGCGCGGTCTCGAGCCCCAAGACGACTGCCCCTTCGTCGCCGGGGACTACACCTTTTATGGTCGCTACGTGGCGGCCAGCGCCGCCGACCAGCGCGAGCCCTTGGGCACCACCTGGGCCAACCGCTACATGCTCGGCGGTGGTTTCGACGGTGGAACGGACCTGATCGTCTGGCGCGACGCCAAGACCGTGGCCACTACCGGCTTCGCCTGTGGCTCGAACGCCTCGTGGTTCCCGCTCAATCAGGCCGACGTGGTGGCCTTCGACGAGGAAGAGAACCCCACCGATTTGTGCTTCCGGGGTGACAACATCTCACCGCCGATCGGGGGCGCCGATGCCTGCTTCCCGGCCGAGGCCCAGCGCGTGAACCTGCGGGAGTCGATCGTGCCGGGCGGCACCTCCCCCGATCCGCCGGCCGACTTCGGCTGGCTGTACCTGAATCTCAACACGACGGTGTCCGGAGGCTTGTTCGGAGCCACGGCGCAGTCGTACGTCACGGCGATCTTCTCCGCTCAGGACCGTTTCAGCGTCGGGTTCTCGGCGATCGCGCTCGACAACGCCTGCGACACCGTGGGAACCGGCACTCTGTTGATTCCCTGAATGACCGTCGAATCCGCCGTCTCCGTCGAGCAACTGGGCAAGACCTATCGGGTCTACGCCCGCCCGTGGCATCGGGCAGCGGAAGCGCTGTTCGGTCGTCCGCGGCACCGGGAGTTCCACGCCCTCGCGGACGTCAGCTTCGAGCTGCCGCGCGGCCAGGGCCTCGGGCTCGTTGGTGAAAACGGCGCCGGCAAGAGCACGCTGCTCAAGATCCTCGCGGGCATCGTGGCGCCGAGCCACGGTCGAGTCGCGGTCCACGGCAAGGTGGCCTCGATCCTCGAGCTCGGCTCGGGCTTCCATCCCGAGTTCACGGGCCGCCAGAACATCGTGCTGAACGCGGCGATGCTCGGGTTGACCGAGCCCGAGGTGCGCGCCAAGACCCCTGAGATCATCGCCTGGAGTGAGCTCGGGGACTTCATCGACCAGCCGGTCAAGACCTACTCGACGGGGATGGCCATGCGGCTCGGCTTCGCCATCGCCACCCAAGTCGACCCGGAGGTTCTGATCATCGACGAGGCGCTCTCGGTCGGTGACGGGTATTTCCAGAAGAAGTGCATGGACAAGATCGCCCAGTACTTGGCCGGCGGCGGCACGTTGCTGTTCTGCTCCCACGCCATGTACTACGTCTCGGCGTTTTGTCAGCAGGCCCTGTGGTTGCGGCAAGGCCGGGTGGCCGCGCTGGGACCGGTACCGGAAGTCGTACGCGAGTACGAGAGCCACCTGCAGGGGCGGAGCGCCGCCGCCCAGGCCGAGCCCACGACCGCGGCGGCGCCGGCGGAAACCGAGCGACCGGGCCCGGCGCGGCTCGAATCCGCCCAGATCTTCGGCTTGACCGATCACGAGGGCCGGTTCGCCCCCGGCGAGCCTTGGCGGCTCGACGTCCGCTGGCAGACCGAAGACCCGAACCTTGCCTTCCATGTCGGAGTCGGCCTCAACCGTGCCGATGGCCTC
This sequence comes from Thermoanaerobaculia bacterium, assembly GCA_033762835.1. Taxonomy (GTDB): domain Bacteria; phylum Acidobacteriota; class Thermoanaerobaculia; order Multivoradales; family DATKCC01; genus JANRLG01. The sequence goes on from JANRLG010000297.1 coordinate 6,104, forward strand.
GAGGTCGCGAGCTTCTCGTCGTTCCACGCCGGTCGGCCGGCCTGGAGCGGGGCGCGAAGCTACGAAGCCCGTCTCACGGTGCCCGAGTTGCCGCTGGTCAAGGGGGACTTCGTGCTCTATGTCTTCCTGCTCGACGAACGCGGGCTCCACCTGTACGATCAGCTACTGATCGCGCCCGGCTTCCGCGTCGAGAACCCCCACTATTCCTTCGGTGTCGTCCAGATTCCCCACCACTGGGACGATCGGCCCACGACGCCTCTTGCCCACGTTCCCGAGCCCCGCCTCGTCACGGCGAGCTCTTGATCGCTTTGGAGACGCCATGATCGATGCCCAAGAGAGCTCGGCCCGCGCCGCCGTCCCCGTGCCGGGGGGCGAACTCGTTCCGAGCCCGTTCCTGCACGCGGGAGAGGTCGCCATCTACAACCCGCTGACCGACCGCCAGTTGGCCGCGGCGGACGCCGACTATCCCTCCCTGCGCGCCTTGATGGCGGGCGAGCTCGCCCCGGCGGCGCTCGACAGCGCGGTCCGGGACCGCCTGTCGAGCGCAGGATGGCTGCACTCGAGCAGCGATTTCGCCGGCCTCTCCGAGCAGTTCCACCTGAAGTACGTCTCGCTCGAAGCCCACACGGTCTGCAACCAGGGTTGCTACTTCTGCCCGGTTGCCTACGACCCGCGGGACGCCCACTTCATGCCCACCGAGCTGTACGAGGACATCGTGCGCCAGCTCGCGGCCCATCGCGACACGATCGAAGCCGTCTTCATGATCAACTACAACGAGCCCACGGCCGACAAGCGCTTCGTCGACCAGGTGCGGCTGTTGAAGGAATCCGGGCTGCCCCCGGCGACGCTGACCAACGGCACGGGCCTGACGCCCGCGCGGGTCGACCAACTGGTCGAAATGGGCGGCCTCAAGTACCTGTCGATCAACCTCTCGACATTGGACCCGGAACGCTACCGGAACGACCGCAAGGGCGACCACCTCGAGCTGGTGCTCAAGAATCTCGACTACGCGATGGACAAACCGGTCGGCGAGACGATGGAAGTGATCGTGCTCGGCAAGGAGGACGCCGTCCACCTGGCCGACCACGCCGCCATCGAGGAACGCTTCCGGGGCAGCCGTTTCGTCGTCAAGCGTTACCCGGTGATGGACCGCGCGGGCTACCTGCAGATCGGCCTGTCGGCGCGCCACAAGACACTGTGTGGCTGCGACAACGTCGGCTCCCGCCCGCTCCAACACCTCCACATCACGCCCCAGGGGCGCTGCGTCCTGTGCTGCGAGGACTACGACGAAGGGCACGTGGTCGGTGATCTCACCCGCCAAACCGTCGACGAGGTGCTGCGCGGGCCGGAGTTGGCGCTCTATCGCCGTTGGATCTACGGCATCGAGCGCGCGCCGGACGACTTCCTGTGCCGCAACTGCGTGTTCGCCCGAACCCGCTAGGTCCGCCCCGCCGATGCGTCTCGCGATCATCCTCGTCCACTACCGGGCGGCCCAGCTCGCCGCCCGCGCCGTGCGGGCGCTGCAAGCCGATCTCGCGCCGCTGAAGCTCGAGCACGGACTGTGGATCGTCGATCACGGCAGCGACGCAGCGGAACGGGAGATTCTCCACGACCTCGCCCGGCAGCCCGACATCCACCTGCTCGAGCCGGGGCAAAATCGTGGTTACGCAGGCGGCGTAAATCTCGGTGTGACAACATCCGTTGGCGACGTGATCGTCATCATGAATCCCGATGTCCTCGTGCGCCCCGGTTGTACCGCGGCGCTGCTCGCCGAACTCACCGGTCGTGCGGGTGTGGCGGGGCCACGGTTCTATTGGGACGAGGAGCAACGGGTCCTGCTGCCGCCGGGGGACCGGACGAGCCGGTGGGACGCCGTGCTCGAAGTGCTCGCCGCGCGGTCCGAGGGGGCGGCGCGCTGGGCCCGCCGGCGTTGGCGCCGTCACGCCCGGCGCCACTGGTCGGCGACCACGACGATGCGCTCGGCCACTTTGTCGGGCGCCTTGATGGCCTTCCGGCGCGACGTCTGGAACCGCGTGGGCGGTTTCGACGAAGGGTATCCTCTCTATTTCGAGGAGACCGATTGGATGCGTCGGGTGGTCGCGGCCGGGATCGAGTCGGTGCACGTGCCCACGGCCGCGGCCGTCCATCTGCACAACCAGAGTGCGACCACCGAGCCGCGGGCCGGACAGTGGTTCGAAACCTCTGCCCGGCGTTTCCGTGAACGGCATCACGGGCGCCGTTTCACCCGGACTCTGGCAGCGGTGGCGCGACGCTGGCCGCCGCGTTCGCCGCGGATGGCGGAACCGGTCTCCGGTGTCCAGATTCCGGAAGCAGTCGGAAACGGTGGTTGGATCGAGATTTCACCCAATCCGACCGGCTACCCGGCTGCCGGAGAGCCGGTGGTGGGTGGTCAGTCCTGGAATTGGCCGCCGCAGGTTGCGGCCCGCCTCACCGCCGGGGAGCGGTGGTTTTTCGTCTTGAGTGACGCCCGGGGTGCCGAGGTGCGCACGGGCTGGCTGAGAGTCTGAGGAGGACTACGGATATGGCGCTTCGCATCACATACCTCGCACCCCGGCTCGAGTTGGGGGGAGGATCGAAAGTGCTCGTCCAGCATGCCCATTTGCTGGCCGAGCGCGGTCACAAGGTGACTTTGGTGGGGGAGGGGCCCGCCCCGGATTGGCTGTCGCTCGAAGTGCCATATCACGACAGCTCCCGCAGTTGGCCCAAGCTGCCCACCCAGGATCTCGTGATCGCGACGTTTTGGACCACGATCGCCCGCGCCCTCGCTTGGGGCAACGGGCCGGTGGCCCACTTCTGCCAAGGCTACGAGGGTGGCCTCGAGCACTTGGCGAGCCAGCTGCCCGAGATCGAGGCGGCCTATGCTCAGCCTCTGCCCGCTCTGGTGGTGTCGCCCCATCTGGGCGAGTTCCTGGAGGAGCGCTTCGGTCGCCCCTCCGAGTGGGCCCCTCCGGTGGTCGATCCCCTGTTCGTGCCGATCGCCCGCTTTGGCCCTGGCCGCCGGCCCACGGTCGTCGTGCCCGGCATCTACGAAGCCGCGGTCAAGAACGTCCCGACCGCGCTCCAAGCCGTGCTCAAGCTGCGCAAGCGTGGCCTGCCGGTCCGCCTGGTGCGTTTCTCGGCCCTGCCGATCACTGCTGAGGAGCGGGCTACGGTGCTGCCGGACCGCTACTTCCACCACGTCACCCCGGCGGAGGTGGCCCAGGAGCTGCGCGGTGCCGATCTCATGATCGCGCCCTCGCGCGCCGCCGAGGGCTTCGGACTGCCGTTGCTCGAGGCCTTCGCGAGCGGCGTGCCGGCGGTCGCCTCGCGGATTCCCTCGACTCTCGGGTACGCCGCCAGCGCCGCGACGCTGGTCGACTCCGAAAGCTCCGAAGCCTTCGCCGACGAAGCCGAGCGGCTCCTCCGGGACCGCCGCGCCTGGCGCCGCGCCCGGCTCGCCGGCCAGCAGATCGCCGAGCACTTCTCGGCCGCCGCGGTCGGGCCGCAGCTCGAGCAAGCCGTCGTCTGGGCCGCGGAGACCGCCGCGGCGGGAGTCGCGATGGTCGAGAAGAAAGCCCCGCGCGCGGCCAAGAAGCGGTGAGTTCTCAAAGCGGATTTTCCGTCCGGGGCGGTCCTGACCCCCTGCGGAAGATCCGCACTTCGACCGTGGTCATCTCTCCAGGGCGGGGCCTCGCTTCGGCCTGGGCCGGCTCGTAGCCGCCTTTGAACACCACTAGGGGGATCGCCTTGAGGCCGCGCCACCGGAACACGGCTCGGCCGTTTTCGTCGGTCGCAATACTGTCGCTATACCGGGGCGAGTCCGGAGCTGTTTCGATGACCCGTCCATTCAAGAAGTGGGTCGCCGGGGAAGCGGGTAGCCCCAGAACCACGTCGGGCACGGGCGTACCGGTGTCGGCGTCGAGGACGAGCACTTCGACCGTGTCGCCGCGGCCGAGCTCGATGTCCCAGCGTCCCTCACCCACGATCGAGCTGGCACCGTTGAACACCCGGCAGCGGCCATCGGCGCTGCAGGCCGAGAATCGCCGCTCGGGGTCGAGGGTGCGGCTGCTCGCGGCGAGCCGGTTCCAGGCCTCCGCGAGCCGGTCTTCTCGCGGCCGGTGCCCGAAGTAATAGAGGTGGTAGAAACCGTCGTCGTCCGTGGGCAGAAGAACCGCGGGTCGGTGGGATTCGGGGGGCGAATACAGCCGGACGAAGCCCGCGACGGGATCGCCCTCTTCGAGAAGCTGGCCAGCGACGTGAAACTCGCGGAGCTCGGTGACCCACGGTTCCGGTGAGAGGTCGTCCTGAACGTCCAATCGCGGGTGGGCCGCCTCGCCGAGTCCCCACACGATTTCATCGTCGATCTCGGCATCGAACCGGTATTGCCCGTCGTCGAGGTGGTCGAACCGGTATTCCGCGACTCCCGGCAACAGCTTGCGCTCGAAACGATCGCGCTCCTTGCAATCGGGCGCGGAGCCGTCGCCCAGCACGCTCGGTCGTAGGCCGCAATCGACCAAGACGAGTCGCGCGCTCCGGTGGTCCCGCGCCGGGCGAAAGTCGATCTGAGCGGTCAGACTCCGGCGCGGCTTCAGAACGATCGGTCCGACCTCCGCGGCCCGCCCCCCGAGGACGGGCTGCACGTGATCCAGGGTTCGGAGTCGCGGGTGCCGGACAGTCACGAGCCGGTCCGTGGTCGTGGGGATGTCGAAGAAGAAGAACGTGGCCTGGCGGCCGTGGCGCGCCCAGTGGCGGGCGCGGATCGGCGGCGGTCCCGACCGAATCGGGCTCCGCGCCGTGACCTCGAAATCCTCGAGCCGGGGCTCGAGCTCCACCGGCCATTCGACCTGAACCAGCCAGTGTTCGACCTCGCGGGCAGGCGGTGTGAGCGTGGCCAGGGCAATCCGGGCTCCCGGACTACACGTCTGGGCGTCACTCACACCGAGGAGCCCGCGGGCACCGACCGAGTAGGCGAGCCAACGTCCGGCGGGCACCTGCAGCGAGGTGCGGAAGTCGAGCGGCAAGGGGAACGTGGAGCCGTGCTCCAAGGAGACGAGCGCTACCCGTTCCGTCCCGGGCCAGCGCGCTCGGGGTGCCAGGTCCACCGTGCAGGCCGAGACCAGGCGACCGTCGAGCCGTAAGCTCCGTGGCTTACCGGCCGCTGCCGGAACCACCAAGTCCACCACCCGAGCGCTCACCCACCCCGGCGCCTCGGCGATCCACTGCCATTCCCCCGGGCTCAAAGTGGCCGTCTCGCCGGGGCGAAGGACGTGCCGCGCCCGAAATTCGCCGAGCCGGTAGAGCCGAATTTCGCCGTCCGCCAGGAAACGTTCGGACGGCGTGTTCGGTCCACGAAAATCCCGCTCCGGGATCACGCGAAAGCGGACCTCGAGTTGTGCCTGGGCCGCGGGTGCGGCGAGAAGACCCAAGGCCAGGAGAACTTCGAGCAGTTTGGGCATCGTACTCACACTCGATCTTAGCCTTTGAGATGACTTGATGGTGCCTTCTCGCTAGCATCGAAGTATGGCTTACGACGACGAAGATGCTCGCGAGCTGGGGCTCACCCTCATGTCCATTCGGCGCGGCTTGGGATTGACGCAGAACGAGCTGGCCGAACGTTGCCGGGTCTCGGGCTCGACGCTCGCGCGGCACGAGAACGGGGAAGATGCGCCGAGCTTGCTTCTGTTCCGGCGTTATTGCCGGCAACTCGGTCTGCTGGAGGGTGACTTTTTTCGGATTCATCGGGAGCTTTGCCGGGCGCGGGCGCGCCTCTTGGAAGGCCCTGTTTGGGTCAAGAAGATCTCGGCGGAGACAGATGGCCCGGCCCCGGCTGCGAAACGGGATGCCGACTTGGCGGAAGAGGTCGCCGCCAGCGTGGCGCAGCTGGCGGCCGTGCTGTTCCGGGCCCGCGAGAGCCCTTGAGACTCAGGGTGAACCCCGCAGCCAGTCGCGGAGCTGATGGGCCAGGGTCTCGAGAGCTTCCGCGGCGTGGCCGAGGGCGATCACGCCGCCGAGGGGTTCTCCGGCGCGGCCCTCGCGGCTGCGCTCGGCAAAGGCGGCCAGGCGTTCGAGGTCGGTGATCAAGGCTGCCGTGGGATCTCGAGGCGTTCGAGGCCGAGCTGGCGAATGGCTTGGTGGAAGGCTGTGTCGCTTGCCGCGGGCGAGCCGTGGGCAAGGTGGTGGCTTGGGCCGCCGCGGAGGCTCGGCGTTTTGCACCGGAGCTCCGACGAAGACAGCCCCGGCGCAGCGTCTCGGCTGCCGAGGCGGAGTTGGGGGTCGCCCGTTTGCGAGCGCTTCCGGGCTGGGCACGGCGCAACGAGCTCGCCCGGCTTCAGCACTATCTCTTCCGGGGTTCGGCAATGGCCCGAGCGCTGCTCGCGGAGGCCCGCCGCCAGCTCCCCGCGGAGCCGGAGGAGGCCGTACGCTGGGCCGCTCTCGTGGAGCGGGCGGCAGGGCTCGATCGCCGGCACTACTGCTCCGGAGCCGGTGAACACGCGAGCCTGACGCTGCGCGCGGCGCTCTTCCAGGCGAACGCCGAGCGCTGGCGAGGTGAGCTCGAGGCGGCCGCGGGCCACTTCGCGGCGATCGCGGACGAGGCGCGCGACAACGGTGTGCGTGATCTTGCCTTCTGGGCGGAACACCGGAGTTTCGTCGCGTCGCTCCGGCGGGCGAGTCGGGACTTCACCGGGGTGCTCGCCTCGGCACACTTTGCGGCGCTTTACTTTGGTGCGGTGGGAGATTTGCTGGGCACGGCTCGCACCCGGCTCCAGATTGCGACCATCCATGAACAGCTCGGCGAGCCCGGCGCGGCCCTCGGGTCGACGCGAGAGGCCCTCGCCGTGCTGCCGGCGGTCGACGAGCCGGAACTGAGGTTCAACGCTCGCCACCTCGAGGCCGCCTACCTCGCCCGCGTTGGCCGTTTCGCCGAGGCCTCTTCGGCCTTCACCGTGCTCGCGCCGGAGTACGAGGCCCGGCCTTGGACGGTGGGCTACCGGCGCTGGACGGAGGGCCTCATCGCTGCCGGCCTCGGCCGAGTCACGACCGCCGCGACGGCTTTCCGCGCTGCCCGGGACGTCTTCATCGCCCGCGAGAACCCTTACGACGGGGCCCTCGTCACGCTCGACTGGTCGCTGCTGCTGCTGGATCACGGGCAGGCGGAGGAAGTCCTGCCGCTGGCTGTCTTCATGGGGCAGCAGTTCGAGCGCTTGGGCGTTGCCCGCGAGACGCTGGCCTCCTGGGCGATTCTGCGGAAGGCGGCGGAGCGCCGGGAGTTGTCCCGAACCGTGGCCGAGTCGCTCTCGCGCTGCCTGGGGACCGAGCGCTCCGGCCGGCGCCGCAAGTCCTAGCCGAGGCGCCGTTCCGGTGCCTTATGCGCTGCTAGAATCCCCCGGTGTCCGTCGACCTCTCGATCGTCATCCCCGCCTACAACGAGGCTCGGCGGCTGGGTCCCACGTTGGACCGGGTGGCGGCGGCGATGGTCGGGCGGAGTCACGAGATCCTGGTGGTGGACGATGGCTCGGTGGACGGCACCGTCGCCGTGGTGCAGGCCCATGGGGCGCCTCATTTACGAGTGATCGAGCTCGGGCGGAATCGCGGCAAGGGCGCGGCGATCCGGCGCGGGGTGTTGGCGAGCACGGGCCGGCGGGTGCTCCTGTGTGACGCCGACTTGTCGACGCCCATCGAGGCGCTCGGGGTGCTCGAGGCGGCGCTCGATGCCGGGGTGCAGGTGGCCCTTGGCAGCCGGTCGGTGGCGACCTCCGACGTGCGCGTCCGCCAGCCCTGGTATCGGGTTTGGATGGGCAAGACGTTCAACGGCCTGATCCGGCTCGCCGGGGTCCACGGCTTCGCCGATACCCAGTGCGGCTTCAAATTGCTCGACGGCGAAGTGGCGCGGGACCTGTTCGCGCGGATGAAGATCGACCGCTTCGCCTTCGATGTCGAGCTCGTCTGGCTGGCTCTCCGCCTAGGGCACCGCGTGGTGGAGGTCGGCGTGCCGTGGACCAACTCGCCGGATTCCCGGGTGCACCCGATCTTCGACGCCGCCAGCATGTTCAAGGACGTCCTGCGGATCCGCTGGCTTCATCGGGGTCTGCGGCCGAGTGTGGTGGTCGAGGAGCGCCCAGTATGAAATGGCCCGCCCTGCTCGGGGTCGCACTGGGCTTGCTCGCAGTGTCGGCCTGCCGGGCGCCCGAGCCCACCACGCGGGTGCTCTCCGAGGAGCTCGCCGTCGGCGCACCGGGTCTCGCCTTGCCCGCGGGGGCCGCGGTGGCGGATGTGACCATCGATCTCGAGCGCCGGCCGGCAGTCGTGGTTCCTGGGGGCGCTGCCTGGAGCTGGCGCGTGCGGGTTCCCGACGGCGCTTCCCTGGTGGCTGGGGTGGCCCTGCCCGATCTTGCCGCGGACGCGCCGCCCGGGCGGGTGGTCGTCGAGCTCCAAGCCGCGGACGAGCGGGTCATGCTCGAGGTCACCGAGGCGAGCGGCAGGCGCTGGACGGACCTGCGGGCGGACCTGTCGAGCCAGGCTGGGCAAGAGGTCGAGCTGCGATTTCGCGTCGAGGGGCTGGGGCCGGAGACTCGGGTCGCGTGGGCACCGGTGACCCTGGCGGCCCCCGCGGCCACCGCGCCGCGTCGGCCAAACATCGTGTTCATCCTGCTCGACACCGTGCGGTACGACCACCTGCGCGCCTACGGCTACGAGCGCGACACCGCGCCCCAGCTCGATCGCCACCTGGTCGCCCACGGCCTGGTGGCCGAGAACGCCTACTCCCAGGCGCCCTGGACGCTGCCCTCGTCGGTGTCCTACCTGACCAGCCGCTACCCGGGTGAGCTGCTCGGCAAGGATCCGGCGGCCTACGGCATCCCCGCCGAGGTGCCCAGCCTGCCGGAGGTCTTCCAGCGCCTCGGGTACCGCACCGCGGGCTTCATCGGCAACCCGACGCTGCGCGAGGAGAACGGCTTCGGCCGGGGTTTCGACACCTTCCACACGCCGACGGGCATCGAGTCGCTGTACCTGAACGCCGGGGACTTGTACCGGCGCATCGCGCCGTGGGTCGCCGCCCACCAACACGAGCCGTTTTTCCTCTACGCCCACTTCATCGATCCCCACGATCCCTACGCCAGCCCCGACCTCGTCGACGGCAAGTCGCCGTATTTCGACGATCCGGGCGGGATCAGCGGCGAGTGGATCCACGGGGTCTATGCCGGGGTGTTGGCACTCGACGATCAGGAGCGCGACCGTCAGCACCTGATGGCGCTGTACGACACCGAGATCCGTTTCGCCGACCAGTTCCTCGGCCATCTCGTCGAAAGTCTCTCCCCCGAGGTCCGCGCGGAGACGATTTTCGTCTTCGCGTCCGATCACGGTGAGGAGTTCTTCGACCACGGCGGCTGGAAACACGGCCAGACGCTCTACGAGGAGCAGATCCACGTGCCCCTGGTGTTCCGCTGGGACGGCCGGATTGCCGCCGGGACGCGGCTCGACGCCACGGTGCGGCTGCTCGACCTGGCGCCCACCTTGGTGGCCGCGGCCGGTGGGGAAGCGCCCGCGGACTGGCAGGGCGTGAACCTCTTGCCCGCCTTGACCGGCGAAGCCCCGGCGCCCCGCCTGGCGGCCTTCTCCCAGCACCTGGCCCACGGGCCGCTGCGGGCCGCGGCGGTGCTCGACGGCAAGAAGATGATTCGCTTCAATGCCCAGGAGCCCTTCCAGCCGGCGGACAGCCTGCAGAAGCATCTCTACGAGGTCGATCTCGCGCGCTTCGCTCCCGTCGAGCTCTACGATCTCGCCAAGGACGGCAAGGAACGCGCGAACCTGGTGACGACCGCCCCCGAGCTGGCCACGCCGCTGACACCGGTGTTGGCCGCGCACCTGGATCGCACCCTGGTCGGCGTCCGAGCCCTCACCGAGGGCCTCGCGCCGGGCTCCGTCCTGTCCGGCGAGCTCGAGTTCGAGCGTGCTCCCGAGGGTTGGCGCCCGCTGTTTCTCGGCCCGGAAGACGACCTGCAACTCCAAGGCACCCGGGTCCGGTTCCGCCTGGTGGCCGGGGTGGGGGACGAGGGCTTCCTGCTCCTGGGTGACCCGGGAGATCTGGCTTCCGCGCGCCTCGAGCTCGACGGTCAACCCCTCGGGGCGGAACGCCTGCGGCTCGGGACCGGCGCCGCCTGGGGCGGCGGGCGCAGCCCGGCCTCGGCGCTTCTGACCCCCCGTTATCCGTCGCCTGGGCGGTCGCCGGGGTTGCGCCTGTGGCGGCCCACCGGCGCGCGACCCAGCGAAGCCGCGCCGGACCCGGCTACCCGCGACAGCCTGCGTGCCCTGGGGTACATCCAGTGACCACCCCGGCCGACTTGTCCCCGCCCGGTCGAACGACCGCCGTCGGCGCGCGGCGGGTGCTGGTGTTGGCCCCCCACTTCGACGACGAGGTGCTCGGCTGCGGCGGCACGCTGGTGCAGCTCGTGCGCAGCGGGGCCGCTGTCCGCGTGCTGTTTCTGTCGGACGGCGGCGCTTTGCCGGAGGCGGAGGAATCCGTCCGGCGTGCCTACGCCGCCCGGCGCCGGGAGGAATCCGCGGCGGCGCTCCTCGCCTTGGGGATCACCGAAGCCGCCGTGACCTTCGACCTGCCCGACGGCCGCCTCGAGTTTCACGGCGGGGAACTCGCCGCGGGAATCCGGCGCGAACTGCTGGCTTTCGTGCCGGACCTGGTCTTCGTGACCTCGCCGCTCGAGGTCACCGGCGATCACCGCGCGGCGTTCGGTGCTCTCCATGCCGTGTTGTCGGTGATCCGGCCCGAGGACGGCGATGCCCTGTCGAGCGTGGTACCAGCACTCACGGTGCTCGCCTATGAAATCAACCACCCGGCGTATCCCGACGTGCTCGTGGACGTTTCCGCCGAGCTGCCCGCGATCGAGGCTGCGATGGCAGCCTATTCGAGCCAGGAAGAACGCCACGCCTACCTGGCGGCGGGCCTAGGTCTGCGGCGCTACCGGACGCTCTCGCTGCCGGCGAGCGCGGGGGTCGCCGCCGCCGAGGGCTTCCGCCGGCTTTCCGGCAGCGACTTCGTGGCCCACGATCTTGCGGAGTTGGTCGCCAAGATGGGCGGTGCCGCGGTCCATCGCGAAGTCGCCCTCGGCCCGCTGGTTTCGGTCATCGTGCGGACCAAGGACCGGCCCGCTCTCCTCGCCGAAGCCCTGGCGAGCCTGGCTGCCAGCGTCTACCGGCGGCTCGAAGTGGTCCTGGTCAACGACGGGGGCGTGCCGCCCGAGGTCCCGGCGGATTTTCCGTTCCCCGTTCGGCGGGTGGATTTCCCGACCAACCGGGGTCGTGCCGCCGCCGCCAACGCCGGGGTGGCTGCGGCCACGGGCGAGTGGATCGGCTTTCTCGACGACGACGATGTCGTGCTGCCCGAACACTTCGCCGTGCTGGTGGCGGGGGCCGTCGGCGCCGGGGTCCAGGTGGTTTACGCGGATGCCGCGGTGGTGGCCCTCGAACTCGCACCCGCGGGCGAGCAGAGCCCGAGCGCCGGCGGTTGGCGCGAGGTCGAGCGGCGGCTGCCCTACAGCCGGGATTTCGACCTGCCCTGGCTGCTGCTCGACAACTACATCCCGTTCATGACGGCACTGTTCTCCCGCTCGGCCTTGGCCGCGGTGACCGCCGACGGGGGAGTGCTCTTCGACGAGTCGCTGCCGATTTTCGAGGACTGGGATTTGCTGATCCGGCTCGGTCTGCGCACGCCCTTCCACCACCTGCGACGGACGACGGCGTCGTACCGGCATTTCCGCGGCGCGGGTCACCATGCCCTCGGCGAGCACGGCACCACCCGCGGCGACTTTCTGACCCACAAGGCGCGGGTCATTGCCCGCCATGCCGCGGCCCTCACCCCTGAGCGGTTGGCGGCGGCAGCGGACCGGCTGCGGGCGGCGGCGGTGGTCGGCCACGAGGAGGCGCTGCGCTTGCGGACCGAACTCGGCGAGCGCGACGCCGTGCGGGCCGAACTCGAAACCAAGCACTTCGCCCTCGAGGACCACTTTCACCGCCAGCACGGGGAGCTGGTGGCCGTGACGGAAGAGCGCGAGCGGCTCACCGCGGCCCTCGCCGAAGCCCAGGCGGAGCTCGTTCGCGTACAGACACGGGAGGCCGAGCTGGCGGCAGTCGTCGAGGACCAAACCGACCACCTGCGCCGCACCTATGCCGAAATCGAGCGGCTGAACGTCGCCCTGCGGGCGCTCGAGGTGCTGCCCAAACGCGAGCTGATCCTGTGGTGGCAGAACCAGCAGGCGAAGGCGGCGGGGAAGATCCCGACATGACGCGGATCGCCTTGGTGTCCTCCGAGCCGCTCAAGGCACGGATGGCGGGGATCGGCATTCGTTACGTCGAGCTCGCCCGCCGGTTGCCGGCCTGGGGCATCGCGCCGGTCTTGATCTCGCCCGCGGAACCCGCCGAGGTGCCCGCCACGGAGCTGCCCACGGCCGACGTGCGGCGCTTCGATCCGGCGCGGCTCGGTGAGCTGCTGGCCGACTGCCGTGGCGCCGTCTGCCAGGGCCAGCTCGCCAACGACGTGTTGCTCGCCCGGCCCGATCTGCCGGTGGCGATCGACCTCTACGATCCCTGGTTGGTCGAGAACCTCCACTACGCCAAGACGCTCGGCTACGGCCCCTATCAAAACGACCACGCCACCTGGATGCTCCAGCTCTCCCGCGGCGACTTCTTCCTGTGCTCTTCCGAGGAACAACGGCTCTACTACCTGGGCCTGCTGACCGCCCTCGGCCGGGTCAATCCCGACCGGCTCGCGGCGGATCCCGATCTGGCCGGGCTGATCGCCCCGGTGCCGTTTGGCCTGCCGGGCGAGCTGCCGACTTACGAGCCGTTGTTGCCCCCGCGCACCCCGGGCGAGTGGCGCATCCTCTTCGGCGGCCTGTACGACTGGTACGACCCGTGGACGTTGCTGGAAGCCCTCGAGGGTCTCGAGTTACCCGGCGGGCGCCGGCCGGTCGTTCTCTTCATCCGCAATCCCAACCCGGACTCGACACCTCAGCGGCTGTTCTCCGAGGTCGAGGCGTTCTGCCGGAAGCGCGGCACCTGGGGCACGTTGGTGCAGGCTCTCGACTGGATCCCTTCTGCCCGGCGTTACGACCTGCTGCGCGAGGTGGACGTTCTCGTCTCGCCCCACCGGCCGAGCCTCGAAACCCGCCTGTCCCTGCGCACTCGTTACCTCGATGCCCTGGCCGCGGGTTGCCCGGTGATCTCGACCGCCGGCGGCACGGTGGCGCGCCTGTTGGACCACCACGGCGCGGGCCGGGTGGTGCCGCCCGGGGAGCCGCGGGAGCTGGCGGCAGCGTTGATCGCGATGGCCGGCACGGGCGGCGCCGAGTTCCGCGCCGGGGCCGCGGCGGTGGTCGAGAGCTTCGCCTGGGAGCGGGCCTTGGCGCCCCTCGTCGCCTTTTGCCGGGACCCACGGCAGGACGCCACCAAGGCCACCTTCGCCTTCGCTCCCGGTACCCGGACGCCCGCGGACGGCCTGGCTTTCCGCCTGCGCCGCCGGCTGCGGCGGCTGCTGGGAGGTGCCGCGTGAGGCCGCTCGAACGGGTCTCGGTCCTGGTGTTGTCCTGGAACGGCAAGAGTCACCTGGAAGCCTGCCTGCCGGCGCTCCTCGCCCAGGAAGACCCGGGCGTGGCCTGGGAGATCCTGGTGCTCGACAACGGCTCGACGGACGGCACCGTAGCGTGGCTACCCACGGCCTTTCCCACTGTGCGCTTGGTTGCGAGCGCCAAGAACCTGGGCTTTTGCGCCGGCAACAATCGCCTAGTGGCCGAGGCCGCGGGTGACGCCGTGGCCTTCTTGAACAACGACACCAAACCCCGGCCGGACTGGCTGCGCGAGCTGGTAGCGGCCTACCGCCGCGCCCCGGAGGACGTCGGGGCGGTGTCCGGCCAGATCGTCTCGTGGGACGGCACGCGGCTCGACTTCGGCCGCGGCGTCATGACCTTCGACGGCCACGCCTTCCAGCTCGACTTCCGCCGGCCCCTCGGCTCGGCGCGCATTCCCGTGGAGGGGGACGAGTTGTTCTTCGCCTGCGGCGGCAACATGCTCGTCCGGAAAGCCTCGTTCCTCGCCGCCGGGGGCTTCGACGAGGATTACTTCGCTTACCTCGAGGACGTCGATCTCGGCTGGCGGTTGTGGGCGGGGGGCGAGCGCATCACCTTCGTGCCGAAGGCGGTCGTGCACCACCGGTCGAGCGCCACGAGCGACCTGCTCGGCCTCTACAACCGCGGTTTCCTCTTCGAGCGCAACGCTTTTCTGACCGTCTTCAAGAACTACGAGGCGGGTCTTCTCGAGCGGCTGCTGCCAGCCGTGATGCTGACGTTCCAGGCCCGGACCCAGACCCTTCTGGTGCAAAACAACGCCGACACCGGTACCCTGACGCTCGACCCCTACGCCGGGCTGATCGCCAACACGGCCGGGCCGGGAGCGGCCCCCGTGGCGCCGCCGCCCGCTGGTCCCGAAACCCTGGGCGAGAAGTGGCGGGCCTACGGCCCCGTGGGCTTCTTCCGCCGTGCCGCGGGCAAGCTGCTGCGCCAGTTGCGCGCGAAACTGCGCCGCCCCGGTCGCCCCGCACCGCCCACGATCACGGACGACCGCACCATCGCCCAGCTGCGCACCACGACCTACCTGCTCGCCCACCTCGACCAAGCCGCCGAGAAACGCGCCCGCGTCCAAGCCCGCCGCCGCCGCAGCGACGCCGAGATCTTCGCCCGCTTCCCGCTCTACCTCGTCCCCACCTACCCCGGCGACGAACGCCTCTTCGCCTCCCCCGGCTTCACCGCCTGGCTGCCGGCTGACGTGCCGATCGAACGGCGCCGGCTGGAAGAGGTGATGGCTTGGGGGGAGGAAGAGGCTTCGTCCTGAGGGCGCCCCGGCAGGGCTACTTCAACCGCGCCAGCAACCCCGCCAGCCGCTCGTTGCCGCCGGCGGGGGGGCGCCAGTCGACTTGCAGGACGCGGGCGCCTTGGTCGCGGAGGCTGTCGCCGAAGGTCTCGAGGCCGACGTTGATGGCGTCGAGGGGGGCGGCGAGGAGGTCGAGGGGGACCGGGTGGGGGAGCGGGGGGGCCGCGGGCGCCAGGTGTTCGAGCACGAGCTCGACGAGCTCCTCGGCGGTGTGGACGACGCGGGCGCCGGCCCGTTCGAGGGTGGCTTGCTGTTCGGCGAGATCTTGGCTGTCGGCGTCCGTGCCCACTACCCAAGTCACGATCCGGAGCGGAGGACCGCTGGTGCGGCGGGCGGCGAGCACGCGCTCGATCTCCGGCGCCAGGACGCCCGCGGGGTCGGCGTGGGCGCCGTCTCCGAGCACGACGTCGAGCACGAGCAGGCCGACGGACGGGTCCGCGGCCTCGGCTCGAAGGCGGCGCAGACGGAGATCGGGATCGAGCATCGGGTGCAGGCGGCCGACGGTGAACTCGTCGGCCCCGAGATCGAGGATCGTGTGATCCCGGCTCGCCCACGGGTCCGGCAGAGGCTGCACGGTGCCCACGGGGGCGTTCGACCACAGCGGCGTCAGGACCAGCTCGAGGGCCAGCTGGGCCTCGTAAGCCAGGGTGCCGCCGGAGAAGAGGCCGCGGAGGTGGGGGCGATCGGCCGACACGGAGGTCGGCCGCGACTCGGGTAAATCGGTGCCAGGTGATTCGGGAATCGACTCGGGAGCGGTCTTCGCGAGACTCACCGCCAGCTCCGCAGCCTCGGCCAGGCCGGCGGCGAAAGACACCGGGCCGAGGCGGCGACCGGGCGGCACGAGTCCCAAGAAACACGCGACCACCGGCTTGCCCGTGGCGCGTGCGCGGGCGAGCAGGCGGGTGGCCACGGCGGGCGCGGGCGGCTTCGAGACGATCACCAGCACCTTCGTCGCCGGGTCCCGCGCCAGCAGATCCAGGGCCGCCTCGGCCGCCAGGCCGCCGATCTCGAGCGAGAGGTCGCGCCCGCCCGTGCCGAGGGCGTGGGAAACCCCGCCACCCAGGGCATGGATTCGGCTCGCGACCATCTGGAGGCCGGTGCCCGACGGCCCGATCAAGCCGATGCCCCCCGGGCGCACCCGGTTGGCGAAACCGAGCCCGGCAGCCGCCACGATCGCCGTGCCGCAATCGGGTCCGAGAACCAGGAGCCCACGCTCGGCCGCCTTCCGTTTGAGCACCAGCTCGTCGCCGCGGGCCACGTTGTCGCTGTAGAGGAAGACCGAGCGGCCGGCGTCCAGGGCCTGGTCGGCCACGGCGGCGGCGTAACGCCCGGGAATCGAGATCAGCACCCAGCGCGCCCCCGGAGCTTGGCGCAACGCCCCGCCGAGACTGCGCGGCCGGTAACCGCCGCTGCCGCCTGCGGCGCGCACGGCCAGCAGGCCGTCCACCCGGGCCAGGGCCGCCACTGCGGCGGCGTCGGTTTCGGCGCGCACCACGATCACCAGATCGGCATCCCCTGCGCCGTCCGCCGCACCCGTCCACAGGCCGCTCGCCCGCAGCAACTCGCGGTTCGCCGCCGTGGCCATGGCGACTCCGGCGTCGAGCACCCCCGGCAGTTCGGTCAGGCCGCGCTGGAGCCGCAGCAGCACGACCGAGTCGTGGTACGAGCCGGCGCGGATATTCGAGTGGACGACCTCGCTCACGAGGCCACGGCCTCCGCGATCGCGAGTGCCCGAACCCAGGCCAGTAGTTCTTCGTCCTGCCCCCGGCGAGCGATCACCTGGAGGCCCAGGGGCATGTCCTCGGCGCGCCCCGCGGGCAGCCCGATCACGGGCAGGCCGGCCTGTGTCCAGGGCAAGTTCATGACCGGGTCGCCGGTGGCTTCGAGCCCCCGCGGCGCCGGTCCGAGGGCGGAGGGCGCCACCCAGACGTCGATTTCGGCGCTTGCCATGCGCGCCTCGAGCCCCTCGGCGAAGGCACGGCAGGCCGCGAGGTCGGCCGCCAGCCGCGGGCTCGAAATCGTCTGGCCGCGCTCGATCAGCTCGCGAGTGCGGGCCTGGTAGCGCTCGGCGTAACGTGCGAACCAACGCTCGTGGACCTGGGCCGCCTCGGCTGCCACCACGCGGTTGTGGCGCGTCACGATCTCGTCGAAGTCCTCGAACACGGGCACGTCGACGACCGTGAAGCCTGCCGCGGCGAGCCGGCCGAGGCTCACCTCGAAGGCGGTGCGGGCGGCCGGGATGGGGCGGTCGAGATAGGGGCCCCGTGGCACCCCGATCCGCGGCCGGCCGGAGAGCGCCACCGGGCGCCAACCGGTGCACAGGAGTTCGGCGATCCGTGAGACCTCCGCGACCGAGCGGGCGAACCAGCCGACGTGATCGAAACTCGGGGCGAGCGGAACTAGGCCGCTGGTGGAGACCCGGCCGAAGCTCGGCTTGAAGCCGACGACGCCGCAGAACGCGGCTGGCCGAATCACCGAGCCGATCGTCTGGGTGCCCATGGCGACGTCGCACAGCCCGGCCGCCACCGCCGCCGCCGAGCCGCTCGAGGAGCCGCCGGGGGTGCGGGTGGGGTCGTGGGGATTCACGGTCGGTCCGGGGGCGAAATAGGCGAACTCGGTCGATACCGTCTTGCCCACCACGAGCGCCCCGGCTGCCCGCAACGCCGCCACCGCCGGCCCTTCCGGCCCTGCGAACTCGGCCGGGGGCAGGCGGCTACCGGCGGTCGTCGGCAGGCCGTCGACGTGGAAGACGTCTTTGACTCCGAGGGTCATTCCGGCAAGGGGGCCGCGGCAGGCGGCGATTTCCCGGCGCAAGCGGGCGAACCGGCCGGGCTCGGGCAGGAAGGCGTGCAAATCCCCCTCGCGGGCCGCGAAACGCGCCGCGAGATCGTCGAGCCGCTCGTCCGCGTCGATCACGTTGCGCCCGTGCCGCGCCGGCGTGCGGCCAGCAGCACCGCGTCGACGATGTGTTGATAGCCGGTGCAGCGGCAGAGATTGCCGGAGATCGCCGCGCGTACCTCGTCTTCGGTGGGGTCCGGGTTCTCCTCGAGGAACGGCACGAGAGTCATCAAGAAGCCCGGCGTACAGAAGCCGCACTGGAGGCCGTGGCACTCCCGAAAGGCTTCTTGAAGCGGGTGCAGGCGATCCGGCGCGGGCGCCAGGGATTCGACGGTGGCCACCGCGTGCCCCTCGGCCTGGACGGCGAAGACCAGGCAGCTGCGCACCGGCTCGCCGTCGAGCAGCACCGTGCAGGCGCCGCAGACGCCGTGCTCGCAGCCGACGTGGGTGCCGGTCAAGCCGAGCTCGTGACGCAGGAAGTCCGAGAGCAGCAACCGCGGCTCGACGGTGCGCTCGTGGCGCCGGCCGTTGACTTCGACGGTGATGGCCCGGGGTTTCATGCCGCCCGCCTCGCGAGCCGCGACGTGGCGGTTTCGAGCACCCGGCGGGTGAGCACGCGGGCGAGGTGGCGCTTGAAGGCGGCGCTCGCGTGGATGTCCCCGGAAGGCTCGAGTTGGCGCCCGACGGCCTCGGAGGCAGCAGCGAAGCTTTCCGGTCCGAGCCGCTGCCCGACCAGCAGACGCCCGGCCTCGACGGCGTCCACCGGGCCGTCCCCGACGGAGAAGAACACCAGCCGGGCGGCGCGGCAAACCCCGTGTTCGTCCGCCGTCACCACGGCGTTGACTCCCACCTGGGCGTAATCCCCGTGGCGCCGGGCGACTTCCAGGAAGGCGCAGGCGGAGCCTGGCGCTAGGGGCGGAGTCGTGATCTCGACGAGCAACTCGTCGGGCTCGAGGGCGGTGGCGAACAGCCCGGTGAAGAAGTCCGCCGCGGGCAACTCCCGCTCCCCCCGCACGCTCGCCAGCCGGAAGCGAGCGTCGAGCGCCACCATCACCGCCGGCAGCTCGGCCGCCGGGTCGGCGTGGGCCAAGCTGCCGCCGATGGTGCCGCGGTTGCGGATCTGGGGATGGGCGATCCACGGCACGGCTTCGGCCAGGAGCGGCGCCGCGGCGGCGACGCCCGTTTGGCGCTCGAGCTGGCGCTGGCGCACCAAGGCGCCGATCACCAGACTGCCGTCCGGCCGAACCGTCAGGCCATCCAACCCCGGGATCCGGTTGAGGTCGACCAGCAAAGCCGGCTGCGCCAGGCGGAAATTGAGCACCGGGATCAAGCTCTGGCCCCCGGCCAGGACTTTGGCGTCCGAGCCGTGCTGGGACAGCAACTCGAGCGCCGCCGCCAAGGAGGTGGGGGCGTGGTACTCGAAGGGGGCGGGTTTCATTGGAGGAGATTGTAGTGGACGGAGTGGACGGTGGACGAAGTGGACTCAGTCCTCCAAAAGTCCCTTCTGGATCTTCCCCAGGGCATTGCGGGGCAGGGTCTCCCGCCGCACGAACCGCCGCGGCACCTTGAACCCGGCGATCCGCTCCTTGCACCAGGCACGTAGGGCCTCGGGGTCGATTTCGGAGTCGCTCACCAGGAAGG
The DNA here is from genome assembly GCA_033762835.1 of Thermoanaerobaculia bacterium. Lineage (GTDB taxonomy): Bacteria > Acidobacteriota > Thermoanaerobaculia > Multivoradales > DATKCC01 > JANRLG01. The sequence goes on from JANRLG010000297.1 coordinate 25,514, forward strand.
CCACGGGGACCTGTCCCAGGTCCGGGTCCGGCCGGCCGACGACGGCGGCTTCACGGATGCCGGGGTGGGTCAGGAGCAGCTCCTCGATCTCCCGCGGGTAGACGTTGTAACCGCCGCACAGGATCAGCTCGCAGCGCCGGCCGAGGAGCGTGATGGCGCCGGTTTCGGGGTCGCGCCGGGCCAGGTCGCCGGTGCGGAACCAGCCGTCCACGAAGCTCTCGGCGGTTTTCTCGGGAGTGTTCCAGTAACCGTCGAAGACGTTGGCGCCGCGCACCTGGAGCTCGCCGTCGACGATCCGCACTTCGACCCCGGGCAACTCGGTGCCGACCGAGCCCGGCCGGCGTTTCCCGGCGTAGGGGTTCGACAGGATCATTCCGGTCTCGGTCATGCCGTAGCGTTCGAGGATGGAGTGGCCGGTCAGTCGTTCGAACGCCTCGAAGGTCTCGGGAGCGAGCGGCGCGCTGCCGGAGCAGAACAGGCGCATGGCGCGAAGGGCGGAGAGGTCACCGCGCCCCGCGAGCTCCTCGACGAGCCGGACGTACATCGTGGGGACGCCGAAGAACATCGTGGCCGCGCCAGCGAGCAAGTCGTCGGCGGCTTCCGCGACCTGGAAACGCCGGCGCAGCTCGACCGTGGCACCCGCCGCCAGGGCGTTGTGCAGACCGACGACCAAGCCATGGGTGTGGAACAGCGGCAGGCACAGCAGCAACACGTCCCGAGCGGACCAGTCCCAGGCCGCGAGCAAGGCCGTGACGGTGGCCACCAGGTTGCCGTGGGACATCCGCGCGCCTTTGCTCTTGCCGGTGGTGCCGGAGGTGTAGAGCAGGAAGGCGGATTCCTCGGCCGCGAGCGGGGGTGAGAGAGGTGCCAGGGGATTCGGGGCCGCTGCCAATTCGCCCAGCTCCTCGGCCCAGACGATCGGCGGCAGGCCCGGCACGTCGGCGAGCACGGGGGCGAGCTCGCGCTCCGAGAGCAACCCACTCGGTTGCGCGTCGCTCAACAGGTGCTCGAGCTCGGTCCGGCGGTAGGCGAGGTTCATCGGCACCACGACCGCCCCGAGCTCCAAGGCCGCCAGGTAGGCGATGACGAACTCCGGCCGGTTGCCGAGAAAAAACGCGATCCGGTCCCCCCGGCCGAGGCCACGGGCGGCGAATCCCCCGGCCACCCGCCGGGCCGCGGCGAACAGCTCGGCGTAGGTGAAGCCTTGAACGGTGCCCTCCGCCGAGCGGAAGCGCAGTGCGACTTTGCCCGGATCGCGGGCGAGGGGGATGGCGAAGAGGTCGTGGAGGTTCATGGCCTCAAGTCCGCGGTCGCACCACCAGGCGATCGTCCCCGGCGCGGCGCGTGGCGCCTACGGAATCGAGTTGCTCGAGCAGCGGAATGGCCCATTTGCGAGTGAGGCCGAAGTGGTCCTTGAACTGGGCGACGCTGAAGCGCTCCCAGCCCGTGGCGACGAGGTCGCGGCGCAGTTGGGAGAACACCGGGGTGGCCAGCACGAGGCCGCTCGGCAGGCGGGTGAGCTGGCCCCGTTGCACCAGGAACTTGACCACGCCCTCGAGGATCTGCTGTTTGGGCGTCAGGTCCTTGAGCAGCTCGGCGGGAGAGTCCGGGGTGAGCCCGGCGTTGGAGAACCGCTCGAGCACGGCCTTGGCGAGGCCGGATTCCTCGCTGGTCAGCTCCGAGCCCCGGCCCGGTTGCGTGACCAGGTCGCCGGCCACGACCAGCGCCTTTTGCGCTGTCAGCCACTCGAAGAAGACCTCCGAAGATTCCGCGGCGCGACCGGGGAAGAGCTTGCGCACCAGGGCCGCCTTCGACAGCCCCGGAGACAGCCGGTCCTTCTTGAAGTGCTCCGCGAGCAGGCGCTTGGCCCGTTCGCCGAGCTCTTGCACGGCCGTCGGCGTCAGCCACAGGGGCGGGCGCCCGGCGCGTGGGGGGATCGGAATCAGCCGGTTCGTTGCCGCCAGCCGCCCCAGCTCCTCGGCGACGCCGAGCGGCGAGCGGCCCAGGCGCTGCGCCAGCTCCCCGGCGGCCACTCCCGCGCTGCCGGCGTAGCGCGCCCAGACGAGCAGCGCAGTGACGTCGGAGCTCTCGCCCAGTCCCGCCTCGAGGGCTTGGGCGGCGGTGGTCAAGTCTTTGATGCGTCGGGCCTTGGGGGCGGGGTCGAGAATCACGCCGCCGCCCACCGTGGTTTCCGGCGAGGGCCGCCGGGCGATCCAGCGGTCTCCCCGCACGGCCACCAGGGGCTCACCGAGCCGGATCTCGCACAAGCCGCTGTCTCCTGGGGCAATGGCGTCGACCCCCAGAGGGCGCACCTTGCCGACGGCCTCGGCAGCCAGTAGATGAACGCGGATGGCCGTCCACCCGCGGATCGGTTTGGGGGCGTCGGGCAACAATTGGAGGCGAGCGAGCATCCGGGCCGTAGGCGCGAAGCCCCCCGCAGGCCCGAGTTGCTGGCCGCGCGCCAGGGTTTCGAGTTCGACCCCGGCCAACTGCACCGCCACCCGTTCCCCCGCACGGGCCTTCTCCCGCGCTTGGCCGTGAACGTGAAGCCCACGCACGCGGCCCGAGAGCGGCAGGCCGACCGGCCCGGGCAGAATTTCGACCGCGTCGCCGGGGGCGAGTTTGCCCTGGGCGAGGGTGCCGGTTACGACGACTCCCTGCCCCTTCAGATGAAAGGCACGGTCGATGGGCAGCCGGGCGGGTTCGCCCGCGCTGCCGCGCACCGCCTGGCGGGCGGCCATCTCCACGAGCCGCGCCCGCAGCTCCGGCAGGCCCTGCCCGGTGTGACTCGACACCGCCAGGATCGGCGCACCGGCGAACGGGGTGGGTACCAGCAGCTCCTCGACCTCCAGGCGGGCCAGCTCGGCGAGCTCCGGGTCCACGGCATCGACTTTGGTTAGCGCCACCAGGCAGGCCGGCAGGCCGAGCAGGGAGGCGATCGCCAGGTGTTCGCGGGTCTGGGGCTTGACCCCTTCGTCCGCGGCCACCACCAGCAGCAGCACCCGAATGCCGCCCAGGCCCGCCAGGGCGTTGGCGAGGAAACGCTCGTGGCCGGGCACGTCGACGAAACCCATCTGGAGGGTCTTGCCGCCGACCTCCGCCGTCAGGTGGGCGAAACCGAGGTCGATCGTGATGCCGCGGCTCTTCTCCTCGGCCCAGCGGTCACAGTCGATGCCGGTCAAGGCCAGGACGAGGCTGGTTTTGCCGTGGTCGATGTGACCGGCGGTGCCGACGACCACCCGCAGGGGTTCGGCCTCGGCCGGGGAGGCAGCACTCACAAGGGGCTCTTCACGAGGCGAGGACTTCGCGGGCGATCTTCGAGACCGTGGCGTTGTCCGCCAAGCCGGCGAAGTGTTCTTTCATCGCCGCCATGACTTTGCCCATGGCGGCGGGGCCGGACAAGCCTTCGTTGGCGAGAAACGTCGTGACCGCCGCGCGGATGTCGGCTTCGCTCGGCCCCTTGGGCAGGAAGGTCTCGAGCACCACGGCTTCGCGCTCTTCCTTTTCGGCGAGCTCCTGGCGGTCGCCCTTGCGGAAACCTTCGGCGGCCTCGTGGCGCCGTTTGACGGCCTTGCGGACCAAAGCCAGGAAGCCGGTTTCGTCGACCTCGGCACCCAGGCGGATTTTTTCGTTCTTGAGGTCGGTCAGGAGCATGCGGAGCACCCCGAGGCGCTCTTTCTCTCCTGATTTCATGGCGGTTTTGACTTCGGCTTCGATGCGTTGCTGCGGCGTTTCCATGGTCCGGCGATTATAGGTCGAGGGCGAGCAGCGCCCGCCGGAAGGCCGGAAAGTCGGCCGCCAGCGGGACGGCCCCGCTGGGGAGATCCGCAACGGCGGCGAGGGCCGGCGGCAGGGGGACCGGCCGGCCGAGCAGGGCTTCCACGGTGGCCTGGAACTTCGCTGGGTGGGCGGTCGCCAAGAAGATCCCGAACTCGCCCGGGCGCCGGGCCCGCTCGAGTCCGGCCCAGGCGACGGCCGTGTGGGGGTCGGCGAGGTAACCGAAATCGCGGTCGAGTTGGACCAGGGCGGCGCCGGTCGCTGCCTCGGAGATCGTCTCGGCGGCCAGCACGCCCGGCTCCCCGGCGATCAGCCGCGCCGTTCGCGGCCAGTTGTTGGGCGCCGACACGTCCATGGCGTTCGACAACGTGGCGACCGTGGGACGCACCGACCAGTCACCGGTCGCGAGATAGCGCGGCACCGTGTCGTTGGCGTTGGTGACCGCCACGAAGCGGTCGAGCGGGGCGCCCAGCGCCCGCGCCCACAGGCCGGCGGTGACGTTGCCGAAGTTGCCGCTGGGCACCGCCACCAAGCGGCGCACGCCCCGCGGCGCTCGGGCGGCGGCTTCGAAGTAGTAGAAGACCTGGGCCAACAGGCGCGCGAGGTTGATCGAGTTGGCCGAGTTGAGGCCCAGCCGGGCGGTCAGCTCGGTGTCGGCGAAGGCTTGTTTCACGAGCGCCTGGCAGGCGTCGAAGTCACCCTCGACGGCGAAGGTGTGGACGTTGCCGCCCAGGGTCGAAAACAGCTTCTCCTGGAGCGGTGCGATGCGCCCGCGCGGAAAGAGCACCACGGCGGAGACCCCCGGGCGGCCGTGGAAAGCGTGGGCCACGGCGGCCCCGGTGTCTCCGGAGGTGGCGGTCAGAATGGTCAAGGGCCGGGCCGGTTCGGCAAGTTCCGCCAGGACCTCGGCCAGGAACCGCGCCCCGAAGTCCTTGAACGCCAAGGTCGGGCCGTGGAACAACTCGAGCACGCCGGATTCCGCTCCGACCGCCACCAGCGGCACGGGAAAATCGAGGGCGCGGGTGACCAGGCGGCGGATCGTGTCGGGCGGAAACTCCCCGGCGAGCAAGGCCTGGGCGATTGCCACCGAACGCTCGACGAAGCCCATTGCGAGGAGCTCCGGGACGTTCGGCAACGGGGTGATGTCGGTGGGGAAGTACAGGCCGCCCCCGCGGCCGATGCCCCGGCGGGCGGCGCTTCGGAAGTCCGCGCGGTCCTCGGCGTCCAGGAGGTTCGTGAGCTCCATGGTCTCAGGCCGGCACGGCCACGGCGCCCCGCGGCTCGATGGCGCAGACGTGGCCAAAGGCCCCCGGCCGCGGCTCGAAGGCGCCCGCGAGGGCGGCCAGCACGCGCTGAGCGCTCAAGTCGTCGGTGGTCACCGCGACGGTCGTGGGACCGGAGCCGGAAAGGCCACAGGCGATGGCCCCGGCCTCGCGGGCGGCGCGTTGGGCCGCGGGAAATCCCGGCACGAGGCTGGCGCGGTGGGGTTCGACGAGTTCGTCGACGAGCAACCGCGCAACCAACTCGCGATCCCCGACGTGGAGGCCGTGGACGAGCCCTGCGATGCGTTGGCCGAAGGTGGTCAGCTCGCCGAGGGGCCACGCCGCCGGCAACACGCGCCGCGCGTCGCGGGTCGAGACCACGAATCCCGGGTAGTACACGGCGAAGCGCCATTCCGGGAAAAACGGCAGGGCCACGGCCGGCGGTGCCGGCGCCGGCGCCATCAGCTGGAGGCCCCCGAGCAGGCTGGGCGCCACGTTGTCGTAATGCACGCCGCCGCTGATCTCGCCCTCGAGCCCGCCGGCCAGCCGCAGCAGGTCCATGGCGTCCAAGGGCTCGCCATGGGCAGCGTTCAAGGCCACCAAAGCGGCCACGATGGAGGAACCCGAAGAACCGAGACCGCTGCCGACGGGCAGGCGCTTTTCGAGCACCAGGCGCAGCGGGCGGGGGGCCAGCTCGCGGGCGAGGAGCGTCTGCTCGAACCAGGTGCGCGCTCGCGCCACGATGTTGGCCTGGGGATCCGCCGGCAGAGCCGAGGCATAGGCCCCAGTGATTTCCAAGCCGTGGCCCGCTTCGACGGTCACGACGTCTCCGAGCCGGGTACCGTCCACCGGCTGCACCGCAGCGCCGAGCACGTCGAAGCCGGCGATGAAGTTGCCGATCGAAACCGGCGAAAACGCCTGGAGGGGGAGGGCCGGTGCCGCGAGCAAGGCGGCCGGCGGGAGTTCGATGTCGGGCGCGATCATGGTGTTTTGCCCTTTGGCTCGATAAAAGAGCGCCGAGTGTATTCGCTTCCCTTCTATCGCGACAACCGGGCGCAGTTATGATCACGCCCTCATGGACACCCTTCGTTACCATCTTCATCTCGCCAAGGAAGACTTCAAGTTCGCCGCGGCGCACTTCACACTCTTTCCCGATGGTCGGGCCGAGTTGCTCCACGGCCACAACTACCGCGTCGAGGTGGAGTTGGGCGGCGAGGAGCTGGGAGAGTGTGGCCTGTTGTTCGATCTCGGCGCGGCGAAGAGTGCCATTCGTGCCACCTGCGCCGAACTCGACGAGCGGACCTTGATTCCCACCGCCAGCGATCGCGTCGCCGTGGGCCAGGAAGGCGAAAACTTGGAGATTCGTTTCGACGGCCGGAGTTACCGGTTTCCGGTCGAAGACGTCGTCTTGCTGCCGCTCGAGAACATCTCGATCGAGCTGCTCGCCACCTACTTGTGGAATGCGTTGGCTCCCGCCTTCCGAGGGACGCCGGTCAGCCGGTTGGTGGTAGCGGTGTCCGAGAGTGCGGGTCAGTGCTGCCGGTACGTCGCACCACTCGAATCCGATACAGCCGTTCCGTGAACCCGCCGTCGGTTTCGAAGGCCCGCGCGAGGGAAGCCACCTGACGGTCCAAGAGCGCCGTGGCCACGGCCAAAAGGGCCAAGGCGCCGTTGGCCGCGGCTTCTTGGGAGGTGGTGGTGGACGCAGTGGACGAGATGGACGAAGTGGACGTTCGGACGTCTCGAATCCACTGGGCAACCTCTTCCAGGTTCTTGGGACGCCTTCGGATCAGCTCGGCGCGGCGGGGGTCCTGAGGCTCCCACTGCGGGAGTCCGCGCTGGCGCAGGAAGTCCTCGTAGTCGAGCTTCGGTTCTTCCAGGCTGGCCCGGGCAACGTTCGTGAGCTTGAGCTCCATCTTTTTCGAAGTACCACTGGCCTGGCTGCCCTCGGCGATGTTCTGCACGCCGCTGCGCGCGGCCTGGACCATTTGGTCGCGGGTGCGGCTCTTCCTGTCGATGTAGCGGTCACAGAATCGGACGGTGACATCGAAGGCCAGCTGAGCGACTTGGAAGCTGATCAGGCGGCGGTAGCCGCCGTGTTTCGGAATCAGTGGCTCGGTCATGGTGGGGCTCCTGAGTGGACAGTGGACGATATGGACGAAGTGGACGAGATGGACCCTTTGAAAGAAGAGATGACGCCAAGCCGGGGCGTCAGTCTTACAGTCCACTTCGTCCATTCCGTCCACTTTGTCCACCGTCCACCTTGTCCACCAAAATCTCCCGCCCTTTCCACTGCTGTTTCCTGCTTTGCCCAAGCGCCACCGCCGTGCCCAGCACCAGCAGGTCCACCGGAAACAACAACCCCACCCAGGGCCCATGGCCGCTGCCGTAGCGAAACAGTCCCGAGGCCAGGGCTCCCAGCAGCCAGGTCGCGGCGATCGCCCAGGGTTCCCCGGAGGCCACGGCCAAGCCGACCGGCACCGTCGCGGCGAGGAGCACGGCCACCGTCACCCCCGGCCGCCCACGGAGGATCCCGGCGAGATTGCGCCGCCAGCCCCGGAAGGACTCTCCGAAGCCGCGGTACATGCGCACGGACAGGGCGTCCGGGGCGCGCAGCAGGGCGGTGCGGAAGCCACCGGCGCGCAGGGCGACAGCCAAGCCCACATCGTCGATGGGGGCGTTCTTGACCGCGCCGAAGCCGCCGATCGCTTCGAGGGCTCGGCGGCGAACCAAGATGAACTGGCCGTTGGCGATGGCCGGACCGCGGCCGTCGGCGAGACGATGCCAGTCGGGCACCAGCAGGTCGAGCAGCGCGAAGACGGTCGGGGTGACCAGGGCTTCACCGAGGCCGGTGGCCACTTGGTGACCGCTGAAGGACACCGCGTCGAGGTTCCGCTGGGCCGCCGTGGCATGGGCGCGGGCAACGGCGTCGGGAGCGTGGCGGGCGTCGGCGTCGGTCGAGAGCAGCCATTCTTCCGTGGTTCCCGCGAGGCCACATTCGAGAGCGTGGACCTTGCCGCGCCAGCCGGGAGGCAGGGGCGGCGCCGCGATCCGCTCGACCCGGCCGGTGCCGAAGCGCGTGGCCACGAGCTCGCCGGTGCCGTCCGTCGAGCCGTCGTCGATCACCCGAATGCGCACCGGCGGCTCCTGGGCGAGGAGCGAATCGAGGCACGGCAACACGTTCTCCGCCTCGTCGCGGCAGGGCAGGAGAACCAGAGTCGAGGGAATCGTAGTTTGCGCCGTCGCCGGTCGCGGAGCGTGCTTCCGGCGGCGGTTGACGAGGCACGCCAGAACCAGGAGCCAGGCGCCACTCGCGACCGCCAGGCCGCCGAACGCGGCGCCCCCCGTCATCGGCTCACCCGACCAAACGCTCCGCGAGGACTTCTTCGACCTCTCCGGCGTCGGGGAAGCGGCCGACCACCTTCTTCGAGAACAGGGTTTGTCCGTCCAGCTGGACTTCGAACACGCCGCCCTTGCCTTTGATCAGCTGGGCTTCGAGGCCGAAGCGAGTCTTTACGCTGTCCGCCAGACCGGCGGCTCGTGGGAGGTAGTTTCAAACGACGCAGTATTCGATCGTCAGTTGGCTGCTCATGAGGTTTCCTTTCGTCCGCACACGGCCCCGGCGAAGAATCGGGGGTAGAACTGTCGAATTTCTCGCACGTCCGGCACCACGGTGATGTCCACGAAGCCCGCCCGCCGCAGGTTCTCGACCCACAGCTCGGGTTCGAGGAAGCCGGGGTGGGGGCGGGTTTCGGGATCGGTGTCGACGCCCAGGAAGCCGTCGAGAATCTGGAACGGCATCTCGGCCGTGATGGCCTGGCCGGGAAACGGACGCAGGCACTCGCCGAAGACCAGCCAGCCGCCGGGGGCGAGGCAACGGTGGGCCTCGGCGAGGGCCGCGGGCAGCCGTTTGGCGACGTGGAAGACGTTGACGCCGTAGACGAGGTCCCAAGTCCCCGGCTCGGCACCCTGGTCGGCCCAGGAGCGGTCGATGTCGAGCTCGCCGTTTTCGAGCGGCAACCCGGGAAAGCTCTCCGCGAGGCCGCGCACGGCGCGGCGGCGGAAGAAGGCCGCGGGTTCGGTCAGCCGGTAACGCGCGAGGGCCTCGCGTTTCGGTGGTGCCAGGACCTCGAGAAAAGCGAAGGTGGCGCTGCCGCCGCCGGCTCCGACCTCGAGCGCGCGCGCCCCGGAGGGGCAGCGGTTGGCGGCGGCGAGGGCGGCCAGGCGGTTGTTGAGGGCGTAGACCGGGTTCTGGTTGTCGAAGTAGCGCAGCCAGAGGGACGTCTGGCCCATGCCGAGGAGCGCCGCTTCGCCGTTTTTTTCACCGCGGGCGACGGCGGGATAGATCTCGCCGGCGAGGTCGAGCAAGTCGAGGAACGGGGCATTGCGTTCGTCGTGCTCGAGGGCCGCGGTGCGAATCGCACCGAGCGCCGCGGGCCGGATCTCGCCTTGGCTGCCGTAACGCCGTGCCCGGGGCGCGCCGACGGCGGCCACGAAACCGGCTCCGGTCAGCTGATCGAGCACCCAGGTGAGCGCCCGCTCGAAGCTCGGTACGAAGCCCAGTCGGGCCGTCAGCTCGGTCGCGGTGCCGGAGCCCGCGGCGAGGGCCGCGGGCACGCCCAAGCGGTGAGCGGTCTCGAGGGCCCATTCGCGGCCGTAGCGGTCCACGAGCTCGACGCTCTGGTAAAGGAAGTCGTCGAGCCAATCGGCGGGCACTTCACCGAGGTGGTCGTAGAAACGGGGATCGATCGATTCGGCGCTGACCCGGGCGGACATGGAAGCGCATTGTAGGATAGCGGCTCGCCCTGCGGGCACGCGGAAGGAGCCTTCGCAACATGCATGACGACGACGGGCAGGATCGGTTGGCGGGCTTCAAGCCCGCGGACCGCGAACGCATCGTGCGGGTGGCGGGCCATGTCCGCGGCCTGTTGACCGAACTCGGTCTCGATCTCACGGACCCCAATCTGCGCGAAACCGACATTCGGGTCGCCAAGATGTACCACGAGATTTTCTCCGGTCTCCACGAAGGCGCCGAGCCGGCGGTGACACTGTTCCCCAACGACGAGGGCTACAGTGCGATGGTGATCGAGAAGGACATTCCCTTCTACTCGGTGTGTTCCCACCACCTGGTGCCGTTCTACGGCCATGCCCACATCGCCTACATCCCACGGGACAAGATCATCGGTTTGTCGAAGTTCGCCCGCATTCTCGAGTTCTACGCCCGCCGACCCCAGCTGCAGGAGCGGCTCACCGAGCAAGTCGTGGAGTTCCTACGCGAGAAGCTCGATCCCTTGGGCGCCATGGTGGTCATCGAAGCTCGTCACCTGTGCGTCGAAATGCGGGGAGTCAAGAAACCCGGGGTGATCACGGTGACCTCGGCGATCCGCGGCAGCTTCTACAAGAAAGAAGTCCGGGAGGAGTTCCTTGACCTACTCAAACGTCGCTAGCCGCCTCCTGCTCGCCGTCGTGCTGGCTGCCGGTGCGGCCTGCGGCTCGGCGCCGGCCTCTCGGGTCTCGTCCGGACCCGAGAGCCTGACCAATGGGTTGCTCGGGCCGGCTTACTCCCAGTGGTTGGTGGGGGCTATCGCGCGGATGGCGACGCGAGCGGAGATCGACGCCTACCTCTCCCTGTCGGACGACCTCGCGGCGGCTGATGCCATCGAGGCGTTCTGGCGGGCGCGGGATGACGACCCCGCGGTGCCGGGCAATACGCTGCGCGCGCGCTACGAAGAGCGGGCTGCCGAGGCTGATCGCCGGTTCAGCGAGGCCGCCTACCTCGGGCGCCGAACGGCTCGCGGCTTGGTGTTCACGCTGTATGGACCGCCCACCGAGATCAAGTACGAGGTGGCGCCCCAGGGCGGACCGGGGATCGAAGTCTGGACTTACGGTCCGGAAGTGGGCCTCGGGCTCGACGGCAGCAAGGTGCCGGCCTTTTACCGCTTCCGCCGGGTCGGTGAGCTCACGACCTTCTACCGGCCTGCCGTCGGCCGCGCACGGCCGGGCTCGCCGGTGGAATTCGATCCGCCGTAACCGTCCGGTTTCCACCCGCGGGCGGCACCAGTAGAGCCGAGGAGAAGCCATCCCATGAAGCAACCGAGAGCCGTGCTCGCCGGAACCGGCGTGTCCGTGCCCCCCGTGCGGATCGATAACGCCATGTTGTCGCGGGTACTCGAGACCAGTGACGAGTGGATCCAAGAACGCAGCGGCATCGTCACGCGTTACTACGTCGAGCCCGGGGTCGGTTCGTCGGACCTCGCCGTCGAAGCGTGCCGGCAGGCCCTCGAGGACGCCGACGTCGCCCCGGGGGAAGTCGACTACTTGGTGTTCGCCAACATGACGCCGGATCACTTCTTCCCCGGCAGCGGCCCGATCGTCCAGGAGCGGCTCGGTCTCCGCAATCTCCCGGCCCTGGACATTCGCCAGCAGTGCGCGGGGTTCGCCTACGGTCTTCAGATGGTCGATGCGCTCATCCGCAGCGGTACCGCCAAGACGGTGCTGCTGGTGGGTGCGGACGTCCACAGCTGCCTGTTGCCGTTCTCGGAGCACACCTGGAACGTGCTGCTCGGGACCGACCCGGGGCCGGTGACGGCGGAGGAGTGGGAGTGGAACAACCGCTTCCGGCACCTCGTGGTGCTCTTCGGCGACGCCGCGGGGGCCATGGTCTTCAAGGCCTCGACCGCCGACGACGGCCGCGGCATCCTGGCTCATCGGGTCTACGCCGACGGCACCAACAAAGAAATCCTCTACGTCCCCGGGCTGGGTTCCGCCCGGCGGCCCTTCGTCACCCCGGAGATGATCCACGCTGCCGAGACCGTGCCGGTGATGGACGGCCGCGCCGTCTTCAAGCTCGCCGTGACGCGGATGCCCGAGGCGGCGGCGGAGGTGCTGACGGCGACCGGGCACACCACCGCGGATCTCGATCTGGTCATCATGCACCAGGCCAATCTGCGCATCAACGAGGCCGCGCGGAAGGCTCTCGACGTGCCGGAGTCCAAGGTCTTCAACAACATCCAGCGCTACGGCAACACCACCTCGGCGACCTTGCCGCTGGCCTTCCACGAGGCGCGGCAAGCTGGGATGGCCCCCGAGGGGGCGCTGGTGGCCTTCACCGCCCTGGGCGCCGGGCTCCACTGGGGCGCCGTGCTTCTGCGCGTTTGACTTTTTTCGCGCCCGGGCTCCCCCTTTTCCCTCCTTGCCGGGTTCTGTGGGAGTGATCGCCGCGTTTCTCCCCCGCGGCTTCCTCCCCCCGGCGTAACCGCCTCCGCGCCGGGGACTTTTTTTGCCCAGGCCCAAAGAAAAACGCCTCGCATGCCCGGGGGCACGCGAGGCGTCGGACGCGACGGCGCGGTGGGATCAGGCCTTGGCGGCGGCCTTGGGGGCAGCCTTCTCGGCCTTCTCGGCGAGCATCGGGACGAGGCGGTCGACCTGCTCGGTGAGCTGGGCCACCCGGCGGGTCAGGTTCTCGATCTCGCTCTGGGTGGGGACGCCGAGGCGATTCATGACGTTGCCGAGTTGCTCGTCGACGACCTTGCCGACCTTCTTGGTGACCTTGCCGACGCGGGTCTCGACCTCGGTGGTGATCTTCTTGACTTCCTTGTTGAGGCCCTTTTCGGCCCGCACCTCGAAGCCGCGGCCGCGGTCGACGAGCTGGTTGAACATCTTGCCGCCTTCCTGGAGCAGCGAGCTGCCGCGCTCCTCGGCAATGGCGACGGTGCCGAGACCGGCGAGCCACACCTTGCGGGCGGATTCGGTGACGTCCTGCTGGATCTTCTGAAGGTCGAGAGTGGTGGCCATGGTGTGCTCCTTCGAGTTGCGACCGGCGCTGCCGGAGAGAGTTCGTTTCGGGTGGCGGCCAACGACGCCGCGGTGCGACAAGAGGAGGATACCGCGGTGCGGCAAGGCGGTCAAGAGTTTTTTTGACGCACTGCGGCATGAAGGGCGAAGGACACCAACGACGAGAACGACGCTGCGCATGGGGGTCGTTGGTGTCGTTGATGTCCTTGTTGCCCTGGGCAACCGCTACAATCGGGGCCATGCGCCTTCTCCTTGCTCTCTTGTGCTTTCTGGCTCTCGCCCCGGTGGTCGTCGCCGAGACTCCCACGACCACCGTCTTGCTGGTCCGCCACGCCGAGAAGGCGGCGGCGCCGGCCGATGATCCGCCACTTTCCGAAGTCGGTCAGCGGCGTGTGGTCGCGCTCGGCGAGCTGCTCGCGGAGAGTTCGATCACCCGCATCTTCGCGTCCGAGCGTCGGCGCACGCAGGACACCGTGAAGCCCTTGGCGGAGCGGCTCGGCTTGCCGGTGGAAGTCGTGCCGGCCAAAGACCCGGCAGCCTTGGCCGCGGCCATTCGCGCACGACCCGGCGGCACCGTCCTGGTGGCCGGACACTCGAACACCCTGGGCGCCATTGCCGCGGCCCTCGGCGCACCCGCGCCGCCAGCCATCGCCGACGACGACTACGACAACTTCTATGTCGTCACCGTGCCGGCCAGCGGCCCCGCCACTCTGCTGCGTCTGCGTTTCCACCCTTGAGAGGAAGGAGTCGACGATGACGACGGTAACGGCCGGAGACGGGGAAGTTCTGGTTTCGGGAGGTGCCTCCGGTCTTGCGGTGCGCGTCGAGGCCGCCGGGCACGTGCTGGCCAGCGACGAGCCCCTTTCGCTCGGCGGCACGGCCACCGGGCCTTCGCCCTACGACTTCCTCTTGGCGGGTCTGGGTAGTTGCACCGTCATGACCCTGCGTCTGTATGCCGACCGCAAGGGCTGGCCGCTCCTGGGCGTCGTCGTGCGGCTCCGGCACGGCCGCGTCCATGCCGCGGATTGCGCCGACTGCGAGACCACGGGCCACGCCGGTAAGATCGACGTCATCGAGCGGGACATCGAGCTCCGCGGTGAGCTCGACGCCGAGCAACGCCAGCGCCTGCTCGAGATCGCGGACCGCTGCCCGGTCCACCGAACCCTGACCAACGAAATCAAGATCCGCACTCGCGGACTCTGACCGGCAAAGCGGGAAATTTTCCCCGGGTGACCTCGCGCAAGGCGTCGAGGGCGGTAGACGCACCGTCCCTTCTATGGCACAATGACATTCCAGTTCGTCCTCCGGCGAGGACAGAGGATCTCGAATCCAGGCCGACTCTCGAGCGGGAGCGGCGGAAAGAGGCCGATTTCCAGGCTTCGGCCGAAACACTCCGGAGCTGGCACGCATCGTGGAGAGAAGGGTTGCAGCAAAGGAGCACTGGGATGCGCAAACAAGCCCTCGCCTCGGTCACTGCCGGTCTGATGTTGTTGGCGCCGAGCTTCGCCGCCCCCGCGGAAGCCCGCAGTACCTGGTCAGTGGGTGCGGGTTTTTCGGTCGGGCCGGTCACCTTCTCGCTCGTCTTCGGCGCACCTGGGCGTTACCGGCCGGCTTACTACTGGCGGACCTCTCATGACCTCCATTATCGCGGCCTCCGTTGCTCGGAACGTTGCTTCACGAACCGGGACCGCCACTACCACCACGATTCTTGCCCCTTGCTCCATCACCATTTCCGCGTGCATCGGTCCCACGCGGCTGATCTGTTTCATGGCTACGCACCCCGTCCGGTTTGGAACGGACGCCGTTACGAAGACTCGTCGCCTTACGGAGACGACCGTTCGTGGCGAGAGCGGCGCGAAAGCCGATACGACGACTCTTGGCGGTCCGAGCGGCGTCATCACCGCCGGCATCGCCCTTCGTCCTCTTGTGAACGCGATCTGCGGTATCGGTCGCCTTCTCCTTGAGACCCCCACCAGCGCGCACAAGTCCGCAACTTACCGAACGTCCTGCCTCGCGCGCTCGTCCCACCCCCCCCCCGCCGTCGGAGCGTTCCGCCGCTCCGACGGGGGCCCCGCCCCGACGCTGCCACCGCTATAATGCCGGGCCGTGAAGCGTGCCGTCCTAGAACAAGCTCCCCGCGTCCTCGACCGCCCCGATCACCGGATCTCCCGCCGCGACATCGACCCGAACACCTTGAAGGTGTTGTACCGCCTCCACAATGCCGGCCGCACGGCGTACTTGGTGGGCGGTGCGGTCCGTGACCTGTTGCTCGGGCGGGCTCCCAAGGACTTCGATGTCGGAACCGACGCCGGTCCGAGCGAAATTCGCCGGCTGTTCCGCAATAGCCGGATCATTGGACGCCGCTTCCGGCTCGTCCACGTGCTGTATCCCGAGGGGGTCGTCGAGGTCTCGACGTTTCGCCGGACGCCCGATCCCGAGCAGCAGGACGGCGACCCCGAGGATCGCCTGATCACCTCCGACAACACCTTCGGCACGCCGCGGGAAGACGCCTTTCGGCGCGATTTCACGATCAACGCCTTGTTCTACGACATCGGCGACTTCTCGGTCATCGACTACTGCGGCGGCATCGACGACCTCGAAGCCAAGGTAGTGCGGGCGATCGGCGATCCCGACCTACGCTTTCAGGAAGACCCGGTGCGCATGGTCCGCGCGTGCGAGTTCGCGGCCCGTTTGGGCTTCACGATCGAACCGGCGACCGCCTTGGCGATCGAGCGCAATCGGCGGGAGATCGAAAAGGCCTCGCCGGCGCGCCTGACGGAGGAGGTCGTCGGGCTCCTGCGTTCGGGCCACGCCGCCGACGCCTGCCAGGTGATGCTCGAGTTCGGACTGCTCGAGTCGATCCTGCCCGAGGCCTTCGCGATGGTCACGGCGGAGGCTCGCGGGCTCGGTCGTTTCAACCGCATTCCCCTCGTGCTCGACGAGATGGCCCGGGAGGAGCGCGAGACGTCCGACGCCTCGTTGCTCGCGGCGGTGCTTTTGCCGAGCGTGCTCTTGCGCCGTTACGACGTCGAAGCCGTGGCGGGGCGTCCGTTGTCACGGCCGCAGCTCGAGCAAATGGCGCGCGAGGTGGTGACCCCATTCCTCCAGCGCCTCAAGATCTCGGCCCTGCGTACCCAGGAGATCCTCGGCAGTCTCGTCGCCTTCTTCCGGCTCTGCGAGCCGGCCTGGAAACCGGGTGCACGGGCTCGGTACGGTGCCACCCGCCATTTCGACGGCGCATTGTTCCTGTTCGAGTTACTGGTCCGGGCGACGGGGGAAGGCGACGACGTGCTCGCCTTGTGGCGCGAGGCCTCCGAGAACCGGCCCGAGGCGGTGGTCGAGAGTGCCGAGGAAGGGGACCGGCCCGGCCGGCCTCGGCGTCGTCGGCGTCGTCGGCGCCGGGTTTGAAAAGGGCAAGCACAGGAGTTGGCGTCCTTGGCGCTCTTTTTCTGCTTCCTGCCTTGAAAATTAATCTAGTTCCGCTATCATCTAGCTCTAACCTGCGTTCACGAACGCCAAGGAGCCATAGATGAACACTGTCGAGCCTTCCCTCCGCGACTTTCTCAAGATCCCCTACGACATCCTCGAAGAGCGCAACCTCAAAGCGAAAGAGGATCGTCTTTCCCGCCGGGACGCCGGTCAGGTTCAGGAAGAGCGTTTGCGGGAGCTGCACGACGAGAAGAAGTTGAAGGCGGTCACGGTCTGTTTCACGGACCTCGAGGGTCGCTTCCACATGCTCGACTACGACAAGAAGTTCCTGTTGAAGTCGGCCGACAACCTGACCTTCGACGGCAGCTCCATCCGCGGCTTTTCTCAGCAGGCGGAGAGTGATCTCCGGCTGGCGATCGACTGGCCGGCGTTCTACTGGTTGCCCTCGGACATCTTCGGCTCGGGCAAGGTGCTCGTCTTCGGCGAGGTCCAGGAGCGCGACGGCCGCTCCTACCGCGGGGACATGCGGGCGCGGCTCAAGGCCTTCGCTGCCGACCTTTGGCGCAAGGACCAGACGGTGGCCTACGTTTCGAACGAGATCGAGGGCTTCCTCTTCAACGGCCGGGACGCCGAGCGCCGCTTCCACGAAACCGGCGCCTTCGAGTTCATCTCCACCGGCGGCTACTACCACTCGCTGCCCGGGGACAGCCTGCGCCAGTTCATCGACACCGCCGCCGAGGGCCAGCGCGCCATGGGCTTCTCGAACGAGAAGGACCACCCCGAGGTGGCGCCCTCCCAGTTCGAGATGAATTACAGCTACACCGAGGCCACCGTCGCGGCCGACCAGGTCCAGCTGTACAAACTGCTGTCGCGCCAGGTGGCGGCGAACATGGGCCTGACCGCCTGCTTCCTGCCCAAGCCGGTGACCGGGGTCAACGGCAACGGCATGCACACCAATATGTCCCTGGCCAAGAACGGCAAGAACCTGTTTTGGGACGCGCAGGGCCAGGATGGCTTGTCCGCCGCGGGGTGGAACTTCATTTCGCGGATCTTGGCCAGTGCCAACGACCTGTGTTTGATCCTCAACTCGAGCGTCAACTCCTACCGCCGGCTCGATCCCCACTTCGAGGCGCCGAATCAGATCAAGGCTTCCGCGATCGATCGTGGCTCGATGGTGCGCATCCCCCTCGGCAACGACAAGTCGGCGCGGGTCGAGGTGCGCTCGATCGCTCCGGACGCCAACCCTTACCTCGCCATCTATTCCCTCCTGCGTACCGGCGTCGAGGGCCCAGCGGCGGAGGAAGACACCGAAAAACGCCCGCGGACGCGGTTCCTGCCCGACAACATCTACGACGCCTGCCGGCTGTTCAAGGCGAGCAACTGGGCGCGCGAGCTGATCGGCGAGGAGGTCCACGGGAAATTCGCCGACTTGAAGCTCGCCTCCGCCGAGCGTTGCCCCAAGGCTCTCGGCACGCGGGTCAAGACGGCCGAGATCCAGTTCCACCACGAGGTCACCAACCAGTATCTCTGGTCCCAATTCTGAGCCGCGAGGCCACCGGGGCAAGACCAGCTCTAGAATGACCCGGTGGCCCGCCTCCTCGTTGCCGATGACCAACCGGACATTCGGGAGGCGCTGCGCCTGCTGCTCAAGGCCGAGGGTCACACGGTCACGACCGTGGGCTCGCCGCAGGAAGCGAAGCAGGCTCTCGCGGCTGCCGCTTTCGATCTCGCGCTGATCGACCTCAACTACACGCGCGACACCCCCTCGGGGCGCGAGGGTCTCGACCTGCGGGCCGAGATCCTCGCGAACGACCCGCATTTGCCGGTCGTCGTGCTCACGGCTTGGGCGTCGCTCGAGGTGGCCGTGGGGGCGATGCGCCGGGGCGCCCGGGACTTCGTCGAAAAGCCGTGGGAGAACGCGCGGCTACTGGCGATCGTGGCGCGGGAGTTGGCCCTCGGAACGGCGCTCGCCCAAGGCCGGCGGCTCGAAGCGGAGAATCGCTCCCTGCGCGGTGCGCCCGCGGCTTCTGCGCTGGTGGCCCGGTCGCCGGCGATGGCCCAGGTGCTCGATGCCGTCGAGCGGGTGGCGGGCTCCGCCGCCAACGTCCTACTGACGGGAGAAAACGGCACCGGCAAGGGCTTGGTGGCGGAAATCCTCCACCAGCGCTCGGCTCGGGCCGCCGGACCGCTGGTCACCGTGGACACCGGCGCTTTGCCCGAATCGGTTTTCGAGAGCGAGCTTTTCGGCCACGTGCGTGGGGCTTTCACGGACGCCAAGTCCGAACGGATGGGCCGTTTCGAGTTGGCCGACGGCGGCACCTTGTTCTTGGACGAGATCGCCAATCTCGCTCCTCACCAGCAGGCCAAGCTGCTGCGGGCTGTGGAATCCGGCGAGATCTCGCCGATCGGCTCGACCCGTCCGCGCCGGGTGGACGTCCGCATCCTCTCCGCCACCAATGCCGAGCTCGAAACCGAGGTTGCTGCCGGTCGGTTCCGGCGGGATCTGTTCTTCCGTCTGAACACGGTGACGCTGCGTCTGCCGCCACTGCGCGAGCGCCGGGAGGACCTATTGCCGCTGGCCGGGATGTTCCTAGCCCGGCACCGCGAGCGGTACCGCCGCGAGATCCTCGACTTCGCGCCGGACGCCCGGGCTGCGCTGCTCGCCCACCCTTGGCCGGGCAACGTCCGGGAACTCGACCACGCCGTCGAACGGGCGGTGTTGTTCGCTCGCGGGCCGGTGATCGCGGTCGAAGACTTGGGGTTGGGGTTACCGACCGCGGCTTCTTCCGCCTCTCCCGGGACGCTCGAGGAGCTGACCCTCGAGGAGGTCGAGCGCCTGCTGGTCAAGAAAGCCCTCGAGCGCCATGGCGGCAACGTCACCGAGGCGGCGCGGTCCCTCGGATTGTCGCGCAGCGCGCTCTATCGCCGGCTCGAGAAACACGATGTCTGAGCGGCGGGGGCGCTCCTTCGAAGGGCGCCTGCGAGTCCTGGGTCTGGCCGCGACCGGACCCCTGGCGATCGTCATTCTGCTGTTGCTCGCCCGCGGGGGCTGGGATCGCTGGGAGGTGGTTCTGGCGGTCGCGGCCGTCGGCGGTGCCATCGCCGGACCCTTGTGGTTGGGCGCGCGCGTGGCCTACACCCTGCGCACGATCTCGAACTTGCTGGGCGGTCTGCGCGAGGGGGACTATTCGCTGCGCGCCCGCGGCTTGGCCACGCGCGGCGCGCTCGCCGGGATCGTGCGCGAGATCAACGACCTGGGGGACGTGCTGCGGCACCAGCGGCTGGGGGCCCTCGAAGCCACTGCCCAGGCCCACCGGGTGATCGATGCCCTCGATGCCGCCGTCTTCGCCTTCGACGGCGAAACCCGCTTGCGCCTCGCCAATCGCGCCGGGGCTCGGCTCTTGGGCGAACCGGAGGCCGAGTTGCTCGGCCGCAGCGGGCAGGAGCTCGGGCTCGGGGACTTTCTCGAGGGTGAGCCGGCGCGTTTGGCCGAACGCTCGTTTCCCGGCCGGACCGGGCGCTGGGACGTGCGGCGGTCGGGGTTTCGTCGAGACGGCCTGCCGCTCGTGCTGGTCGTGCTCTCGGACGTTTCCCGCCCGTTGCGGGAAGAGGAACGACAGGCCTGGAAGCGGCTGCTGCGGGTGCTCGGCCACGAGCTCGGCAACTCCCTGGCCCCGATCCGGTCCTTGGCCGAAACCCTGGGCCGGCTGTTCGAACGCGATCCCCGGCCTGCCGACTTCGACGACGACGCGCGCCGCGGGCTGGCGCTCATCGCGGAGCGCAGCGAAGCTCTGTCGCGCTTCGTCGGGGCCTACTCGCGGCTGGCCCGGCTGCCGCCGCCGCGGCGCGGGCCGGTCGACCTCGGCACGCTGGTCCGCCGGGCGGCGGCGCTCGAACAGCGGGTACCAGTGGTCGTCGAACCGGGGCCGCCGCTCACGGCCCGAGTCGACGCCGATCAGCTCGAGCAGGCGTTGATCAACCTGATCCAAAACGCTGCCGAGGCCAGCCTCGCCGGTGGCGGCCGGGGCGTGCGAATCACCTGGTGCCTACCCGCCGGGGGCGGTTTCGAGCTGCAAATCGAGGACGACGGCCCGGGGCTGGCCAATCCCGACAACCTGTTCGTGCCGTTCTACACGACCAAACCCCAGGGCAGTGGGATCGGATTGGTGCTGGCGCGCGAGATCTCCGAGGCCCACGGCGGGGGTCTCGAACTCGCCGACCGGCCGGAGGGTGGCTGCCGGGCGACCGTGCGCCTGCCGGGGGGCTGAAAGCACCGCTTGGCGAGAATCCCCCGCCCGGGTTACCATCTAGAAGTTCAACCAGGCATGCCTGCCTTCGTTGGTCCACTGGCTTTCTGAAAGGGGTTCGCGATGCGGTCGAAGATTGTGTATTCGGCAGCGCTTTTCCTTGTCTCGCTGGGAGCTCTCCCGGCCTTGGCAGGAGAGGATCTGTCTCGAGCTTGGACGGCCCGGGATGCGGTGACCACGCTCGATTTCAATTCGGGTTTGCTGCGCGATCTGGGCCTCCAGATCAAAGACGTGCGCGGCGGCGTGGCGGCCAGTCAGCCCGGTGCCTTGGCGTTTCCGGCGCCTCGGCCCTACGGTCTCATTTTCACGGCGCCCGCCGGTGCCATCGAGAATCTCGTCGGCGGCCAGCTGAAGCACGACGGTGGCGTGGTGCTGGCTTGGGATGGCGGTTCGTCGTCGCTGGTCGGTTTCGAGATCCGACCCGGCAAGGAGCCGATGACCCTCGACGTCTTCGACGCCCAGGGCGAACACGTGTTCATCGCCGACCACATGCACTTCAAGCTCGACCGGGAATCCGGCGTGCTGCGGATGTTCAATCTCGATCTGCGGCTGACCGCGAATTTCGCCAAGCGGATGGGTGAGCCCCGCTTCGCCGGCCTGGCGGTCGCTCAGATGGCGATCCAGACCACGATCGAACAGCGCATCGGCGAAAACGACCTGCTCGGCGGCTGCGGCCCGGCCATTTGGCCCGGCACGCCGCGCCCGAGCGGCGGTGTCTACGAGGCCGACGTGCTCTTCACCGGTTTGACGTCGATCCAGCAGATGGCGCGCGGCAAAGTGAACTTCGCCGCCTGCGACGCGGATCCCACCACCTGCTTCGTGGTCGTGGCGCCGTCGTCGACCCTGCAGGCCGGCGGCACCGCGGACGTGCCCTGGTACCAGAAGAACACCGGTAGCTTCCCGCCCTACAACAACGATCAGCACCCCTACCTGATCTGGTCGATCTACCGGCTGAAGGACGGCGCCTTCGAGCAGCTCGCCACCTCGGGCGTCAAGCACGCCTTCCTGACCATCAACTCCGGCTGCGGCTGCGCGAGCGGTCACATCCTGTGGGCGCCCAACGGTGAGCCCGGTCATCCCGCGGTGGGTTGCTCCGACACCTATGGCACGGGCACCAACAACAGCTCGGGCAGCCAGGGTCTGCGCAGCAAGATCAACCCGTTCACCGGTATCTGGACCAACTCCGGCGACGACTTCACCAGCTTCGACAACCCCCGGGATCGCCGTCTCGGCGTCCGCGAGTCGGATCTCGGTCAGTCCGGGGCGCAGTACTTCTTCGACTCGTGGTACGTGGTCCGTGAAGACATCAACATCTTCAACACCATGGCCTGGCGGCAGCTGAACCCGACCTTCGGAGGCTCCACCTGGACCTTCTCGGCGGTCACTGCCCAGGCGGCCGGTCCGGCCGTGGACGGCTGGGTCAACCCCGCGAACCCCGGTGCCGGTAACGACACCGACCGCGTGGTGACCGACTCCGGCCACCTGACCGTGGCGGTCAAGACGACGGACGTCGGTGGCGGGGTCACCCACTTCGAATACGCGGTCTACAACCACGACTTCTACCGCAAGGTGAAGAGCTTCGAGGTGCCGATTCCGCCCGGTGCTACGGTGACCAACCTGGGCTTCCACGACATCGACGACAACCCGTCGACCGACTGGACGGCCTCGGTTCTCGCCGGGCGTATCGTGTTCGAGGCTCCGGTTGGTAACGAGCTCGATTGGGGCGTGCTCTACAACTTCCGCTTCGATGTCGACGCCACGGCCGCCCAGGGCCAGTTGACGATGGGCGTTGGCAACCCGGGAAGTTCGCCGAACATCCTGATGCAGACCCTGGTGCCGAACGCCGCGGCCGCGGGCATCTATTCGGACGGCTTCGAGAGTGGCAACACCTCGGCCTGGAGCGTCGCGACGCCCTGATCGGCCGCAGGAGGGGGGCGCAGCAAGCAGCGCCCCTACCGGAAAATGGCCACTGGCGGCCTGTTCGCCCGGGGCCATTTTTTTGTCATCTCCCACCCGTAGGGGCGCTGCTTGCTGCGCCCTGGCTGCGCCGACTCAAGGTAAGAATCGCCGAGGCCCTCACCA
>JANRLG010000298.1:0-3670 GCA_033762835.1 Thermoanaerobaculia bacterium
CTACGGCTACGCCCCCGCGGAGACCCCGGTTCTCGACCGCTTGGCCGCGGAGGGCTTGCGCTTCGATCAAGCGATGGCCGCCGCGCCCCTGACGCTGCCGTCCCACGCCACCCTGCTCTCCGGCCGCCTGCCCCAGCACCACGGCTTGCGCCTGAACGGCGCCGGCAGCTTGCCCACGGAGCTGCCCACCCTGGCCAGCGTGCTGGGCGCCGCCGGATATCGCACCGGCGCCTTCGTGGGCGCCTTCGTACTCGACCGCCGGTTCGGCCTCGCGCGCGGCTTCGAGGTCTACGACGACGAGATTCCGCGCGACCCGACGCGGCCCGAGGGCCTGGAAGCCGAACGGCCGGGTCATGTCGTCGTTGATGCCGCGGTGGCGTGGCTCGCCCAAGCGGACCCGCGGCCGTTCCTGCTCTGGGTGCACTTGTTCGACGCCCACGCGCCCTACGAACCGCCCGAGCCCTTCCGCAGCCGCCACGCCGGCCGGCCCTACGACGGCGAGGTGGCGGAGCTCGACCACCAAGTCGGGCGCCTGCTGGCGGCCCTCGAACAGACGGGCCGCGGCGGGCGGACGATCGTGGCGGTGGTGGCGGATCATGGCGAAAGCCTGGGAGACCATGGCGAGCTGACCCACGGCTTGTTGCTCTACGAACCCACCGTGCGCGTGCCGCTCCTCCTGCGCGGGCCCGGTCTGCCCGCGGGGCGGACGGTGGCCGCACCGGTTTCGACCGCGGATTTGGCCCCCACCCTCGCCGGGCTCGCCGGAGTCCCCTTCCCCGCCCTCGGGCTCGACGGCCGCGACCTGTCCGCGGATCTGGCCACGGGAGCCGAGCTCCCGACCGGTGATCTCTACGCCGAAACCCAGTACCCGAGCCTCTTTGGCTGGAGCCCGTTGTCGGCCGTGCGGCGCGGTCGGTTCAAGTACATCGACTCGTCCCGCCCCGAACTCTACGACCTCGCCAACGATCCCCAGGAGCTGCGCGACCTGCGCACGACCGAAAGGCGGACGGTGGCGGACCTCGCGGCCCGGCTGACCGAACTCGTGCGTTTCAGCCGCACCGTTGCGCCGGGCGCCGACGACGCCGAAACCAAGGCGCGGCTGGCGAGCCTCGGGTACGTCGGGGGCGGTGCCGGGGGTGCTCCCGGCTCAGGGCGAAACCCCCGCGAAGCCGCGGAGTTGTTCCGCGAGTTCGAGGAGGCTCACTGGGCACTGCTCGCCGGGCGGTCTCGCGAGGCGGCCCAACGGCTCGAGAAACTAGTCGCAACGGACCCGGGCAACCCGGTGTTCCGGGCCAGCCTGGGCGAGGCAGCTCGTAAATCGGGGGACTTGAACCGCGCCGCCGAGCTCTATCGCCAAGCCACCGCGGCGGCGCCGCGCGATCCCCAGAACTGGTACAACTTGGCGGTCACCCTGCGCGAGGCCGGCCGCCCCCGGGAGGCTGCCCAAGCCCTCGGCGAGGCCCTCCGGCTCGACCCCGGTCACGCCGAAGCCCACAACGCGCTCGGTATCCTGCACATTTTCGACGGCGAGCTGCCCGCGGCCCGCGACCAGCTCGCCCGCGCCGTCGCCCTCGATCCGCGCAACGCCGCCGCCCAGAACAACCTCGGCAACGCCCTGCGCGCCCTGTCCCAGGTCGGCCTGGCGGAGCGCCACTATCGCGAGGCCATTCGGCTGGCTCCGCGCTACGCCGATCCGCTCAACGGGCTCGGGGTCCTGCTCGTCGAGCAGAACCGGGCGCAGGAAGCGCTGCCTCTTTTCGACCGCGCCCTCGAGCTGGCACCGGGATTCCACGAGGTGCGCTTGAATCAGGGTGTCGCACTCCAGGCCGCGGGTGACCTCGCCGGAGCCGTGGCCGCCTACCGATCGTTCCTGTCGGCAGCTGCCGAGGACCCTCAATTCACGGCTCAACGGCGCGTGGCCCGTGAGCTCGTGGCCCAACTTTCCGGCTCCCCACCGGGCCGATCCACCGCCGAGGGGAGGTGAGCGGCCCGACCAGCCCGCTGTCCCGTTTGCGTTCAGTCCCGGAACGTTCATTCCTTAGGAGGAAGACATGAAGAAACTGCTCTTGGCCCTGGCCCTGGTGGGCCTCGTGGCCACCCCTGCCTTCGCGCAATCCGCGACCGGCGCCATCGTGGGTCGGGTGACCGACCCGGACGGCGCCGCCCTTCCGGGGGTGATGGTCAACGCCGCCAACACGGCGACCGGCCTCTCCCGTACCGCGGTCACCACCGCCGACGGTAGCTACCGCATTGCGGCCCTGCCCGCGGGCAGCTACGACGTCAAGGCCCAGATCTCGGGCTTCAGCACCTACACCCAGGAAGGCGTCGTGGTCAACGTCGCCACCGAGCGCACGGTGGACATCGCCCTGAAGCTCGCCTCCGTGGAGGAGACCATCACGGTGGTCGACGAGGCGCCGCTGCTCGCCACCTCGGCCGCCGTCGGCACGGTGATCAGCCAGGCCGAGCTCGAAACCCTGCCCTTGAACGGCCGTCAGTTCGCCAACCTGGCCGTGCTCGCCCCGGGCACGACCCTCGGTTACAACAGCGATCCGACCAAGCCGGACCAGCTGATCGTCGCCCTCAACGGCGGCATCGGCCGTAACGTCAACTACGTCATGGACGGCGGCGACAACACCGACGACACCATCGGCGGCGCGCTCCAGAACTTCTCGCTCGAATCCGTGCAGGAGTTCAAGATCCAGACGATGCAGTACAAGGCCGAGTACGGCCGCAGCTCCGGTGGCGTGCTCACCGTGGTCACCAAGAGCGGCACCAATGAGCTCTCCGGCAGTGCCTACGGCTTCTTCCGCGACGACAGCCTGAACACCAAGACGGAGACCGAGACGCGGGCCGGAGCTGACAAGCAGCCCTACGAGCGCACCCAATACGGCCTCTCTCTGGGTGGCCCGATCGTGCGCGACAAAGCCCACTTCTTCGCCACCTACGAGAAGACCGACCGCGAGACGTCCTACACCGTCAACACCGACGGCGCTTTCCCGACCTTTGACGGCCTCTCCGTCGCGCTGCCGTTCAACGACGAGCTGATCTCGGTCAAGGGCACGCTCGATTTGAACGCTCGCCAGCTGCTTTCGGTCCGTTACGGTTACCAGAAGAACGACGGCAAGTACGGCGCTTCCGCCCTGGCCGCCCCGGACGCTCTCGGCACGTTGACCAACGAGTACGAGTCGATCCTGGCTTCGCATACCGCGCAGATCGGTTCCGACAAGCTCAACGAGTTCGTGTTCCAGTACACGACCTTCGACAACATCATCACGGCGGATTCGAACGACGCCTCGGTCACCTACCCGTCCGGCTTCACCACCGGTCAGAACATCAACACGCCGCAATCGACCGAGCAGGTCAAGTACCAGTACAAGAACGACTTCAGCTGGACTTCGACCCTCGGTGGCCGGCGCCACGACTTCAAGACCGGCGCCCAGTTCATCCACGAGCCGACGCTCGGCGGCGATTTCTCGACCGGCTTGACCGGCCAGTTCACCGCCCTGAACGATTCCCTCGGCTCGCCGATCACCCAGATCCAGATCAACGGCGGCTTCTTCGGCAACTCCACCCCGATCGACCAGTACTCGGCCTACGTCCAGGACGACATCTACTGGAACGACCGTCTGACGATCAACATCGGCGTGCGCTACGACTGGCAGTTCTGGCG
>JANRLG010000299.1:0-2353 GCA_033762835.1 Thermoanaerobaculia bacterium
ATCCGGCCGAGCTGAAGTTCGGCCGCTACCCCGGGAAGACGCCTGGACGTCAGGGTAGCGGCCGGCCTTCAGGCCGGCCGACGCGCCAGCCCCCCCGAAAGCCCGCCCAACCACCCAGGTCTCCGGACGCTCCGCGGGTAGCTTCGCCAAGAGACCCTCGTGTGCCACGAGCACCCGCGCTCCGGAATCCGCCAAGAGGAATCGCAGGCGTTCCTCCGGATAGTTGGCGTCCAGGGGCACGAAGTAACCGCCGGCCTTGAGCACCCCGAGGGTGGCCACGATGTTGTCGACCGACCGCTCGAGGGCCAGGGCCACGGCAACCTCGAGGCCCACCCCGCGGGCGCGCAGCTCGGCCGCGACGTAGTCGGCACGGCGGTCGAGCTCGGCGTAGGTCAGCCGTTCGCTGTCCGCAACGACGGCGGGAGCGTCGGGAGTCCGCCGGGCCTGTTCCTCGAAGAGCCGGTGGATGGGCGCACTGGGGATCTCGACCGCGGTGGAATTCCAACCGTGGAGGACTTGCTCGCGCTCGGCCGCGGAGAACCAGGCCAGCGCCCGCCAGGGCGCCGCGGGCCGGGTCACCGCGGCGTCCAGCAATACGGCGAAACGCTCGGCGAAGCGCTCGGCGGTCGCAGGGTCGAAGAGCTCGGCGTCGAACTCGAGGCCGCCGACGAGACCGCGGTCGCTCTCCCGCAAGGTCAGCAGGAGATCGAATTTGGCAGTGGTGACAGCGAGCTCCAGGGGCTCGACGGCGACGCCGGCGAAGTCGGGCGCCTCGGGAGTGTTCTGCAGGGCGAAGGCGACCTGGAAGACCGGCGGATGGCCGGCGGCACGATCCGGCGCCAGCTCCTCGACCAGCCGCTCGAAGGGCAACTCCTGGTGCGCCAGGGCGCCCAGCACCCGGTCGCGAACCTGGTCGAGCAGCGCGCCGAACGTCGGCTCGCCGTCGAGCCGGGCGCGCAGGGCCAAAGTGTTGACGAACAGGCCCACCAGCGGCTCCACCTCGGGGCGCAACCGGCCCGCCACCGGCGCGCCGACCACCACGTCGTCGACCCCGGCGTGGCGGGCGAGCAGCGTTTGCCAGGCGGCCAAGAGGACCATGAAGAGGGTGGCGCCGGAGCGTTCGGCGAGCGCCCGAGCCGCACCGTGGGTGGGAGCCGGCAGATGGATCGTTACCCGGCCGCCGCGGCCGCTCGGCTGGACCGGACGCGGCCGGTCTGTGGCCAGCGGCAGGAGCGCCGGTGCCCCGGCCAGGGCGGCGCGCCAGTAGTCGAGATGCTCGTCCAGGTGGTCGGCAAGCTCATCGCGTTGCCATTGGGCGAACTCGACGTAGCGCACCGGCAGGGGCGGCCACGCCAGGTCGGTGCCCGCGAGCTGGGCGCGGTAGGCCGTTGCCAGGTCACCCAAGAGCACGGCCAAGGACCAGCCGTCGGACGCGATGTGATGCTGGGTGAGAACGAGGCCGTGGTCCTCGGGGCCGAGCACCAGGAGCCGGGCGCGCAGCAACCGGCCGGACGCCAGGTCGAAGGGCCGGGCGATTTCCGCTGCCGCCTCGCGCTCCGCTGCCGCTCGTCTATCGGCCGCGGGCAGGGCCTGCAGATCGACGACTGTCAGCAGATCCTCGGGCACCGGTGTCAGCCACAGCTCGGGCGCTCCGGCGCCTTCGCCGAAGCGGGTGCGCAGCGTCTCGTGGCGGGCCACGACGGCACCCAGGGCCGCGGCGAGCGCACCCGGATCGAGCGGGCCGCGCAGGCGGACGCCGGCCGGCAGATTGTAGGCGGCGCTGCCGGGCTCGAGCCGATCCAGGAACCACAGGCGCGTCTGGGCGAAGGACAAGGCAAAAGGCCCGTCCCCCGCGAGCCGCGGGAAGGGCCGCCCGGAAGCGCCCGGCGCAGCGCCCAGGCGGGCCGCCAAGGCTTCCACGGTGGGAGCCTCGAACACCGCCCGCAGGGGCAGTTCGACGCCGCTCGCCGCGCGCAGGCGCGACACCAGGCGCGTGGCCTTGAGGGAATGGCCGCCAAGGTCGAAGAAGTGGTCGAAAACCGACACCCGTGGGACGCCGAGCAGCTCGGCGAACACCCCTGCCACCAGCGCCTCGGCCGCCGTCCGCGGCGCCACGAACTCCGCCGTCGAACCCAGTTCGACCTCGAGCGTCGCCAACGCCCGGCGGTCGACCTTGCCGCTCGGGGTGAGCGGGAAGGCCTCGAGGGTGACGAAGGCCGTCGGGATCATGTACTCGGGCAGGCGAGTGGCGAGGAAGTCGCGCAGAGACGGACCCGGAGGGCGGCCACGGGGGGCCGCCCCTACGGTGGCGGTGGTCAGGGAACCAGGCGCGTCCGAATCGATCCGTAGGGGC
>JANRLG010000300.1:0-45028 GCA_033762835.1 Thermoanaerobaculia bacterium
CTCGACGCCCACGGTCAAACGCGATTGGTCCGCCGCCCGCCGCTGGCTCCATGACGAGTTGCGGGCATGAGCGAAAGTCGGCGTGAAGCCAGCGAGATTCCGAGCTCGTTCCTGGCCGAGCCCGCCGATCTGACGCTCGAAACCCTTGACGAGCGGAACCCTCGAAGTATCCCTGCCCCGCCTTCCGGTGGCGTTCGCTACGCCGTCGAGGGTCTGCTCGGGCGCGGCGGGATGGCCAGCGTCTACCGCGCCTTCGATCGCCAGCTCGAGCGGCCGGTGGCGCTCAAAGTCCTGGACGGTGCCTTTGCCGAGCCCTACCTTCAGGAAGCTCGTGCCCAGGCCCGCGTCCGCCACGACAACGTACTCGAGGTCTACGAAGCCGGGGAGCTCGAGGGGCGGCCGTACATTGCCATGCGCTTCGTCGCGGGGCCCTCGCTGCTCGAGCTGAAACGCTTGCCGCTCGAGCCCAAGTTGCGGCTGCTCGCCCAGGTGGCGGAAGGGCTGCACGCCGCGCACCGCGCCGGGCTGCTGCACCGCGACGTCAAACCCTCCAACATTCTCGTCGAGCGCCTACCCGACGGCGACCTGCGGCCCTACGTGGCGGACTTCGGGATCGCCCTCGCGCTCGAAGCCTCGGACTCCGGGGCGGCGCCGCTCGCTGGGACTCCGGGCTACATGGCGCCTGAGCAGCTGCGTGGCGACGGCCCGGTCGACCGTCGCGCCGATGTTTACGGCCTGGGGGCCACTGCCTGCGAACTCCTGACCGGCCGCCTGCCGGGTGGCCAGCGCGCGCTCGAGCCGCTGCTCGCGCCGTTGCCCCGCGAGGTGGCGGCGATCGTCAGGAAGTGTCTTGCCGCGGAGCCCCCGGCGCGGTATCCGTCCGCCCGGAGCGTCGCCGAGGACTTGCACCGCTACCTGAACGGCGAGGTCGTCGAAGCCCATGCCGCCGGCCTCGCCCATCGCTTGACCAAGCTTGTCCTGCGCCACCGGGTGCTGGCGGCGGTCATCGGCCTGGCGACGCTGGGGATCTTGACCGCGCTCGTGGTGGCGGCGCTTTCGGGTTGGTCGGCGATCCGGGCCAACGAACGTGCCGTGGCACGACGCGAGCAAGCCGAAGCGCTCATCGAGTTCATGCTTGGGGATCTGCGCACCAAGCTTCAGGCCACGAGCCGGCTCGAGCTTCTCGACGCCGTCGGCGACAAGGCGCTCGACTACTTCGCAGCGGTGCCGCCGGCCGAGCTGTCCGTCGGGGAGCTCTCGCGCTGGGCGCGCGCCCTCTACCAGATCGGCGACGTGCGGATTCGTCAGGGCAACCTCGCGGCGGCCAAGGAGCCCCTCGGGCAATCTCTCGCGTTGGCCGCGGAGCTGGTCGAGCGCAGCCCCGACGCGTCAGAACCGCTCTTCGAGCTCGGCCAGAGCCACTTCTGGGTCGGTTACGTGGCCTGGAAGCAGCGGGACTTCTCGACCGCCAGCCGGCACTTCCTGGCCTATCGGGACATTTCTCGCCGCCTGGCCGCGGCCGAGCCCGACAACGCCGACTACCGGCTCGAGCTCCACTACGCCACAAGTAACCTGGGCTCTTTGCTCGAAGGAGAAGGCCAGCTCACCCGCGCCGTCGAGGCGTTCCAGGAAGCCTTGGCGGTGATCGAGCCCCTGGTGGCCGCGGACCCCACCCGTGCCGATCGCCGCTTCGAGCTCGCCGCCGCCCACAACGCCCTCGGCGCACCTCTGCTCGCCCTGGGCCGCCCCGCCGAAGCCCTCGAGCACTTCCTGGCCGATGTCGCCATCCGCGAGCAGCTCGTTGCCGCCGCGCCACAGAGCCTGCGGGATCGGGAATTTCTCGCCGTCAGCCAGGTCTACGTCGCCAAGGCGCTCCTCGCTCTCGGTCGCGCCGCCGAGGCCGAGGCCCAAGCCGGCCAAGCCGTTCGTTCGCTGGAAGCGCTGGTCGCGGAGGACGTCGAGCACGCCGAGCGGCAGTTCAGGCTCGCGGCCGCCGTTCTCGAGTCCGGCCGCGCCGCGCTCGCCCGCGGGTTACTCGACCAGGCCGAAACAGCCTTCCGCCGTCACCTCAAGCTCGTCGAAAAACTCTCCGCCACGAACCCCGCCGACGAAGCCTGGCGCCGCCAACTGGGCGTCGCTCATGTCTTCCTCGGGCGGATGTTGATCGAAAAAGCTCCTCAGGAAGCCCGACGAGCTGCTGAGCGAGCCCTCAAAATCTTGGCTCCGGCCACCACGCCCGGAAGTTCCCGCCCGAACCGTTGGGCCGCCGAGGCGAGTCTTCTACTGGCCGAGCTCGAAGCCGCCGCGGGCCGCCCTGACGGGGCCCGGGCCGCGGTGGAGCAAGCCCTCACCCACCTTGGCCCGGAAGCCGAAAAGGCTGAGGACGCCGAGACCGTGGCGA
The DNA here is from genome assembly GCA_033762835.1 of Thermoanaerobaculia bacterium. Lineage (GTDB taxonomy): Bacteria > Acidobacteriota > Thermoanaerobaculia > Multivoradales > DATKCC01 > JANRLG01. Next base: position 2,402 of record JANRLG010000300.1, read on the forward strand.
CCTGGGAGCGAGCTGCGGTGCAACTTGCCGCTTTGCGGTGATCCAATTCGAGGGGTTTCTCCGAGGTTAGGGAGCAGCGAGGGCAAGCACGCTCTCGCAGACCAGAACGATCGGAGGAGTCACTATGACCGATGTCCTGCCCTATATCTTCAAAGTCAGCTCCAATAACACACTCGCCCAGGACACAACAAATGGGAACTCTGGGAGCGATGTAAGTTGGGACGCCAGCAAGAGCACGCTAACCGTGCCCAATGGAAATTATCAAATCCAGTTCGTCGCCGATGGGACCTCGCTAAAGACGGTAACGTCAGTAGTTGTGAATGAACAATCATGCAATTTTCTCATACAGGATGCCACAAATAAATCGCAACTCGATGCAAGTTTCAAAGGTGCCTGGGACTTCACGATCAATGCAACGGACAACAAAAATAATCCCTGGACGTGGGATCCCAAGATCTACAACGATGGCACGACGGCCGAGCCGCCGGGTACGAAGTAACGACTGAACAGGCAGCCTCCAGTGGGCCGCTCGGGCTGTCAGTCGGTTCGGGTACAAGAGGGGCGGACCGGCTGGTCCGCCTTTTCGGTTGCTTGGTCGTTGTAGCGGTTTCCGAAGAAGCGCCGGAGACACCAACGCTGGGTGCGGAGCTTTTTCAGCTTCGCGCCCAGCTCATAGGTCGTCAGTAGGTCAGGCGTAGCTTGGAAACGAGCCTCACGGGTTGATGCGAGTGATGCGCGGCACGTGGGGCTCGCCGCCCGGCGGCACGTAGGCCTCGAGTAGAACCACACTCTTAGAGGTATCGGGCGCCACGGCCTGCGCCCCACAGACGAAGGCGTAGTTCATTCCGTTGACGACCTGAGTCGCGACGGCCCAGGGGGTGTAGCGGACTCCCAGCAGGTGGTTCTGCACTTTCTCGAAGACGGTCTGGGCACTCTTGTCGAGGGGGAACTGCCAGTGGCTCCAGACTCCAGGAATCATGGGTCCAGGGGCGATTCGGCCATTGTGAGCTTCCTTTCGAGAGGTGGTGCGCGCGGCTGTCGCGCTCACCGGTACTACTGCCCTCGCAGAAGGCCGGAAGACAGGCTCACGCTTCGACAAGTCTTGATCGGCGAGTTCCCCTGAGCCTGTCGCATTCGGAGTGGAGCATGATCCCTTTTCCCCGGCTTGTCCGAGAGAGGGACCAAGAGTCGACTGCAATGACGCAGCCGCCTCTCCCTCAAGGGGAACTTATGGCAGACATGGCCATCACCGTCGACGGAAACCAGGTGACCATTCGGGTTGACACGGGCGGCACAGCCGGTTGGAAATCCCTTACGGTCAACGGGCAATCGGCTTCCAGCTTTCCGGCCAGCCTGACCGCCACGGCACCTGTCGTGTTTCAGGCGAACTACAAGTCAGGGAGACCCGCCGTGCCGCAGGCACCGATGGTGCTCACCGGCCAGGGGTCCAGCACGGGCGATGTCTGGTTGGCTGTCGTGGATTTCGCAGACGACGGCGACGGCGGGTGCAACGTTTCGGGAACGGTGAGCTACGGACTTTCAAGTGTGAAGCTCGGCAACCCGCTCCAGTTCTCGGCCTACGGCCTTACGGGTCGGTTCGAGCAGAAGTCCTGACGAGTTCTGTGAACAACGGAGGACCTCCTGGCAGCAGTGAGGGCGGTCCTCCCTTCCCCCCGCCTCGAGGTCCTCAGCGAACCTGTTGCTCAGCCACCCCCCCACCCACCATCCGGACCCCCACCTCGGATGCCTCGTCGATCACCAGCTGCGCTTCGCCTTTCAACCAAGCGAGCAGCGCTCCGCCGGCGATTTCGTGGCGCCAGCCGGCGAGGACGGCGAGGTCGGGGGGTGGGTTTTCGCGGTCGCCGTCGAGCCACCAGCGGACGAGGCGCTCGACTTCGTCGCGGGCGGCGAGGTAGCGGGGGGCGATGCCGGTTTCTTTGGCGCGGGCGGCGACGATGCCGGAGAGGAGCACGCTCCAGACTTCGGCTTTGGCCGGCAGGCGCTCGAAGCGGGGCGGGGAGGGCGGGGGATCGGCGGCGCCTTCCCGTAAGGCGGTCAGCAGCTCGGCGCCGTGTTTGTAGGCCAGGCCCTCGCGTAGGCCGCGTTGCTCGGCCAGGGCACGGACGTCGTGGGGAATCCGGCGGGCGAGATCGAACAGGGTGCGGTCCTGGGCGATCCACGACGGGGGTTTGTTGTCCGCCAGGGCCAGCCGCTCGCGCCACGCCGCGGCGCCCGCGAGGGCGCCCAGGGGCTTGCCGTGCAACTCGTTCCAGCCCTTGACCTTGCGGTAGGCCTCCTCGGGTAGCAGGCGAGTCACCGCGGCACGCGCCACCCGGGCCGTCTCGTCCTCCGCCCAGGCGAAGCGCCCGCGCTCGCGCAGGCGCGCCTCGAGCTTCGGCCACAGTTGGTGGAGGTACCGAACGTCGTCGAGGGCGTAGGCGAGTTGCTGGGGCGACAGCGGCCGGCGCCGCCAGTCGGTGAACTGGGCGCCCTTGTCGAGGCGCAGGCCGAGGAGGGCCTCGACCAGATTGCCGTAGCCGATTTGGTCCCCGATGCCCAGAAACGCCGCCGCGACTTGGCTGTCGAGCACCGCGGCGGGCACGATGCCGAAGCGTTGGGCGAGCAGAGCTAGGTCCGCCGTGGCCGCGTGCAGCACCGTGCGCACGCCCGGGTCCCCGACCAGCGCCACCACCGGCCCGACGTCCACGGCCAGCGGGTCGAGAGCGGCGACCTCGGGGGCCTCGGTCGAACCCCAGCCGACCTGGACCAGGCACAACTCCGGGATGTAGCGCGACTCCGAAACGAACTCGAGGTCGAGCGCGAACGTCCCGGCCGCACGCAAGGTGCGGGCGAGGTCGGAGACCTCGCCCGGATCGGTCACCGGTGGCCGCGGGCGGAGGCCGTCACTCATGTTCGAGCCTCATTCATGTTCGAGATAGGTGTAGCCCGAGAGTCCCTCGTCGTAGGCCTTGAGCAGCTGGCGCGACTCCTCGAGAGTCATGGTCTTCCGGCGCAGGGCGGTTTCGACGCTGCGCCGCACGCGGTCGAGCAGGTCGCGCCGGCTGTAGGAGACGTACTGCAGCGCGTCGGCCACGGTGTCGCCGGGTTCGACCTCGTCGATCTCGTAGTCGCCGTCGTCGCCGAGCGAGACGTTCACCGTGTTGGTGTCGCCGAAGAGATTGTGCAGATCGCCCAGGATCTCCTGATACGCCCCCACCAGGAACACCCCGAGGTAGTACTCGCGGCCGTCGTAGGGGTGGAGCTCAAGCACCGGCTTCGTAGCCCAGCGGTCGATGAAGTGGTCGATCTTGCCGTCCGAATCGCAGGTGATGTCGGCCAGGACGCCGCGTTTCGTGGGTTCCTCGTCGAGCCGATGAATGGGCAGGATTGGGAAGAGCTGGTCGATGGCCCAGGAGTCCGGGGCGGACTGGAAGACCGAGAAGTTCAGGAAGTAGGTGTCGGCCAAGGCCGTCGCCAGCCCTTCGAACTCCTCCGGCACCTCGGGCTCGTCCTTGACGTGCTCCCAAATCCGCCGGCACACGGCCAAGAAGACGTCTTCGCCGAGGGCGCGGTCGGCCAGCGACAGGCGGCCGAGGTTGAACAGGCTGCGGCAGTCGTCCCGGGCCGAAAGGGCGTCGTGGTAGACCTCGAGCAGGTTGTCCGGCGTCACTTCGCGGTAGGCGTCGAAGAGGTTCTGGAGCAGCGGGTCGGTGCCCGGCGGCGGCTCACCCGGAATCGGCCCGACCGAGTACTCGACGACCCCGAGGGTGTCGACCACCAACACGGCGTGGTGGGCCACGGTGGCGCGGCCGGATTCGGTGACCAGGGTCGGGTGCGGAATGCGCTTGTTGTCGCACACCTGCTGGACGCCGTAGACGACGTCGTTGACGTACTCCTGGAGCGAGTAGTTCATCGACGACACGATGTCCGTTTGGGTGCCGTTGTAGTCGACGCCGAGACCGCCGCCGACATCGAGATACTTCAAGCCGTGGGCGCCCATCTCGGCCAAATTGGTGTACGTCCAGGCGGCTTCGCGGATGCCTTCCTTGACCGACCGGATGTGAGAGATCTGGCTGCCCAGGTGGAAGTGTACGAGCTCCAAGCAGTCGAGCAGATCGGCTTTTCTTAGGTACTCGACGGCGGCCACGAGGTCCGACGCCGAGAGGCCGAATTTGGCGCGGTCGCCGCCGGATTCTTCCCAGTGGCCGGCGCCGCGCGCGGACAGCCGCGCACGCAGCCCGAGCCGGGGCCGAATGCCGGTTTCCTTGGCGATCCGCTCGATCAGCGGCAACTCGGAGAACTTCTCGACGACCAGGATGACGGTGCGCCCGAGGCGCGACGTCAAAAGCGCTGTCTCGACGTACTCCTCGTCCTTGTAACCGTTGCAGATGATCAGCGCCTCGGGGTCCTCGAGCATGGCCATGACGGCCAGCAGCTCCGGCTTCGAACCGGCCTCGAGACCGAAGTGGTACGGCTTGCCGTAGCGGGCCAAACGCTCGACGAGGAAGCGGTCCTGATTGACTTTGATCGGGTAGACACCCCGGTAGATACCCTTGTAGCCGTACTCCGCGATGGCCGACCGGAACGCTTCGTTCAGCTCGACCACCCGGGCCTGGAGAATCTCGGAGAAGCGGAACAGAAACGGCGGCGCGATGCCGCGTTCCCGGACTTCGTCGACCAGTTCTTTCAAGTCGATGGCAGCGGTGCCCGGCCCTCCGGGATGCACCACCACGTTGCCGAGGCCGTTGACGGAGAAGAAGTCGTTGCCCCAACCCTCCAGGTTGTACAACTCCATGGAGTCCCGGATGGTCCAAGCTTCCGGCACAGGGTCCGTGGGTGCTTCCAAAATGGCAGTCTCAGGCTCCGCGTTCATCGTCGATCGACCCTCCTCGGCCCGGTGTCGTCCTCGGGCGAGCGCGGACTTTAGCACCCCGGGGGGTGCGGTTCGCGCGTGTGCTCGAGGCACGCCCTGGCCCAAGGCGCGCGGGACCTCAAGGCGGAGAGGGTCTGAGGCCACTTCCCGGGCTTTCTTCGGATAACCTAGACCGGTGACGACGCAACGCCTGCTTCCGACTTCGATCCTCGCCTCCATTCGCCCGCCGCTTCTCGGTGCCGGGCCGCACCAGGACGACCGCGACGCCGAGGGCGGTCTCGAGCTGCGCTCGCGGCCGCGGACCAAGAAGCCGCGGCGTTACAAAGTGCTGCTGCACAACGACGACTACACGACCATGGACTTCGTGGTCGAGATCCTCGTTCACTACTTCCACAACACGCCTTCGGAGGCCACGCAAGTGATGTACGAGGTCCACCAGAAGGGCGTCGGCGTGGCCGGCATCTACACCTTGGAGGTCGCCGAGACGAAGGTCGCCGAGGTGACCGCGGAGGCGCGGGAGCGGGGCATGCCGCTCAAGGTCACGGCGGAGCCGGAATGAAGCTTACCCAGGAATTGCAGCTCGCCCTTTCCGCGGCTCTGTACGAGGCGGCCCACCGCGGGCACGAATACGCCACTCTCGAGCACTTGCTCTACGCCCTGCTGCATGATCGCGTGACGCGTCGGGTGCTGCTGCGCGCCGGAGCCAGCGTGCCGGCTCTGAAGCAACGGCTCGAGGGGCACCTCGGCGACGTCCAGGTGCTGCCCGAGGACGAACGGGGCGACCCGTCGACGACCTTGGCTTTTCAGCGGGTGCTCGCACGGGCTGCCGCCCAGCGCCAAGGTGCCGGGCGCGAGGACATCGGCGGACCCGACGTGGTGGTCTCGATGTTCGCCGAGCCCGAGAGCTTCGCCGTCTACTTCCTTGAAGAGCAAGGCGTGACGCGGCTCGAGCTGGTGTCGACCCTGGCCCACGGCGACGACGAGTTCGCCGAAGGTCCTGCCGAGGCTACGCCGAGCCCGTCCGAGGCCGAGGTCGAGGATGACGAGGAGGTCGAGGGTTCGGCACGAGACCCGCTCGCCGCCTACACCGTCGACCTGACGGCTCAGGCCCGCGCGGGCCGGCTCGATCCGTTGGTGGGGCGCGCCGTCGAAGTGCAGCGCACCCTCCAGGTGCTCGTCCGTCGACGCAAGAACAACCCGATTTTCGTCGGTGACTCGGGGGTCGGGAAAACCGCCATCGCCGAGGGCCTGGCGCTCGCCATCGCCGAAGGCAAGGTGCCGGCCCCCCTGGCCGAAGCTTCGATCTACTCGCTCGACCTGGGTGCCCTGGTCGCCGGCACGCGTTACCGGGGCGACTTCGAAAAGCGCCTAAAGGGCGTGTTGAAGGCCCTCGAAGCACGGCCGGGAGCGATTCTCTTCATCGACGAAATCCACACCTTGATCGGCGCCGGGGCCGCTGGCAGCGGCACCATGGACGGCTCGAACCTGCTCAAGCCGGCCCTGCGCAGCGGCCAACTGCGGACGATCGGCGCCACCACCTGGGAGGAGTATCGCCAGGTCTTCGAGCGCGACAAGGCCCTGGCCCGGCGCTTCCAGAAGATCGAAGTCGGGGAGCCCTCGGTGGAGGACACGGTGCGGATTCTCGAGGGCCTGCGCTCGCGTTACGAGGAGCACCACCAGGTGGCGTATTCGCGTGCCGCGCTGGTCGCCGCGGCCGAGCTTTCGGCGCGCTACCTACGCGACCGTGCGTTGCCGGACAAGGCCATCGACGTCGTCGACGAAGCCGGCGCCGCGGCCCGGCTCGAAGGTTTGACCAAGGTCGGCGTGCGCCAGATCGAAGCGGTGCTGTCGATCATGGCCCAGGTGCCCGTGCACCGGGTCAAGAACGACGATCGCGAGAAGCTGCGCACGCTCGAAGCAGAAATCCGCGCCAAGGTTTTCGGCCAGGACGCCGCCATCACCACGCTGGTCTCAGCGATCAAAGTCAGCCGGGCCGGCCTCGGCAGCGTCGAGCGCCCGGTGGGTTCGTTCCTGCTGACCGGTCCCACGGGCGTCGGCAAAACCGAGGTCGCCAAGCGGCTCGCCGAGTGCCTGGGCGTGCCGCTCTTGCGCTTCGACATGAGCGAGTACATGGAACGCCACACCGTGTCCCGCCTCGTGGGCGCTCCGCCGGGTTACGTCGGGTTCGACCGCGGCGGTCTGCTCACCGAGGCGGTGGCCAAGAGCCCCCATGCCGTCTTGCTGCTCGACGAGATCGAAAAGGCCCACCCGGACGTCTTCAACCTGCTGCTCCAGGTCATGGACCACGGCACCTTGACCGACACCAACGGCAAAAAGTGCGACTTCCGCCAGACCATTCTTCTGATGACCTCGAACGTCGGCGCCCGCGAGTTGGCCGCACGCCGCCCGGGATTCGGGGCTGAGCTCGGCGGCCAGGCGACCGCGGGGCGCGAGGACGAAGGCGCGGTGGAGAAGCTCTTCTCTCCCGAGTTCCGCAACCGCCTCGACGCCCGCATCGCCTTCCGGCCGTTGTCACCCGAGATCATGGGGTCGATCGTCGACAAGTTCCTGGGCGAGCTGGCGGAGTCCCTGAGGCGCAAGCGGGTCACCCTCGAGTGGACGCCGGAAGCCCGCGCCCTGCTGGCCGAAAAGGGCCACGACCCCGCCTTCGGCGCTCGTCCCCTGGGCCGCGTGGTCGATCAAACGATCAAGCGGCCGCTGACCGACGAGCTGCTCTTCGGCCGCCTCGCCCAAGGCGGCCGCGTGGTCGTCGCGGCGGAGGGCGGCGAAGTGGTGTTGAAGGTGGTGCCGAGCGTCGCTCGGGTGCAGTGAGGGGGTCGCCCGGTGCCGTCCCCGGGAGGACTTGTGGGGTGAACGAGGCCGACCGGGTGTCCCTCCAGGTCCGTGCCGCCAGCGAGCTGCGCCGGTTCGACCACTTCGTCCGGAAGTCCACCATCTCCCAGCTTCACCTTGCCGCCAGCGCCGCCGAACTGTCAGTGCGCCCAGCCGTTCGAGGAACACTTTGCTGACTGGTAGTTTACGGGCCGCGGATCGGCTGATTGGTACTGCGGCGGTGCCGCATTTTCTGATCAGGCGGGAAATGGTGCCCGGGGGCGGTCGGAGCTGCGTTCGTGGGGTAGAGAGTGCGCAGTCGTATCCGGAAGGATGAGACTACTGCTACTGTACTGAGAGACTAGGGAATTCTCGTCGCCCGTGCTGGCAGTGGATCTTCTGTAATATGAGACGACAAAGAAGCAAAGGGAGCAACTCCTCAGTACGCCGCGTCTTCGACAGGACGGCGGCCTTACTCGCGCACGCCGGGATGTCGAATGTGATCTCGGTAATTGCCCTGACGATGGCTGGTCTGTCATTGTTCTTTACGTATGACTCATGGAGGCAATCTGAGATTCACAAGAGCCTCAGCCTGGTTACGGACGTCGAGCTCGTCAAGAGCGAAACCGTCTATGCCTCTGAGCTCCCTCACTCCAATGGTCCTTACCCGCCACCTTATATCTTGCTGCCAGTGAGAGTCTTCGTCATGAACGCCTCCTCGCTTCCGCAGTCAATCATTGGCCTTTCTGTTTCCTTCGACGGCGGCCCACAGGACAAGCGCGCCTTTGTAACGCTACCGGAACCGGCATCTCCGGTGACTCTTCCACCTGGCGAAACCAGGGCCGTAGATGTCCAGGTTCCGTTTCCAGTCGATGCTGCAATTTTGCGGAGACTTTTACCAGCCGCTCACGGACCACCCGTTCTCAGGACTGCGGGAGATCTCTTGAAGAGAATCGACACTAGATTCTCTGACGCCGAGAAGTCCTCCATTCGGAAAGAAGCGACGTTTTCGCTTCGCTTGATGTCGCCCTCGCCTGGCCTCCCACGCTCCACCATTTTCGGAGTCGTCCTTCCCTAAGGACTTCGTCCGAGGCGTCGGGCAACGGCGAGTTCTGCAATTCCGCGAGCATTTGAGAGGGCGGACGATGGCTGCGGCATTCTGGGATTGAAGCGCCCGAAGAGGCAATCAAGGCAAGGATCTAGTTGATCGGGACGGCCGGGCTCGCCCTTTTATGACTCCCGCGATGGTCCTAGAGGCCTCTGGGTCCCGCCCAGGCCTCACCGGCGCCGAAACACCGCGATCTCCCACGCCCCCGTCACGGCCAGGCCACTCGCGGGAAGGGCCGCCAGGCGGTCCTCGCGGGACAGCCGGCCGGCGCGGTAGGTGGTCGCTCCGAGGTCCTGGAGCCCTTGGTGATCGATGTGGGGGCGGTGGCGGACGGTCGTCCGGTCGCGGAGCTCGAAGGCGCCGGGAACGGCGTCGAGCTCGGCCAGGAGAGTGGGGAAGCGGTCGCGGGCGTCGTCGTCCCCGAGCACGGCGCGGCGGAGCTCGACAAGGTCGTCGGGGGCCGGGACGACGAGAATCAGCAGCCCCCCGGAGCGGAGAACCCGGGCGAATTCAGCCACCGGGCGGCGGGCGGTGATCGACAGCACGACGTCGACCCTGGCGTCGAGCAACGGCAGGCCGCGGTCGGCGTTGGCGACCAACCAAGTGAGGGCGGGGTGCCGCCGGGCGGCGAGCTCGAGGCCGGGTGCCGAGAGGTCCAGGCCGATGCCGTGCACGGTGGGCTGGTCCGCGCAGAGGGCGGCGAGGTGGGAGCCTTCGCCACAGCCGACGTCGAGCAGGGTCGGTTCGGACCTCACCCCCTCGGTCCCCCTCTCCCCACCACCCTCGAACCCGCCCCCGGGAGAGGGGGAAGCCCCCTCCCACGCGTTCAGTGCGCGCCCCAACGCCGCCGTCAGGGGCGCGAAGAACCCCGCTTCGAACAGGCGTCGCCGGGCGGCTGCGACCTCCTTGCGATCGCCGGCTTCGAGCGAGCGGCGATCCTGCGGTTGCAGCAGGTTCCAGTAACCCGCCTTGGCGCGGTCGAAATGGTGACCCCGGGAGCAGCTGGCGGCGCGGTCGTCGAGCTTCAGCGGCTCGCCGCAGCCGCGCACCGTGCAGCGGATCACAGGACGGGGCCGCCGGAGCGGTTCATGCGCCCCACCGTCCAGCGGATGCCCCAGGACAGGAAGGGCTCCGGGGGTTGGCGAGCGGGCACGGGCAGGAGCGAGAAGTCGCGCGGGATGTCGCCGGTCACGCCCGCCGCGAGCTCGGCGAGTCCGATGCCCGCGCTCGTGCCGAGGGCGATGCCGGCTCCCGTGTACCCGGCGGCGGCATAGAGCCCCGGGGACAGCTCGCCGAAGAACGGACTCCGCCGCGGCGTCGCGCCCATGATGCCGCTCCAGCAGTGGGCGAATTCGACGTGGGCGAGCTGGGGGAAACGGGCCACGAGACTCCGGCGATGGGCCACGACGGCGCGGTCGAGCACCGTTTCGGGCACCTCGAGGGTCCGCGAATAGAAGGCACTGTTGCGGATCAGGAGCCGTTGGTCGCGGGTGCGTCGGACGGAGGAACCCATCGGGTCCTGCGCCAGCACACCCCACTCGCGTTCGCCGCCCAGGGCCACCTGCTCGTCGGCCGTCAGCGGCCGGGTCAGGCTGCCGAAGGTGATCAAGGGAAACACCTGGCGGCCCAGCAGGCCGAAGCGCGGGGCGCCGCCGTTGACCGCCACGATCACCCGCGGCGCCACGACGCTGCCGCGAGCGGTCTGGACTCGCCACGATGCGCCTTCTCGTTGCATTTGGTGAACCGGGGATTCTTCGTGGAGTTCGACTCCCGCGGGCAAAGTGGTAGCCAAACCGCGCACGAGCTTGCCGGCATCGAGGAGCGGGCGGCCGGTCATGCGCAATCCGGCCCGGTAGTACCCGGTGCCGGTCACCGCCCGCATCGCGCCGGCATCCAGGGACTCGAACGTCTCCCGGCGGCTCGTCAACCAAGCTTCGAGGTCGCGCAGGTCACGTTCTCCGGCATCCCCGGCCGCCACGTGGAGCCAGCCGCGGTCGTCCCAATCGCAGTCGATGGCCGCCGCCGTCACCGTCGCCCGCAGCTCGGCGATGCCCCGGCGGGCGAGGCGGATCGAGGCTTCGGTGGCCTCGCCGCCCAAGGCCTTGGTGAACCCCGCTAGGTCCACCACGAACCCCGAGCTGCGCCCGGAGGCACTGCCGCCGGCTCGTTGGGCGTCGAGCACGACGGTGCGCCGACCCAACTCGGCGGCCCGGCGGGCGGCGGCGAGACCGGTGAAGCCGGCGCCGACGATCACCAAGTCGGCCGTGGTGTCGCCCTCGAGTGGACGGGCCGCGGGGCCCTGCGGCAGCGGCTCGAGCCAGCCGCAGGGGGAGTCTTCAGGAGGAAAGGGACGGGGGCGGAGGCGCTCCATGATCCGCCAACGCTACCAGCGAACTCACGGCCGGCGCGACAACACGAGGCGATAGACCTGGCCTTCGGCGCGAAATTCGGTCAACGCAATGTCGTGGCTGGGCAAGTCGAGCACGATGTGCAGCTCGTTGGCCACCGGCTTCGGGTGGAAGCCGACCCGAATGCGCTGGAGCTCCGGCGTGCCGACGTCCATTGCGGACTGCCGAAACGGCAAGTCGACTCCGCGGACCTTCAGCAGCTCGCGCGGCTGGGGGGCGTCGAGCCGAGTGTGCAGCAGGCGCTCCTCGTGGGCCGAACCGTTGCCCAAGAGCGTGACGACGGTGGTGTCCCCCTCGCGCTCCCAGCGGATCGAACGGAGGCGGTCGAGGGGCCGCTGAGCGACCGCGGGTGGCTCGGGGTCCGGTGCGGACGCTCCCTCGACAGCGGGCTCGACGGGGACGGTTTCCGTGACGGGCTGGGGTGGCTCGACGACTGGTGCCACGGGCGGCGGCAGCGTCGAAGGCTGAACCCCCGCGGGGGGCACGTCGAGAGTCGTGACGTCGACGGCGGGAGCGTCCGAAAGCATCTCGGCGAGGATGGGCTCGATCCGCGGGAAGGCGAGGCGGGCCAGCAGGCCGAGCCCGAGGGCCACCGCCAGCGCCGCCGCCACTGGCCACAGGCGGCGGCGTGGGGCGGCGATGAGGAGCGGTTGCTCGTCGGCGCTCGCGGCCGGCGGAGCGGCTGGAGGTCTGATCGGCTCGGGCGGCGCGGCAGAGCGGGCGGGCGGGCTCGGCACGGGCTCGGGCGGAACGAAGACGTCGGGGATCGCTGCCACCGCGGGGTGGGCGTCCGGGGCGGTTTGGTAGGTGCGCTGGACCAAGCGCACGACGCTGTCGTCGGGGTCTCGGCCGGGCGGTCGCGCGGGTTCCGGGCGTTGGTCGAGAGATCCGGCGAAGAGTCGGGCGACACGACAGCCGGGATCGAGCTCGATCATGCGCAGGGTGGCGCGCGGACCGGTCACTTCCACCACCTCGGCCCGGCCGACGAACAGCCCGGTGTCGTCGGCGAGGCGCCAGTCGAAGGCTAACTCCGTGCCCACCGGCGGCGAGCCGAGTTCGAGGTGCGGCAGCACCAGGCCCACCGGCGTCAGCCGCGCGGCGGTGGCCGCGGCATGGAAAGCCTCGAGCTCGGCGAATCGCCGGCTGTGGGTCACGGACACGGGTCCCGAGTGCGCACTCGTCATCTGCTGCCTCCGGCGGCGAACGCCCGATCCGCCCGATCCTGTCCCCCCGACCGTGCGAGAATGCCTCGCGCCGCGCGGATCGGCGAGCGGTAGGGATGGTATGAGCCTCTGGGGACACACAGTGCGCAGGCGGTGGGCTACCGTGGCAGGTCTCGCCGTTTTTGCCGTCCTGACGGCCACGTTGCGCCCCGAGGAACCTCCCGGCGGTGTCAATGTCACCCCGCTGGATCATCACTGGCGCGCCTTTCGGGCCGCCTTACGAGGCGGCCCCCGGCAGCAAGAAATTTTGCTTTATCTGCTCTACGACGTCGTCGGCAACGTGCTGTTGTTCGTGCCGGTGGGCGTCGCCCTCGCCGGATTGTCGCGCGTCCGGCATCCGGCGTGGCGGCTGCTGCACACGGTGGGGCTCGCGGCGACCCTGTCGATCACCGTCGAGCTGGTGCAACGGCTGATCCCGGGCCGGACCAGCGACATCGACGACGTCATCTTCAACACTTTGGGCGCCTTGCTCGGCGCCCTCGGACTGTGGCTCTACCGTCGACGGTGGCGAGTGCCGGCGTGAGGACGCGGCGGCCCCTGCCGCGGCTGGCGGTGTTGCTCGGCGTCACGAGCTTTCTGTCGGACGTGGCGAGCGAAATGATCTATCCGCTGTTGCCGGTGTTGCTCGCCACCAGTCTCGGTGCCGGGGCGTTGGCCGTGGGGTGGGTCGAAGGCGCCGCCGAGTCGCTGGCCGCTTTCCTGAAGCTCCTGGCGGGCTGGGGTTCCGATCGTTCCCGACGCAAGAAGCCCTGGGTAGTGGCCGGCTACGCCCTCGCTGGGGTGGCCCGGCCGCTGGTGGCCTTCGCCGGCTCGGTCGGCCAGGTGCTCGCCGTGCGCTTGACCGACCGGGTCGGCAAGGGCCTGCGTAGTGCCCCGCGGGACGCCCTGCTGGCAGCCGCGGTGGACCCCGCCGACCGCGGGCGCGCCTTCGGTTTCCATCGCGCGGCGGACCATGCCGGCGCGCTCGTGGGTCCGCTCGTGGCGGCGGCGCTGTTGGCTTTCGGCTGGGGGCTCGAGACGGTTTTCCTGTGGGCCTTCCTGCCCGGTCTCCTGGCACCCTTGGTGGTGCTCTTCGGCGTGCGCGAACGGCTGGTGCCCGAGGCCGTGCCCGCGGCGGCCGGGGGTCTCGGGCTGGCACCGGGGGAAGGCCGGGCCTTGGCACCTTACCTCGTGACCTTGGCGCTCTTCACCCTCGGCAACTCGACGGACGCCTTCCTGCTCCTGCGCGCGGTGGAGCTCGGAGTCCCCGCCGCCGCCGTGCCGCTGCTGTGGGCCTTCCTACACGCCGTCAAATCGGGCCTCGCCACGTGGGGCGGAGGGCTGTCGGATCGCCTCGGGCGTCGCCGGGTGATCACCTGCGGTTGGGGGCTGTACGGACTGGTGTACCTGGGTCTCGCCGGGGCGACGACGGCGTGGCAGGTCTGGGGGCTGTTCGCCCTCTACGGCCTCCACTACGCCCTCGTCGAGGGCGCGGAGAAGGCCCTGGTGGCGGACTTCGTGCCCGCCGCTCGCCGCGGTGCCGCGTTCGGTTGGTATCACGGCGTGATCGGACTGTGCGCCTTGCCCGCCTCGGTGGCGTTCGGGGCACTGTGGCAGCTCGCCGGCGCAAGCGTCGCGTTCACTTGCGGTGCCCTGTTGGCTGGGTTCGCCACGGCTCTGTTGGCGACTTGGGTCCGTGTCCCTGCCCCTCGGGAGTAGCCGAAAGTAGTGTCGTCGGGAGAGAATCGACGCTTCGAGCCAGTGGAAAGGGAGCACCATCTTGGGCCGTAAGATCGGAATCTACGTCGACGTCGAAAACGTCACCATGAACGGTGGGCGGGGCTTGCAGTACGACGTCCTGCGCCAGCTCGCCTGCCGCGGCGGGGGCGACCCCGTGCGCATGAACGCCTACGTGCGTTTTGACGAGCAGCGGGCGCGCAGCGGCGACCCGACCTACACCAAAGTGCTCGAGTTCCACTCACGGCTGCGCGACAGCGGCTTCAAGGTGGTCGAGAAGCCCGTGCGTTGGTACCACGACGCCAGCGGCGAACGTTACGGCAAGGCCAACGCCGACCTCGACATGGCGGTCGACATGCTGCTCCAGTCCGAGCGCCTCGACCGCGTCGTCCTGGTGTCGGGCGACGGCGACTTCGTCAAGGTCGTCGAGGCGCTTCAGAACCGCGGCCTGCGCATCGAAGTGCTGGCCTTCCAGAACGTCTCCCAGGCGCTCCAAAACCAGGCCGATCTGTTCCTGTCCGGCTACCTGGTGCCCAACCTGCTGCCGCCGGCGCCGGTGCCGGACCCGAAGCGTTGGGGCGAGGAAGGCTCCCGGGTGCGCGGGACCTGCCACTGGTTCGACCCCGACAAGGGGTACGGCTTCATGCGTTACCTGGCCGAGATCTCGGACCACCTGTGGACGCTCGATTCCCGCCATCCGGACTCGCCGTACCGGACGGCCTTCGTTCACGCCAGTTCCTTGCCCTCGGGCGGCATCGAGGCCCGCCTGCCGAATCGCGAGTTCGTCTTCGAGTTCACCCTGCGCGCCGGCGAGAAGGGCTTGGCGGCCCACGATCTCGTGCTGGTCGCCGGCCTCGGCGGCTTTCCCCGCGATCCGGGCGCCCCGCGGGATCTCGGTGCGGCGCGGGAGCTGGGTACGCCACGGGAGTTGGGTGCGCCGCGCGACCCCGGTGCGCCGCGTGATCTCGGCGCTCCACGGGACTTGGGGGCGCCGCGGGAGCTCGGCGTGCCGCGCGACCTCCCCATCAAGGAGCCGGCTCCGGCCCCGAAGGAGCCCACCACGCCATGAGTGCCGAACGGGCCGCAGGCCTACGCCGCAAGCTGGTTTCGCCCTTCTGGTTCCGGCTCTTCACCTTCACCCGTCTGCCCTTGGCCTGGTTCGCCGGGTTGCGGGTGGTGGAGCTCGGGGAGACCACCTGCCGGGTTGCCGTACCCTACGGCTGGCGCAGCCAGAACCCGTTCCGTTCGATCTACTTCGCAGCCCTGGCCATGGCCGCCGAACTGTCGACCGGCGCCTTGGCCTGGTTGGCTACCGAGGAGACCGGCGCCTCGGTAGCCATGCTGGTCGTGAAGCTCGAGGCCAGCTACGGCAAGAAAGCCGATGGTCGTACTACCTTCACCTGTGAGCAGGGCGCCGAGATCACCCGCGCCGTCCAGGAGGCGGTCGCCACCGGGGAGCCGCGCACGGTGCGGGCTGAGACCATCGGCCGGCTGGCCGACGGCACCGAGGTAGCGCGCTTCCACTTCACTTGGTCGTTCAAGGCACGGGCCGGAAAGTCCGCGGCGTGAAGCCGTTCGTCGCGCGCCGTCGGGTCGAGTTCGCCGACACCGACATGGCGGGGATCGTCCACTTCTCGCGGTTCTTCGTCTTCATGGAGACCGCCGAGCACGCCCTGCGTCGCCACCTCGGTTTCGAGGTTCACGAGGTCACGGACGGCGTGCCCATCGGCTGGCCGCGGGTCGGAGCGTCGTGCGACTACAAGAGCCCGGCACGCTTCGGAGACGAACTCGATCTCGAGGTTTCCGTGCTGGCCCTGGGGACGAGCTCGGTGACCTTCGGAGTACGGTTCCAACGCGGGGAGACGCTGCTCGCGGAGGGACGCATGACCTCGGTCTGCTGCCGGTTGGCGCCCGACGTGAAGCCGGTGCCGATCCCCGCCGCCCTCGCCGAGCGGCTCGCGGAGCATCGGAAGGCTGAGCCGTGAGCGGCGCCGCCGTCCTGGTCGACGCCTCGCCCTACGCCTTTCGCGCCTACTTTTCCCTGCCGCCGACGATCCGCGACCCTTCCGGTCGGCCGGTGCACGCCGTCTATGGGTTCGCCAACTTCCTGCTCCAGCTGATCCGCACCGAGGCTCCGAGCCGGCTGGCGGTGGCCTTCGACGGCAGTCTCGTGACGAGCTTCCGCAATGAGCTGTACCCGCCCTACAAGGCCCAACGTGAGCTGCCTCCGGCCGAGCTCGAGGAGCAGCTCGACACCTGCCTCGAGCTCGCCGCGGCGCTCGGCGCCACGACCGCCATCGACGACCGCTACGAGGCCGACGACCTGGTGGCCGCTTGGGCGAAACGGGCTCGCCAGGAGGCCTGGGGGCCGGCGGTGGTAGTCAGCTCGGATAAAGACTTGGCCCAGTTGGTGGGTCCCGGGGTGGAGTTTCTCGACTTCGCCAAGGGGGAGCGCTACGACGAGGCGGCCGTCGCCGAGCGCTTCGGCGTGGCCCCGCACCAAATCGCCGATCTGCTCGCCCTCGCCGGGGACCCGGTGGACAACATCCCCGGCGTCGCCGGCATCGGCAAGAAGACCGCCGCCCAGCTGCTCACCACCTTCGGCAGTCTCGAGGAGCTCTACGCCCGGCTCGAAGAGCTGCCGAGCCTGCCGGTCCGGGGCGCCCGCACCAGCTACGACAAGCTCGTCGCCGACCGCGAGGCGGCTTTGCTCTCCCAGCGCTTGAGCCGTGTGGCTCCAGAAGCGCCAGCGCCGCCGGTGCCCCTCTTCGCAGGCGCCGAGCGCTCAGCTGCCGACGAGCTGTTCGATCGGTTGGGCTTCGGGCGTATTCGGGAGCGGGTGGTTTATCGGTGACTCAGGGGAGTTGCCAGTCGGCGGCCTGGAGCCTTCACCCCTCCAGCAGGCCCAGCTTCCGGTACTCGCGATTCCAGTACACGAGCGGCGGAGCGTCCGGCTCCGGGACGTGAGCGGCTTGGATGACGCCGAAGTAGGTGGTGTTGTTGTCGGTGGCGTAGCGGCCGTGGATGGTGCAGTCCATCCAGGCCAGGGCATCGGCCAGGACGGGCGCGCCGGTGACGGCGGTTTGCCAGTTGCCCTCGGCGAAGCGATCGCCGTCCTTCAACCAAGCGAAGCGGTTCGACAGCTCCACCTGGTCCTCGCGCAAGATGTTCACGGCGAACACCGCACCGGGCTTCTCGAGCAAGTCGTGGGCGTGGTGGCGATGGTCGATGATGACCGCGATGAGCGGCGGATCGGGGGAGACCGAGGCGAAGGCGCTGACGGTCAACCCGTGGATTTCGTCGCCGGTCTTGACCGTGACGATGGTCACCCCGGCAGGGAAGTGGCGCAAGGTTTGGCGAAAGTCTTCGGTGGTGATCGGCATGAGGGGAGTGTAATGCGCTGGACCCCCTTGCGCACTGTCGGCTCTCTGTGTATGCTGCCAGAGCATTTCAAGGAGGTCGTGATGCGATACTTGTTGAGTCTCCTCTCGCTTCTGATCGTGTGGCCCGCTGCGGCCGATCTACGTCCCGTTCCCCTGCGTGGGGAAGAATCGAACCTGCCCGAGGCTATCGAGTCCTGCGGTCATTCCGAACCCCAAGTCGTTTCCCGTGGGGCGGTGGGCTTCTTGTCGGTCTGGCTCCAGGAAGGAAACGTCGTGGCCCGTCGAGTCGGCGCCGCCGGGTTCCCGGAGGGTCCCCAGATCGCCGTCAGTCCGGCGGTCGCGGGCGTGTCCGGCAAAGCCTCCGGGGCGCGCGTCGTCCGTCAAGCGGACGGCACTTTCGTCGTCGCTTGGCTTCAGCAGATTTCGGCCTCCCGCCGCGAGATCCAGTTCCGGCGCCTGGGTGAGGACGGTACGCCGGTCGGCTCGGTGCAATCGGTGCTCACCCTTGGGCCAACTCCCGCGCTCGGTGGTCCAGCCCTCGCCAGCTCCTCGGACGGTTTCTTCTCGATCGTCTGGACCGAGCTCGATTCGACCCCCGCGAGCCCGGTTCGCCTCGCCATCCGCGGTCGCATCTTCAATGCCCAAGGTTTTACCGTCGGCGCCACCCGCACCGCCGCGACCTTCGCGGCATCCGACCTTCTGTATCGCTCGGCACCGCAGCTGGCGGCGGTCATGACCTCCGGGAGCAACGTGCTCGTGGCATGGCCGCGGCCCGGGGACCACAGTGTGATCGTCGGTCCGCTTTCGACCGGCGCTCCCTCCTGGCGAGTGCTCTACCTCGGCCCGCCCGATCAACAGGAGCAGGGTGTGTCCCTGGCGGTCGTCCAAGGGGGGGTGCTGATCACCTACAAGTCGATCGCCTTGGGGACGGGCACGACGGCACTGGTCGAGAAGCTGACGGCGGCGGGCGACCGCATCGGCGAGCCCTTCTACTGGCCCTTGCCGCTCATTCTTGGAACGCCGACCCTGGCGGCGGATCTCGACGGTTCACGGGCCGCTCTGCAATGGAGCGAACCCACCCAGCCCTTCGACACCGAGGGAACCTACGCGCTGTTGCTCAACTCCGATGGTCGTTTCCTCGACCCCTCGGTCTTCTCGATCCGCCTTGACGATCCGACGACCGAGACCTTCGGCCCCGAGCACCATCTGCGGGCGACCCGCGTCGCCTTCGGGCCTGGCGGCAAGCTCGCGGCGACCTGGCAAGTCTGGCGGGAGGCACCGTTCAGCGGTAACCCCTGCGACACCGGCGTCGCGGCCCGCGTGCAGACCTTCGAGCTCGACGAAGAGCCGGTCTTCACCCCGCCCGATCCGCCGGCCGGCCCGTACCTGACGTCCCCCTCGGTGCCCGGCTTCCGCTACAAGGTCCGCCTTGCCGGCAACCTCGCCGGCAAGAGCGAGAGCGCTTGCCTCGTCCAGACGGCCTGCGTGAGCGGCGCCGTGGCGGGCCGTCCGGAAGTCCTCCTGCGGGTCGTTGGGCCGCGTCCGAACGGGCGTTTGTGGCCCACCATCGTGCGCTTCACGACCGCTCAGGTCGAAGTGTGGATCGAACAAGTCGCCACCGGCACCCGCCGTTACTACCTGCTGCCGGCCCTCGATCCGGACAGCTCGGACCTGGGCGGCACGGTGGACCGCGACGGTTTTCCGGTGCTTTGACGCCACGTCGGGAACAGATTCGGTACGCCGAGCTGTTCGTGATGGGCGAGAGCGAGATCGCCGCCAGAGTCCCCACTCGTAGGGATCTCGCTCTCGGGGCCGGGTGGAGGAACCGAAGTCTCGGCTTGCTTCATCCGGTTTTTTCATTCACAGCATGGGCGGCAAGATTCGCGGGGGCAGCGGTGGCCGCGCAACGGGGATGATCGGGACCTGTCCCCGCCAGACCGGATCCCAGCGCTGAATCCAGCGGCGATCGATCATCACCAGATCACTGCGGCGGTCGTTGACGGGGATCAGGGTACCGGAGATGTAACGGGTGCTGTCCCACTGTCCGTCGCCGCCCTTCGTGCGGATCAACAGGCAGCGCGAAGGAAACGCATCGACGCGGTACTCGTAAAGCTGGCCCCAGGGGTCCCGCTCCGGGACCTCGATCTCGAACAGCTCTTCGAGTTCCCGGGCCTCGACGGTGAGCGGGAACTTCGAGTCGACATCGAGCGGCTCCCCGGTGCGGGCGAAGTCCGCGGGCGCGGGGAGCTGGGGGGTGATGCCGACCCAATGGTCCATCACGAGCCGCATCTCATAGGCCGCTGCCGAGTACTTCGCCTGGTTCAGTTTGTCGACCAGCCCCGGAATCAGCGTTCCGGCCAGAATGCCGATGACCGTCACGACGATCAACAACTCGATCAGCGTGAAGCCTGCTTCTGACTTCCTGTGCATACACCTCTCCTGTCTAAGCGCGGCCTCCGCTTCATGCGGAGCCGCGAAGAAAAAACGGTGGATTTACACAGTTACGGAAGCACCATTCATGCCACGGGGCGCTGAACTGCACCGAACAGGGGTTACTCCGAGGCAGCGTCAGCCGGGCGGTCACTATTTGTCAGTTTCAATTCGAATTCTGACAACTCTTGATTCGTGGCGCCCTCAGCTGTGCAGCAGTCCGATGGCGAACCGAAGGGCCGGGAGCAAGACGAACCCCGAGACCCGCCAGGCCACGATCAGACCGAGGAAACCCATGGCCGGGTGGCTGAACCACTCACGGTAACGCGCGACCCAACTCGCGGGCAGGACGAGCGGCAGGGCGCCGCTGCCGTCCAGAGGGGGCAGCGGGATCAGGTTGAAGACGAACAACACGACGTTCAGGGTGAAGGCCACCGACAGGGCCGTGGCGAGGGCATCGGTGGCGCCGCCGGTGCCGACGAACAGCGAGTCGAGCCCGAACTTCTGCGCCGGATCGGGCACTGCGAACAGCTCCGCGGCAAAGCCGATCCGCAGCGCCAACCCGGCGAGCACCACCAGCACCAGGTTCGCCGCCGGCCCGGCGAGGGCCATCCATGCCGAACGCCGCGGGTACCGGGCGGCCCAGTGGGGGTCGAACGGGGCGCTCGCCCAACCGAACATCCAGCCCCCGCCGGAAAGCCCGAACGAAAGCAGCGGCACGAGCACCATGCCGAAGGGCTCCCGCTGCACGTGGGGGATCGGATTGAGACTGACCTGACCGCCCAGATAGGCGGTCGGGTCACCTAGCTTCAGGGCCGCCCAGGCATGCCCGGCCTCGTGGCAAGTGGTCGAGAAGACGAAGACGACGAACCAGACGAGACCGAGAGCCAGCAGCTGGGGATCCAAGAGAGCTCACTCCTCGTCGTGTTCGACCTTCTTGGCGTTGGCGATGATCTTCTCCTGGAGCAACCGCGGTACCTCTTCGTAGTGGGAGAACTCCATGTGGAAGCTGGCGCGGCCCTGGGTGATCGACCGCAGCGCCTGGGCATAGTTGAGCATTTCGGACATCGGGACCACGGCCTTGATCATCTGCTGTCCGCCGCCGACGGCGTCCATTCCCTGGGGCTGGCCGCGGCGCTGGGAAAGGTCACTCATGATGTCGCCCATGGTGTCCTCGGGCAAGGTGATCTCGACCTTCATGAGCGGCTCGAGGATGGTCGGTCGGGCCGTCTGCATGGCGTCCTTGAAAGCCAGCGAACCCGCGATCTTGAAGGCCATTTCGGACGAATCGACGTCATGGTACTGGCCGTCGAGCAGGCGCACCTTGAAGTCGACCACCGGGAAGCCGGCCAAGAACCCGCGGCGGCGCACCTCCTGAATGCCTTTTTCCACCGCCGGTCGGTAGTTGTGGGGGATCGAGCCGCCGAAGATCTCGTCGACGAACTCGAAGTCTCCGCCGCGCGGCAGCGGCTCCATCTTGATCTTGCAGTCCGCGAACTGGCCGCGACCGCCGCTCTGCTTCTTGTGCCGACCGTGGCCATCGGCCGCGCGCGTGATGGTCTCGCGATAGGGCACCTTGGGCGGATGCAGGATGACCTCGACGTTGAAGCGGTCCTTGAGCCGGGCGATGGTGATCTCGCTGTGCAGCTGATCACTGCCCGACAGCAGTAGCTCGTGAGTGTCGGGATCGCGGCCGAGATGCAGCGTCAGATCCTCCTCCATGAGCTTGTGCAGGGCCTCGCCGATCTTTTCTTCGTCGCCCTTGCTCTTGGGCTCGAGGGCGAAGGACATCGCGGGTTCGGGCACCGGAATCCAGCCGAGGGTGAGCGGGTGGGCCTTGTCGCACAGAGTGTCGCCCGTGAGCGTGACCTTCAATTTGGCGACGGCGCCGATGTCGCCGGCCACCAGCTCGGTCACGCTGGTCGGTTGCTTGCCCTGGAGGTGGAGCAACTGGCCGATCTTGCCGCTGTCCTGGAGCCGAGGGTTCCACAGGGTCGAGTCGGCCTTCAAGGTCCCGGCCACCACGCGGAAGATCGAAACTTTGCCGGTGTAGGGGTCGCTGATCGTCTTGAACACCAAGGCCGCGGGGGGCGCCGCCGGATGGGCCGGCAGGCTCGAGCCGTCGCCCACGGGGAACTCGCGGTCGGCGGGCGAGGGCAGCCAATCGACGATGGCGTCCGCCAAAGCCGAGGCGCCGATGCCGTGGAGGTCGGAGCCCATCGTCAGCGGGAAGATCAAGCGCTTCTTGACCGCGAGCCGCAGGCCCTTGACCAGGTCCTCGGGCGGCAGGTCGCCTTGTTCGAAGTAGGCCTCGAGCAGCTCGAGGTTCGATTCCGCCACCGCCTCAACGAGTTTGCCGTGGTGCTCTTCGACCGCGTCCGCCACCTCTGCCGGCACGGGCACTTCCTTGCCCTTGCCGTTACCGTCGCGATCGAAGACGTAGGCCTTGCGGGTGACGAGGTCGACCACGCCTTTGAAGCCCGCCTCCGAACCGATCGGCACCTGGATGGGCATTACGGCGCGGCCATAGTGCTCGTGCAGGTTGGCCAGGGTGCGCTCGAAGTCGGCGCGCTCGCGGTCCATCTTGGTCAAGTGGACGAGCACGGGAAGCTCGAGCTCCTCGGCGGTGGACCACACCTTGTCGGTGACCACTTCGACGCCCGAAACCCCGTTGACGGCCAGGATCACGGCGTCGGCGGCGCGCAGGGCGGCGCGGGTTTCGGTGAAGAAAATGCCGTAGCCGGGGCAGTCGAGCAGGTTGATCTTGTTCCCGCGCCAAGCCCCGTGGGCCACGCCCAATCCGATCGAGATCCGCCGTTCTATTTCCTGCTTGTCGAAGTCGGTGACGGTGTTGCCGTCATCCACCTTCAACTGCCTCGGGGTGGCGCCGCTCGTGTAGAGCAGTGCCGCGACGGTGGTCGTCTTGCCGGTGGCGCTGTGGCCAGCGACGGCGACGTTGCGGATCTCGTGCGGGCCGGACACCTGCATAAGGAGAACCTCCGGTTAGGGGTTAACAAAGGGCGCCTGAATATACCAGAGGGGCGCCTCACGTCACGGTCGCGCGCTGCTGCCACCGTTCCTGCCGCCACTCTTCCGTCGCCAGAACTTCCTGCAGGGCCGCAACGGCCCGGCCGACGTCCTCGAAGCCCACGTACAACGGGGCGAAACCGAAACGTAGGAGGTCGGGAGCCCGGAAGTCGCCGATCACGCCGCGGGCGATGAGCGCCTGCATGACGGCGTAGGCTTCCGGGTGGGCGAAGGAGACTTGGCTGCCGCGCTCCTCCGGGTTCCGCGGCGAGGCGAGGCGGAGCCCGAGACCGGCGCACACGGCCTCGACGAGTTCGATGAAACGGCTCGTCAGGGCCATCGACTTGGCCCGCACGGCGGTCATCTCGAGACCGTCCCAGACCTCGAGCGCCGCGTCCAGGGCGGCCAGGGCCAGGACCGGCGGCGTTCCGTTTTGGAAACGGTCGATGCCCGGGGCGGGCCGGTAGTGGCCGGCGAACTCGAAGGGCGCGGCGTGGCCGAGCCAGCCCTGGAGGGGGCTTCTCAGCTCCTCCTGCAGGCGCCGGGCGGCGAAGACGAAGGCCGGCGCTCCGGGACCGCCGTTCAGGTACTTGTAGCCGCAACCCACGGCGAGATCGGCATCCGCGACGCCGAGTTCCACGGGCAAGGCGCCGGCACTGTGGGCCAAGTCCCAGATCGCCAGGGCACCCACATGGTGGGCGGCGGCGGTCAACCCCGCGAGGTCGTGGCGAGCGCCGGTGCGAAAGTCGACGTGGGTCAGGCACAGGGCAGCGACCTCGGAGGTCAGCGCGGCGCCGATCTCCTCGCGTTCGACCCGGCGCAGCTCGAACCCTGGGCCGAGCAGGTCCAGCAAACCTTCGAGGGTGTACAGATCGGTGGGGAAGTTGCCCGCCTCCGAAACGATCACCCGCCGGCCCGGTCGCGCGCGCAGGGCCGCGGCGGCCACCTTGAACAAATTGACCGAGGTCGAATCCGCCACCACCACCTCGTCCGGCGCGGCACCGATCAGCCGTGCGATCTTGGCTCCGGCTCGGCGCGGCAGCTCGATCCAGCCGTGTTCGTTCCACGACCGAATCAGGCTCTCGCCCCACTGCTCGAGCATCACTTCACCGACCCGTTCGGCGGCCCGCCGGGTCAGGGGGCCGAGCGAGTTGCCGTCGAGGTACACGACGCCCGCGGGCAACAGGAACTCGTCGCGCCGCGGGGCGAGCGGGTCGCGACGGTCTTCGGCGGCGAGGGTGGCGAAGTCGATCACGGGCGCACCTCGGCGGCGACGGCGGTGTTTCGGCGCACGAAGGCGGCCACCTGCTCGAGGGCTTGTTGGCCCTCCGGCAACATGCTGGCGAACAGCTGCCAGCCGTGGAACATCGACTCCCAGACGTCGAGCTCGACCGTGACCCCGGCCGCCTCGAGCCGCCGGGCCAGGCGCGTCGAGTCGTCGAGCAGCAGCTCGGCCGTTCCCACTTGCAGCAGGCCCGGGGGCAGGTCGTGGAGATCCGCGAACAGAGGCGAAATCGCCGGGTGAGTTCGCGGGTGATCCCCGGCGTACAAGGCGGCCATGCCCTCCAGACTCTCCGGTGTGAACAGCGGGTCCTGTTCCGCCCGGGTGACGATCGACTCGCCCGTATGGCCGAGATCGGTCCACGGCGACAGGCCGAACCAGGCCGCCGGCAGCGGTTCCCCGGCGTCCCGAGCGGCGCACAGGAGCGCCAGGGACAAGCCGCCCCCTGCCGAGTCGCCACCCACCGCCAGGGTCGCGGGCTCGACGCCGGTGTCGAGCAGCCAGCGGTAGGCAGCCCGGGCGTCTTCGAAAGCAGCGGGGAAGGGGTCTTCCGGGGCCAACCGGTAGCCGACCTGGAGCACCCGCGCCGGGGTTGCGCGGGCGATCCGCGCCACCAACGCACGGTGGGTGCCGAGCGAGCCGCTGGCATAACCCCCACCGTGGAAGAACAACACCGTGCGCTCCGGCCGAGGGCCGTGAGGCACGATCCACTCGGCCGGCACGCCACCCGCGGAAATGGGTTCGGCGGTGAAGTCCGTAGGCGCTCGCAGGGCGGCCTGGAAGGCTTCGAAGTCGGCACGCACCCGCTCGATCGGGGCGACGGTGCCGCCGCGGCGGGGACGGGCGCGGAAGACGGTCAGGAGAGTTTGGAGCTCGCGGCTGGGCATGGTGTACCTCGAGCCGGAGGATAACGGAAGGATAGACTTCGCACTATGCACTCGCTCGAATCCCTGTTGACCGGCTGGCCCGGCGAGGTCGTGATGCACCACGACGACGCTAGCGACGCCTGGATCTTCATCGCCTGCCACGACCGCACGCTGGGCCGCCCCGTCGGCGGTACCCGCATCAAGGTCTACCCCCGTCCCGCCGACGGCCTGCACGACGCTTTGCGTTTGGCCCGCGGCATGACCGAGAAATGGGCCATCGCTGGCTTGCCCGTGGGCGGCGGCAAAGCCGTCCTGGCCCTGTCACGACCCGTCGAAGGCGCGGCCCGGCTGGCTCTCCTCGAACGGTACGGCCGCCTCGTCGAGAGCCTGAACGGCGCCTTCGGGACCGGCCAGGACCTCGGTTCGACGCCCGAGGACATGGCTCACATCGGCCGCTTCACCCGCTGGGTACACGGCCTGCGAGCCGTGGGCGAGCCCGCCGTGGACCCGGGGCCCTACACCGCCCGCGGCGTCTACGCCGGCATTCGCGCCGCCCTGCGCCACCTGGACGGCAGCGACGATCCCGCGGGCAAGACGATCGTGGTCGAGGGCGTCGGCGGCGTCGGCCGGCCGCTGGCCGAGTCGTTGGCCGCGGCCGGCGCGCGGCTGGTGTTGACCGACGCCGTGGCCGGCAAGGCAGAGGAGCTGGCCACGCGGCTCAACGCTTCGACCGCCACGCCCGAGGAGGGCCGCCAGCTGGCCTGCGACGTCTACGCCCCCTGCGCCGTGGGCGCCACGATCTCGGCGGCGTCGATTCCCGAGCTCCGTTGCCGCATCGTCGGTGGCTCGGCCAACAACCAACTGGCCGAGGACGCCGATGCCCAGCGCCTGCACGAGCGCGGCATCCTCTACGCCCCGGACTACGTGATCAACGGCGGCGGCGCCACGGCCTTCCACCTGCAAAGCCAAGGCGTCTCCGAGGAAGTCATCGGGACTCGCCTCGACGCCATCGGCGACTTGTTGACCGAGCTGTTCAGGGCCGCGGCCGCCGCGGGCATCTCTCCGCTCGAGGCCGCCGAGGCGCGGGTGCAACAGATCTTGGCGGCTGCCCGCCAGAAGGAGAACTCATGACCGCCCGCACGCTCGACGACTTCCGGGCCTATCGCCAACGCATGAACGAACGCATCCTCGGGCTCGATCACTTGGGTGTGAACCGCTTCTTCAACTTGGACACCGCGGCTTACCGCGACGGCGCTTTGCCCGGGCGCACCAAGGAGTTGCTCGGCCTGACGGCGTCCATGGTGCTGCGCTGCAACGACTGCATCGACTACCACGTGCTCGAATGCATCGAAGCGGGCTGGAGCGACGAGGAGATCGTCGACGCCCTGAACGTCGCGCTCGTGGTCGGCGGCTCGATCGTCATCCCGCACCTGCGCCATGCCGTCGAGACGCTCGACTTGGCGCGGGCGGAAGCGCGAGCGAATGCCGCGGATTGAGTACCCGCGCGCGGCGCCGCTCGTCCCCGGGCGCCTCGTTCGCCGCTACAAACGCTTCTTCGTCGATGTCGAGTTGACTGACGGCACCGTGGTGACGGCGCATTGCGCCAACACCGGGGCCATGGAGGGCCTGACCCGGCCGGGCTTGGCGGTCTGGTTGTCGGCTTCGACCAACCCCGAGCGCCGGCTGGCCTGGACCTGGGAGCTGGTGGCGGCCGACGGGCGGCTCTACGGCGCCCACACGGCGATGCCCAATCAACTCGTCCGGCGCCTGCTGACGGAAGGCAGGCTCGAGTGGCTGGGGAGTTTCGACGAGTGGGCGGCCGAGCGGGTCTACGGCGAGGAGGGCCGGTCCCGGGTCGATTTCTGGCTGCGCCGCGGCCGCCGCCAGACCTTCATCGAGGTCAAGAACTGCCATCTGGTCTACCCCGATGGCCGCGCCTATTTTCCCGACGCGGTCTCCGAGCGGGCGACGAAACACCTCCACGAGCTGGCTCGGGAGGTGGCGGCGGGACACCGCGCCGAGGTGCTCTTCGTGTGCCAAACGGGGCCGGTCAAGTCCCTGCGTCCGAGTGACTTGCACGACCCCGCCTTCGCCGCCGCGGCGCGCACCGCCAAGGCCGCCGGGGTGCGCTTTTCAGCTCTGGTGGTGGCCCACCGGCCGGACGCGATCGAGATCCTCGACCGCGTGCCGGTGGACCTGAAGCCATATCCGACCGAGCGGGTCGCGAAGTGGCGGGCGGCTGTCGGCCGAACTAAAGTTCGGCCGCTACCTCAAGAAAACAAAAGAGATCCGGGGTAGCGGCCGGCCGTTAGGCCGGCCGATCCGCTCAGGGCACGAAGCCGTTGCGATCGAAGAGGCCCGTGAGCTCGTCGAAGCCCGGCGCGGCACCCTCCAAAAGGTAGGTCTTGGTCTGGCCGGTCCGGACCTGACGCACGACCACTTCCACCTCGGCGGTCGTGAACTTGACGATCGTGGGCCACAGCAGACCGTTCGGGCGCGGACCGACGACGCGCAGCAGCACCTCCGGCCGGCCCGGGATGGCGCCGCTGACACAGACGGTTTCGGGCAAGCAGGTGGGCTCGAGGCGGCCGGCGATGGTTGTCGCGCTGCGGATCGTGACCTTGAACTGGAAGCCCGGAACGTTCGGGTGGGAGACGAAGCCGTCGTTGCCGGTGCCCGAGCAGGCCAAGGACAGCGTGTAGGTACCCGTGACGTCGGGCTCGAGCGGCGTCGGGGTCACCGACCAGTCGTTCGAGGTGCGGTTCAAGCGAAAGGTGATCTGGGCGCCGTTGCCCGGTCCGGAATCTTCGTCCTCAGCGACATCTTCGACATCGGGATCGAAGAGCACGAGGTAGGGGTCGAAGTCGTTCGACGTCATCGTGATCGTCACCGTCTGGCCGATCTGACCGGCGAAGAAGATCTCGTCGAAGAGCACGCCGGAATCCGTGGAGCAGTCGGTCGGGCGGATCGTGGTAGTCACTGTCTCCCCGCAGCTGATCGACTGCCGGATGCCGTCGCAGCCTTCTTGGATCACGGCCGGTAGGGGGCGGGTAGCCAGCAGCTCCTGGCGAGCCGCCAAGCGTTGTTCGAGGGCGTCACCGCGGCGCGCCATCTCGGCCAGGGCGACCCAAGCGCCGGCCACGGCGAACAGAACCGTCGCCGCCACGGCGAGTCGGAAGCGAGTGGAAAGGAAACGTCTCATGGAAGCTCTCCTCGGTGTGCGGGGGAGAAGAACACCGCCGCGGTCGAACCGGACGCCGTTCCTCGGGCTGCGACCCTAACGCTCGGCACCTGCGGAGTGAAGCGTACTTTCTACCGCTGCCCGGCGACGCTCACCACGGTAGAAACTGCACGGGTGGGCGTGGTGCTCGGCGTTTCTGTCGTGGGCGGGAGGGGGGACTGGAGCCGATGACCGGACTTGAACCGGTGACCTGCCGCTTACGAGGCGGCTGCTCTACCGCTGAGCTACATCGGCGCGAGGCGAGAACGGCTTCCGAAGAAGCGGCGGAAATGTACCCGAAAGCCGGTCGCGAAGGCAACGGGGAATCGATCTCAAGCCGTGGCAGCCACCGGCTGGACGTCGTCGAGCTCCACCGCCACGAGCTTCGACACCCCGCGTTCCTCCATGGTTACGCCGTAGAGACTGCCCGCCGCTTCCATGCTGATCTTGTTGTGGGTGATGACCAGAAACTGGGTGTCCTTCGACATCCCGCGCAGCATCTCGGCGAAGCGCACCGTGTTGGAATCGTCGAGCGGCGCGTCGACCTCGTCCAGGATGCAGAACGGCGACGGCTTGGTCTTGAACAGGGCGAAGAGCAGCGCCACTGCCGTCAGGGCCTTTTCGCCGCCGGACATCAACATGAGGTTCTGCAGGCGTTTCCCCGGTGGCCGCGCGACGATCTCGATGCCGCACTCGAGCACGTCTTCCCCTTCCTGGAGCCGCATCTCGGCTTCGCCGCCGCGGAAGAGCTGGGTGAAGATCTCGCCGAAGCTGCGGTTGACCTGGTCGAAGGTCTCTTGGAATCGCTCGGCGGACGTGGCGTTGATCTCACGGATCGTCGTCTTCAAGCTCTCGACCGAGGCCACGATGTCCGCCCGCTGCACGGTCAAGAAGGCCAGCCGCTGCTCCTGCTCGTCGTGCTCCTCGACGGCCAGCAGGTTGACCGGCCCGAGGCGCTCCAGCGTCTCGCGGGTGTGGGCGAGGCGGCGTTCTAACTCGGATAGGGGCTCGGATAGGGGCTCGGCGGTCAATCGCTGCGGGACCTCGGCCGGCAATTCGCGGGCGAATTCGGCCTGGAACGCCTGGGCGAGGTGCTCGGCATCGCCGAGCAGCGACGCCTCGGCCACGCGCAGGGACTCCACCCGCTCGCGGGCGGCCTCGCGCTCGCGGCGGCGGCCGGCAAGCTCCGATTCGAGCGTCCGCAGGTCGTTGCGCCGATGGTCGAGCACGGCCTGGGCCGCGAGGGTCGCTTCGTCGGCCACCACCCGGCCTTCGAGGGCCGCTTGCAGCTCGGCCTCGGCGGCGACGCGTTGTGCCTCGAGCTCGTCGCGCTTCCGGATCAACGCGGCTTCCTCGGACTCCCAGGTCTGGACTTGTTTCTGGCTCTCGTCGATCTCGCGGCGCACCCGGCCGCGCTCGCGATCGTGGGAGGCCAGGCGCTCACCCAGGAGCTCGAGCCGGCCGCGGCGGTCGGCCGTCGTGGCCCGCAGGTTTTCGCGCCGGCCTTGGGCAGCGGCCAGCTCCTCGGCCGCCCGGGCGAGGGCCGCCGCGAGGGTGGCCTGGCGTTCGGTGGTGGCCTGGAGCTCGGCGCCGATGCGGGCGCGCCGCTCCGAGAGGCCGCTGCGCTCGGTTTCGACTACCGCCTCCTGGCGGGCCAGCTCCTCACTTTCTTGACCCAACCGGCGCTCGCGCACCAAAGCGTCCTCGCGCCGCGCCCGCGCCACCGCGAGTTCCTGCTGGAGCTTCGACAGGTCGGCTTCGCGGGCACTGCGGCGCTGGGCGGTGGCCGAGCGTTCGGCGATGCGGGCGTCGAGCGTTTCGCGCGCCTCGGCGAGCTTCTTCTCGATGCGCGGCAGCTCCTTCTCGAGCCGGCGAAGTTCGCGCTCCCGTTCGAGTTGGCCGGGTTCCGCGCGCGGGCCTTCGATCGTCACCAAGCCACCCTGGAACCACAGGCCGCCGGGCGCCAGGAAGGCCGCGGCGCGGTGGGCGTGGGCGAGGCGCTCGGCATCCGCCTCGGTGGTGACCAAGAACGCCGGCGGCAGAGCGGTCGCGAGCTCCGGCGGCAACCCCAGGGCCTGGCCCAGGGGCAACACGATCGCCGGGTCGTCGATCTCCACGACTGGCTCCGTGGGCACGGGCAAGGGCGTCAGCAGTCGTGCCGCGGCGCGCCCGAGTAGCGAAGTCGCGACGTCCCGAGCTTCCACCCCGGGCGCCAGCACGACGGCGTCCGCCATCTCCCCCAGGTAGGCGTCGAGGGCGCGCTCCCAACCCTCGAGGGCCTGGGCGCGGTCGGCGAGGTAGGTGGGCTCGGCGAGGCCGGCCTGGGCGAGGGCGGCTTCCAGGCCGCCGCGGCGCTCGGCCTGGTGGCGCGCCAACTCCGCGAGCAATTTGTGACGTTGCCGGCTGGTCGAGAGATTCAGCTCGAGGGAGCGTTGCAGCTCGGTGGCCTGGGCTTCCTTCTTGAGGATCGCCTCGAGCTCGGCAGCCACCGTGGCGATAGCCGCGCGGCTTTGCTCGAGGGCCGCCTCGAGTTCGGTGACGCGGGTGCCGGTCGCTTCGAGATTCTGGCGCGCTTGGGCGAGCTCGTGGCCCTGCTCGGCGCGCCCGGTGGCCAAGTGGTGGAGCCGGGCATTGGCGCGCTCGAGGGCGAGGTCGAGCTGGCGCTCCTCGGCTTTCTGGCGTTCGAGCTGGGCCTGGAGTGCCTGGGCCTCGGTGCGTTGGCTCGCGGCCTTGGCCTCGGCGGCCTTGACCTCGCGCTCGGCGGCGGCCATGGCGTCGGAGTCGCGGGTCACGGCGTCGGCAGCCGAGGCGCGCTCGCGGTCGAGCTCCTCGCGGGTTTCGTCGAGCCCGACGAGGGCCAGGGAGAGCTGCACCATCTCGGCACTGCGCCGTTCGTGCAGCGTGCGCCCGGCGAGAATGCGCTCGGCGATCTCCTGCAGGCGCTGCCGGGCGCCCTTCGAGAACTCCTGGCGGCCTTCGATCGTGGCCTTGAGCTCGGCGCTCGCTTGGTGGCGGGCCGCGACCTCGGCAGCCAGCCGGTCGAGTTCCTCACGCCCGGCGGCGAGGGTGGCCTCGTCGTGGGCGACGGCGGCGGCGAGCCCCGCGTCGAGGTCGAGCGCGGCGGCGAGCCCGGCCGACAGCTCACCGCGCCGGCCGGACAGCTCCCGCCAGCGCTCCAAGAGCACCGTCTCGAGTAGCTCGCGGTACTCCTCCTGCTTGGCCTGGTACCGCCGCGCGGCGCCGGCCTGCCGTTTCAACTGGCGCAGGTTGCGGTCCACCTCGTCGACGATGTCGTCCAAGCGCAGCAGGTTGGCCCGCGATTCCTCGAGCTTGACCTCCGCCAGCCGCTTGCGCGCCTTGTAGCGCGTAATGCCCGCGGCCTCCTCGATCAGCTTGCGCCGTTCCTGGGGTTTGCCCGACAGGATCAGGCCGATCTTGCCCTGCTCGATCACCGAGTAGGCGCGGATGCCCAGGCCGGTGTCCATCAGCAGATCGCGGATCTCCTTGAGACGCACCACCTTGCCGTTCAATCGGTATTGGCTCTCGCCGCTCCTAAAGACGCGCCGGCCGAGGGTCAACTTGCCGGCCTCGGCGTGGGGGAAGCTCGGATCGGTGTCGAGGTGGAGAGTGACGTCGCACATGCCGAGGGGCTTGCGGCCCTCGGAACCGTTGAAGATGACGTCTTCCATGCTGTCGCCGCGCAGCGTCTTGGCGCTCTGCTCGCCGAGCACCCAGGTCATGGCGTCGGAGATGTTGGACTTGCCGCAGCCGTTCGGGCCCACGATGGCGGTGATGCCGCCCGCGAAGGACACCGTGACCGGGTCGACGAAAGACTTGAAGCCGGAGATCTCCAGACGATCGAGTTTGAGCATGGCGGCGGGAAGCTACCACAAGAAATTGGGGTCGGGGAGGGGGTGAGGCCCAAGATGTGGTGAGGTGGGACGGATCACTCCCGCACCCCCCAACGTTCGAACAGCACCGGCACCATCAGCAGATTGAGCAGGGTCGAGCTCAGCAAGCCACCGAGGATGACGATGGCCATGGGGCTCTGGATTTCGTTGCCCGGCTCACTCCCGGCAAAGGCCAGGGGAACGAGAGCGAGGGCCGCGGTCAGGGCGGTCATGAGCACCGGGGCCAGCCGCTCGTGCGATCCGCGCCGGACCGCCTCCGCGAGTGCAACCCCTTCGGCGAGCAGGTGCCGATAGTGCGAGACGAGCAAGACGCCGTTCCGGGCGGCGATGCCGAAGAGGGTGACGAAGCCGACCAGGGACGCGACACTCACCGTGCCACCGGCGAGCCACAGCGCCCCGATGCCGCCGACCAAGGCCAGGGGTAGGTTGATCAGGACGATCGCCACCTGGCGATGCGAGCGGAAGGCGAGCCACAGGCAGCCCCAGATGGCGGCGATCACGAGTCCGGCGATCCCGGCGAGGTTGCGAGTGCCGCGGGCGGCTTCCTCGAACTGACCTGCGAAAACGATGCGATAGCCCGGCGGCACGCTGATCGCCTCGTCGACGGCCCGGCGGGCGCGCTCGACGGTACCGCCGAGGTCGGTCCCGGCGACGTTCGCCGACAGCAGTGCCACCCGTTGGACGTTCTCCCGCCGCACCAGGCCTGGACCGAGATCGAACCGCGGTGTGGCGACGGCGCCCAGGGGCAGCACGTGGCCCGCGGGAGTCGCCAGGGGGGCTGCCGCGAGAGCTGAGCGGTCCGCCCGCAGACGTTCCGGATAACGCAGGACCACCAAGGAAACGAGGCCGTCGTCCACCAGTTCCGCCGCCGGGGACCCTTGGAACAGCGCCTCGAGATTGCGCCCGACCTCGCGGGCCGAAACGCCGTGCCGGGCCATGGCAGCGCGATCGAGGTCGAAGAGCAACTGCGGCACCGGTGCCTGCTCCTGGTTCGACAGGTCGACGATCCCCGGGACCTGCCCGAGCACGACTTCGACCCGGCGGGCGAGCGCGCGCAACGTTCCCAGCTCCGGACCGAAGATCTTGATCGCCAAGTTGGACTTCGACCCCGACAGCATGTGATCGATGCGGTGGCTGATCGGCTGTCCGAAGGTGACGACGATGCCCGGCAAGGTGGCGACCGCTTGGCGCAGAGCCGTCAACAGTTCCTCCTTTTCGCGACCAGGCCGGAGTACGACCTCCATCTCGGAGGCGTTGGCGCCCTGAAGGTGTTCGTCCCGCTCGGCGCGACCGGTCCGCCGGGAGGTCGAGACCACCTCGGAGAAGGTGAGCAGGGTCTCCTCGACGGCGCGCCCGAGGGCATCCGAATCTGCCAACGACGTCCCGGGCGGCGCCACCACGGAAATCGTCAGGGAACCCTCGTTGAACTCCGGGAGGAAGCTACGCCCGAGCGAAGGCACCAGGGCCACGGCACCGAGGAGCAGCAGGGCGACCGGCACGAACAACCACGCCGGGCGCCGCCGCACCCGGGCGAGGTCGCGCTCGTACCGCCGTTTGAGAAAGCGGAGCAGCCGGGGCTCGTCGTGGGAAACCGCCCGCCCTTGGGGCAGTAGGAGCCGACACAAGGCCGGAGTCAGGGTCAAGGAGACGACCATCGACGCCGCTAGGGCCGCGAGGTAGGCAAGGCCCAGAGGGCGCAGCAGCAGGCCCTCGATGCCGGGAAGGAAAAACAGCGGCACGAACACCAAGCCGATGATCAAAGTAGCGAAGAGGATGGCGCCGCGGACCTCCGACGAGGCGCGGAAGATGGTCTCGACGACCGGCCGGCGGTCTTCCGCGGGCCGGGCTCGTTCCTCGCGGAGTCGGCGCAGGACGTTCTCGACGTCGATGATCGCGTCGTCGACCAAAGCCCCGATGGCGATCGTCAGACCTCCGAGGGTCATGGTGTTGATCGACGCCCCGAAGGCCGAGAAGACCAGCACGCCGGCCACGAGGGACGTCGGCAGGGCGAGGGCGGAGATCACCGTCGCCCGGAAGTCGCCCAGGAACAGAAAGAGGATGATGACGACGAGCACGGCGCCCTCGGTGAGGGCCTTCGCCACGTTGCGGATCGCCACGGTGATGAAGTCGGCCTGGCGGAAGTTCTCCCGTTCGAGCCGGACGCCCGCGGGTAGACTCGGCTCGAGCTCGGTCAGTACGGCGTCGATCGTGCGGGTCAACGCCAGGGTCGAGGCTCCGGGTTGTTTCTGGACCGACAGAATCACCGCCGGTCGCCCACCGTAGGCCGCGGTGCCCCGTTTCGGTTCGTCGCCCTCGGTCACCCGAGCGAGATCGGCGATCGTGAGGGCGCCCTCGGGGCCGGAGCGCACCACCGCGCTCGCGAAGTCGGCGGCCGTGCGGGCGCGGGCGACGCCGCGCACGAGATACTCCTGGCCGGCGTCGACGTGGAAGCCCGCCGCCGGACTCGCACTCGCCGTCGCCAAGGCGTCGGCCACCTCGTCGAGCCCCACGCCACGGGCCGCGAGGGTCGCCGGCTCGAGCTCGACCTGGATCTCGCGCACTTCGCCGCCCAGCGGCACGACTTGGGACACGCCCGGAATCGCCAGTAGATTGCGTCGAAGGACCACTTCCGCCACTCGCCGCAGCTCGCGGGGATCGACCGTGCCGGGCTCGGCGGTCAAGGCGAGGAAGGTGATCTCGCCCATGATCGAAGACACCGGGCCGAGGCGCGGCGCGCTGACCCCGGCGGCCAACTCGACGCCCGCGATGCGCTCCGCGACGATCTGTCGGGCGCGATACACGTCCTCACCCCAGGCGAATTCGACCCAAACGACGGAGATCCCCGCCGCTGAGACCGAGCGCACTCGGCGAACGCCAGAGGCGCCGTTGACGGCGGATTCGATCGGTAGAGTGACGAACAGCTCGACCTCCTCCGGCGCCCAACCCGGGGCCTCGGTCAGGAGCGTCACCGTCGGAGCGGAAAGGTCGGGGAAGACGTCGACCGGCAAGCCCGGCACGACCACGAGCCCGGCGACGAGGAGGGCACAGAAGCCGAGCACCACGGCGCGCGGGGCGGACAACGAGAGGGCGATCAGTCGGTTCAACATGGTCTACGCCTCTCCTCAATGCACGTGGGCTTCGCCGACACCGCTGCCGACGAGGGTGCTGCGGCGAATCGCCCCGCCGCCGAGTGTCACCACGCGCTCTCCGGCCTCGATGCCGGTGACGAGCAGCCGGTCGCCCCGGCGCGCTAGCACCCGGACTTCCCGGCGGGTGAAGCTCTCTCCGGAGTTCTGGATATAAACCACCGCGACGCCCGCGTCGTCCACCAGGGCCGCCGTGGGGAGCACGACTCCCGGCAGCTCAGGCCCCGCCGCCAGCTCGACTTCGACCGCCAGGCCGATCGACAGGTCCGCGAAGTTCGGGGGCAGCTCGATCAGTACCTCGAGCCGGCCGGTGGCGGGGTCGACGGCAGGTGCCCGCGCGACCAACCGCGCGGACCCGGGCGGCAACCCGAGGTTGCGATCGGCACCGAGTTGCAGGGACAGATCGATCGGACCGGCCACGAGACCGGTCGCCTCGGCAGAGGGCAAGGCGGCGGCGATCCACAACTGGTCGGTGGCGACGAACCGCCCGAGCTCTTGGCCGGCCTCGACGTTTTGGCCGGGGGTCACGAGCACGCTAGCCAACGCCCCCGCGAACGGTGCCTTCAGGGCGATGCGGTCGCCGCTTCGCGGCTGACCGGAGCGCGCTCCTTGGGCCGCTTCGAGGTCGCGCCGGGCGCCCGCGAGTCGAGCCTCGAGGGCGGCTCGCTCCCCGCGGGCGGTTTCGACTTCCTCCGTCGCCACGGCGCCCGCTTGGGCCAGTTTCTCGAGCCGCGCGAGGCGCGAGACGACCGGCACGAGCTCGGCCTCGAGGGTTGCCACCTGACTCTCCAAGGCGGCGAAGCTGACGTCCGGGTCGAGCCGCGGAACGATCTGAAAGAGCACCCGGCCGGCGCCCGCGGCGAGGCCGACGTGGGGCCACGGCCGGCCCTCCAGCCGGCCCGCGACGGGAGCGGTGAGCACCTGGTCGCCACCGGCTCGCGGCACCACCGTTCCCGGCCCCACCAGCGCCTGCCGCAGCGTTCCGGTCTCGGCCCAGACGGTAGCGAAGGCGGTTTTCCACTGCTGTTCCTTGAGAAAACTCACCTCGCCCTCGGCCGCCGGCTCCGCCGCCAGCCCCCCGGGCGCCCCGCTTGTGCCCACGCGGACACGGCCGCCGCGGATCTCCTCACGCCCGCCCGGAGCGTCGATGCGGAACAGCAGCTCCCGCTCCCCGGGAGCTGTGGGAGTGATGTCGATGTTGAAGATCCCGGGCCGCACGACCTCGGTGGCAAGGAACACTTCTTCGGAACCGTCGTCGCGGCGCAGCACGATCTCGACCCGGCCGGCCGTGAGCGCTCGAAAGCCGGCCAGCTCGGTGACATGGGTGTGGGCGGACGCGACGCTCCCCGCGATCAACGGATCGATCTCGGGAAAGACCTCGTAAATCTGGCCCCAGGCGGTCACTGCCCAGGATGCGGCCTCGGGTTCGGCGGCGTCCGGGTGAGGATGGGTGTGGGGATGGGAGCAGGCGACGATCCCCGGGAGGGCCACCGCGAGGGTCGAGACGAAGGCGAGACGGGCCACGAACATGGAAGTCCTCCTGGGGTCGGGTCGACACGGACACGGGGCATCGCGCCATGGCTCGCTCGGGCCACGACGAAAACCAGCGGTCGGTGTGGTTCAGATCCGCAGGAGGGAGAGGTGATGCAGCAGGTCGGCGCCAGCGGGGCGGGGAGGGCGGAACTCGGTGGCGAGATCCGGTGCCCGGACGGCGACCGCGTCGCCGACCCGCGGTGCGGCGGAGTCGCCGGTGGTCTGCAGCTCTCGGAAATCTCGCGGCACCGGCGGGTCGGAGGGGAGGTGGTCATGGTCCTCAGTGCCCAACTCGTGCCAGTGACCATGGGCCAGAGCTTGGCCGACCTGACCGAGGGGGTGGTCAGCGCCGTGGTGATCCGCCAACGTGTGCACGAACCAAACGGCCGACAAGCCGAGAGGGAAGGCCATCGTCGCCAGGAGAAGCCAGGCGGCCCAACGTCGGGACATCCCGGTCACGGTACCGTTTCCCCCCGTTCCCGTCAACGGCGGCCCGCTCTGGCTCGTTGCCCTCTGGTACACTGCCAGCCCGACCATGATCGTCGACAAAAAGCACCTCGAAGGCTTCACGCTCCTCGTCATCGAGGGGGTCATCAAGCTCGGCGAGAGTGCCCAGTTCTTCGCCCAAACGCTCGAGCGGGCGTTATCGGCGGACCGGGGCCACGTGATCGTCGATTTCTCCCAGATCAACTACATCGACTCGACCGGCATCGGCGAGTTGGTGGGGTACCTCGGTCAGTTCAAGAACCAGAAGCGCAAGCTCATCCTGGTCAACCCCTCCGAGCGCATCGTGAAACTGCTCCAGGTCGCCCGGTTGGCCGAGTTGTTCCCGATCCACCCCACGGTCGAAGCGGCGATCGCCGCCGAGCGGGGCGCGTGACGGATCCGCTTCGCGGGCTGGCGCCGCTGGCCTCGGTGCGGCGCGGCGAGCAGGCAGAGAGTTGGCATCTCGGGGCCGTGGCGGTGGCCACGCCCGAAGGCCGGCTGGTCGCCCGCGCCGGGGATCCGGCCCTCGCCACCTACCTGCGCTCGGCGGCGAAACCGTTCCAACTGCTGCCCCTGCTGCTCGCGGGTGGGGAAGCGGTCTACGAGCTGACGGATGCCGATCTGGCGATCATGGCGGCGTCCCACAGCGGCGGGCCGGAGCACGTGGCGAGCTCGGCGGCGCTGCTGACCAAGGGCGGCTTCACGGTCGAGGACCTCCAGTGTGGTGCCCACGTGCCGCTGGGGCTTCCCGAGGCCCGCGAACTCGCCGCCCGCGGCGAAACGCCGACGCCGCTCCACAACAACTGCTCGGGCAAACACGCGGGAATGTTGCTCGCCTGCCGGCTGCGCGGTTGGCCGACGACGACCTATCTCGATTCCGACCACCCGCTACAACGGGCGATCCGTGCTCATCTCGCGGCCTTCTGCCGGGTGGAGGAGGGCGAGATCGGGCTCGGCATCGACGGCTGCAGCGTGCCGACCTTCCACCTGAGCCTGGCCGCCGCGGCCCGCGGCTACGCCGGCCTCGCCGATCCCGTGGCCGCCGGCCACCCGCCCGCCGTGGCCGTGGCTGCGGCCCGGGTCGCCGCCGCCATGGGCGCCGCGCCGGGTATGGTGGCGGGGCGCGAGCGCTTCACGACACGGCTGATGGAAGTCACCCGCGGGCGGGTGGTGGGCAAGGAAGGTGCCGAGGGCTTCTACGGTGTCGCCGTGCGCGGCCCGGTGGCCCTTGGCGTGGCGCTCAAGATCGTCGACGGCGGCGAGCGCGCCCGCGACGGCATCGTCATCGACGTCTTGCGCACCCTGGGGGCCCTCTCCGGCCAAGAGTGCGCCGAGCTCGCCGACCTCCACAGCCCCGAACTCCGCAACCACCGCGGTCTCCTCATCGGGCAGGTAGTGCCCGAGGTGGAACTCGAAGAAATCTGATCGGGAGTCTTCGTGGAGCGACCGGCCCACGGGCCGGCCGAAAGACCCTCAAAGTCCGGCCAGAATCTGCAACCACCGTTGCCACGCCGCCTTCTGCGCAGCCTGGTCCGCGGCCGAGGCGTCCGCGGCTTCGCCGCTGCGCAGGAAGCCGTGGCCGGCGCCGTCGTAGGTCACCGGGTCGTAGGTTTTGCCCGCGGCTTTCATCTTCTCGATCGTGGCCGGCAGGCCGGCGTTGATCCGGGCGTCGTTGCCGCCGTAGAAGCCGAACACCGGGGCGCCGATGCGGGCCAGGGCGGCCGGGTCGTCGGGGGCGCCGCCGTAGAAGACGAACACCGAAGCGAGGTCGGAGCGGTTCGTGGCGAAGCGGAAACTCTGGCTGCCGCCCCAGCAGAAGCCGGCCACGGCGAGTTTGCCGTTGGCCGCGGGGAGGGCCTTGGCGTAGTCGGCGAGGGCCGCGAGGTCGCGGGTGACTTGGTCGGCGTCGAGCTTCGAGATGCCCTCGCGGGCGGCGTCGCTCGAGGGGAAGTCCGCGGTCCGGCCGCCGCCGGGAGCGGCACCGGACAACAAGTCCGGAGCCAGGGCGATGTAGCCATTCTCCGCTAGGCGGTCCGCCACTGCCCGCACCCAATCGGTCAACCCCCGGTTCTCGTGGATGACGATCACCGCGGT
Organism: Thermoanaerobaculia bacterium; assembly: GCA_033762835.1. GTDB lineage: Bacteria > Acidobacteriota > Thermoanaerobaculia > Multivoradales > DATKCC01 > JANRLG01. The sequence goes on from JANRLG010000300.1 coordinate 41,940, forward strand.
CGCCTTCTTGGCTACCTCTGGGTAAACCACGTAAGCGTGCAGGACCCGTTCACCCTGCCGAATCTGGACCCACTCGTGGTGGCGCGGCGACGTCTCCAGTCGTTGCTTGGCCGGATCGACGGCGGGAGCGACCGGAGTGGGAGTTTGGGCGAGCAGGGCGAGCAGCAGGAGGGTTTGCATGGCCGCGGATTTTAGCCGAAGTCTCCGGGCCGGCGGATCGGTGTACTCTAGCCGCCCTATGGGTCCGGAGCATGCCGCATGATCGCCGTGCCGACCCTGATGTTGTGGTGGGTCGCGAGTCTGTCGCCGTCTGCCATCCGGCCGTTCCCCGATACTTGGTCCGCGCTTCTGCGAAACACCCCCGGCCTCCTGGTGCTGGCCGCCGGCCCGCGCGAACTCGAGCTCGCCGCCGGCGGGTTCTCCGAGTCCGGCACCCGGCGCCTGGCCGTTCGGGTCGAGGGTCGAGATGCCACCCTGCCGGTCTTCGGTGATCTCGATGGCGGCGCGCCGGGAGTGCCCGTCCGAGAGATCGCCGCCGTCACCCTTACTCCCGGACCGGGCGCGGGCTCCGGGGTGAGCGCGACGGCCGCGGGGACGCTCGACGTGCGCACCCGCCCGGCGGGCGACGACCCTGGCTTCGCTCTCACGCTGGGCGCGGGGGAACGCGAGTTCGGCCGCCTCGGCCTGCGCGCCGCCGGCCGCCGGAACTCGTGGGCCGGGTCGGCGTGGCTCGCGGCCGAGCAGGACGCCGGCTTCCGTACCTCGCACACCGGGGGCTCCGCGCCCGTGGGCCAGCCGGTCGAGCTCGTACCCTTGGCTCGGTCTCGGGAAGAGGCTCTCGGGCTCGGCGGCCGGCTCGAGCGCGCACCGGGGACGGTCGCCCCGACGTTCGTGCTCGCTGCCGGCGTTGGCCGGTACCGCGGCACGGTCCGGTTCACGCCCTTCGGCCGCGCCGAAGAAGACCAGGCCGACGGCTCCTGGGTACGCGCCGAGCTGGCAGGTCGCGGTTTCGACATCACCCTCCGGCATGCCGAACACGACGCGCGGGATCTGGTCTTTCTCGCCAGCGGCTCCGAGTCCCCCTTGGTCGAGCGGCGTTCGGCCGTCGCCGCGGGGTACCAGCGCGCCGCCGGTCCGGCCCGGTGGCGCCTCGCGGCCGAGCCGGGGCGCGACGAAGCCCGTTCCGGTCGCGGCGCAGCGATCCTCGCCGACACCGCCACGGACGACCATCAGGGCCTGCTCGGCGCTCTCGACCTGGCGCTCGCCGACCGTGTCTCGGTCGCCGGCAGCGTGCGCTGGAACGCCGGAGATGCCCTGCCCGAAGAGCTCGTGACCGGACGGCTGGAGATCGCCTGGGCGCCGCGGCCGGACCATCGCCTCCACCTCGCCTGGGGTGAAGGCTTCGTAGTACCGACGCTCGCCGAGCGTTACGGCCGTTTCGGCCTTGGGTCGCCCCTCGATCTCGGGATCTTCGAACGGGCCTTCGGGCTCGATCTCGGCTTTTCCGCCGTGCCTTCCGTGGCCTTCGGCAGTGTCGACCTCGCGCCCGAGCAGGTGCGCGGCTGGGAGCTCGGGTACCGCGGGCAATGGCGAGCCCTCGCTGTGTCGGCGCGGCTGTTTCGCGAGCGCCACCGGCAGTTCATCGGGGACTTCCAGCTTGGCGCCGGCCCGCCGCGGGAGGCCTACCGCGTGCCCGCCGGAGTGCCGGCGGAAACCGCCCGCCGGTTCCTCGCCACCCTCGACGCCTTCCTGCCCACGAGCCTGCGCGCGGCGCTCACCCACGACGCCGCTGGCCGGCCGTTGTTGGCCCTGTCGCTCGTCAACGGCGGTCGGGCCGAGACCCAGGGCGGGGACCTGCGTCTGTCGGTCCTCACTCGCCGTGGCCTCCACGCCGCCCTCGAACTCGGGTACCTGGAGCTCGACCCCGAGGTCGAACGGCCCGGCGGTCCGTTCCTGCTCAACGCGCCCGAAAAGCGCGCGCGGGTGATCCTTGGCTGGCGCGCCGCTCGCGGTGGCGTCGAGCTCGCCGCCCGCTGGTGGGACGACTTCGAATGGGCCTCCGGCGTGTTCCGCGGGCTCGTCCGGGAGGCCCAGACGGTCGACGTGACGGGCCGGTTCGATGTCTCCGCCGCCCTCGAGCTAGGGATCACCGTCGACAACGCCGGCAACGAGCGCCACGCCGAGACGTTCGGCGGCGACTTCTGGGGCCGACAAGCCCGCCTCTTCCTCCACTGGCAGCTGGATGGGCACCTGGGTAGGGAGGTCCGACCATGAAAGCCGTCTTCGTCTTGCTCGCTGCGCTCGCTGCGCTCGTCGCCACCGCCCTGCCCGTGGCCGGCCGGCCCGCCTGCGGCATTCGACCGGTGACCATCGGCGTCAACGTCCAGGGTGAGCCGAACTTCGACCAGGTGCGCGCCGCGCGTTCCGGCTGGGTGCGGCTCAACCTGCGCTGGAGCGAGGTGAACCCGGCGCCCGGGGTGTGGCGCTTCGAACGGATCGACCGCCAGGTGCGCCAGGCGCGGGAGCGGGATCTCGAAATCCTCGCGCTGCTCGCCCACGCGCCCGAGTGGCTCGGCGGCGGGCGCAACGGCACGACGCCGCCCGCGGAGGTGGCACGGTGGACGGAGTTCGTCCGGCGCACTGCCGAGCGCTACCGCGGGCGCATCGCGGCTTACGAGATCTGGAACGAGCCGGACTTTCGCAACGAGGGCGACGGCATCGGCTGGGATCGCGACATCGCCGAGGCACCGCGCTACGTCGACTACCTGCGCGCCGCGGCCACGACCATCCGCCAAGCGGCGCCGGGTACGCGGGTCGTCGGACCGGCGTTGTCGTCCGGCCTGTCGGACCGCAAGCTGGCCCTGCTCGACCAACTCGAGCGCACGCGCTTCCCCGACGGCAGCCGTCCCGCGGACCACCTCGACGCCGTGTCGCTGCACCAGAACATCCAAGGTACCGACGGCTCGGGGCCGTGGCTCGTGCGGCTGCTGGCGAACGGGCTGTACCCGCTCGAGTCGCGGGCGCCGTCGCTCGCCGGCAAACTGCTCTGGGTGACCGAATTCGGGTGGCAGTCGACGCTCGTGGGGGAG
>JANRLG010000301.1:0-13830 GCA_033762835.1 Thermoanaerobaculia bacterium
CTCGAGTCCATTCGCGAGCTCGAGGCCGGCCGAGGAACCGTGCGGGAGCTACTCGATTGAAGCTGGTTTTCTCCGAGCAGGCGTGGGCCGACTATCTCCATTGGCAGGCTACCGACCGCAGGATGCTCGAACGGGTCAACACCCTGCTGCGCGAAATCGCTCGCCAGCCCTTTCAGGGGATCGGAAAACCGGAGCCGCTGCGGCATGCGCTCAAGGGTTACTGGTCCCGCCGAATCGACGCCGAACATCGTTTGGTCTACAAAATCGAAGCCGACTGCGTCCTGATTGCCCAGGTTCGCCTTCACTACTAGGGGCCCAGCCATGAAAATCGCCACCTGGAACGTCAACTCCATCCGCGCCCGGCAGGAACGGGTGCTCGCCTGGCTCGCGGCGGAGCAGCCGGATGTGCTTTGTTTGCAGGAATTGAAGGTCACCGACGAGGAGTTCGAGCGGGCCCCCTTCGAAGCCCTCGGCTACCACCTGGAGCTCCACGGCCAACCCACCTACAACGGCGTCGCGATCCTCTCCCGGGTGCCGATCGTCGACGTGTCCCGCACTTTGGCGGACGAAGTCGACGACCCTCAGGCTCGGTTGATCGCAGGGACCGTGGCGGGCGTGCGGGTGGTGTCCGTCTACTGCCCGAACGGTGGTGAGGTGGGCTCCGAGAAGTGGTTCTACAAGCTGCGGTGGTTCGAGCGCCTACGCGGTTGGCTCGATCGCGTGGCCGATCCCGCGGCGCCGCTCGCCCTGTGTGGCGACTACAACGTCGCCCCGGACGATCTCGACGCCAAGAACCCCGCCTCCTGGGCCGACACCACGCTGTGCCACCCCGAGGCTCGGGCCGCTCTGGCGCGGGTCGCCGAGTGGGGGCTCGTGGACGTCGTCCGGCAGCATCACCCGGAGGGCGGCCTTTACTCGTGGTGGGACTACCGCATGCTCGGCTTCCCTAAGAACGACGGCCTGCGCATCGACCACGTGTTCGCCACCCGCGGCCTGGCCGAACGCTCCATCGCCGCGGGCGTCGATCGCAACGCCAGGAAGGGCCAGAAACCCTCCGACCACGCACCGGTATGGGCCACCTTCCAAGAGTAGACTTGTCGTAGTTTCAGAAGGAGACTGAAAATGGCCGACGAAACCCCCGACGAACCTGGATTGCTCGAACGCCTCGCCCAGATGCGCGACGAGGTGAAACTGAAGCTCCACCTGGGCAAGGAAGAACTGAAGGATGAGGTCGATCAGCTCGAAGAGCGCTGGCACGAACTCCAGGCGAAAGTGCAGCCCGCGGCGACGGAGACCGCCCGCGAGGTCGGTGCCGCCGCCAAGGACCTGATCGCTGAACTGCAGAAGGGCTACCAGCGCGTCAAGGACGCTCTGTAACCCAGCTGCCCCCTACCGCCAAGGCGTAATCGCCTCCACGCGGTAGGGGATTCCACCGATCGGCGCGGGGTCGCCGACCTTCTTGCCGATGAGGCTCTGGGCCAACTCCGATTCGTAGGCCAGAACGTCCTCTTCGGGCTTCGAGTCCCAGGGACCGAGAATCGTGATGACCCGCTCCTGGCCGCCGGCGGCGAGCGTCACCCGGGTTCCGATGCGCACCTCGGAGGCGTCGATGCGAGCCGGGTCCAGGGGACGCGCGAGGGTCAGCTCGCGTTCGAGTTTCGCCTGCCGCGACGACAGGTACTCGTGACGCTGGCGGGCCGACTTGTACTCGAAATTCTCCCGCAGGTCGCCCATGGCCCGGGCTTCTTCGATGGCCTTGCGGTTTTGCGGCAGGTCTTCCTGGACGAGCGCCCGCAACTCTTCGCGGCGGGCCGCGATGGCCTCCGGCGTCGAGTAGATGACCTCGTCCTCGACCGCTCGCAGTTGCGGGAAGCGCAGGTGAAGGGCGGTCGTCAAGGCGTCCCGCTGATAGGCCTCGAGGCCGGCGGCGCGCTGAATGGCCTCCTCGGCCTGGAGCGCGTGGTCGACCGACAGGTGGGCCAAGGTTCGCGGCGCGGTGCTACCGCTTTCGAGCAAGGGCAGCAGCCGCGGGCGCAGGGGCGTGAACCGCCCGTCGACCAGGACGGCGAACAGCTGTTGCAGTAATCGCAGAGGGTTGCGGGCGCGGAAGGTCTCGTCGCGGTGGGCGCGCTCGGCGACCCAGGCAAAGGCCGGCGGGTTCTTGTGCGGTTGTCCCAGCACGCCGTCAATGAAGCGCCAGAACTCGACCGAATGGGTCGGCAACAGACTTTCGGCCAGCAGGTCGAGCATTTTCGGGTCATCTTCCCGCGACAACATGCCGACGAAGATCGCCTGCCAATCGGCTCGCAGGTCCCGGGTCAGCCCGTAGGCACGCTCCTTGGTCGCCCGGTCTTCGATGCCGCGCAGGGCCGTCACCGGCTCGGCGGCGGCTCCGAGCAGTTGCTCGGGGCCGAAGTCGGCGTCCGCCGGCAGCCGACCGCCGCGCTCGAGGGCGAACCAGATTTCGAACGCAATGCCAGGTTCCTGATCGGCTTGTTCCGAGGCCCACTCTGCGAGGGCGGTGGCCATGCGTTGGCCGAAGGTGGGGTCCCGGTCGCCCTCCTTGCGGTAGAGCGACAGGCGCTCTCGCGGGCCGGCGAGCTCGAAGCGGCGCCAGAGGGTCTCGTGGGCATCGGCACTCGAAGCGACCCAGGTATAAGCCTGGCGGGTCTTGTTGTCGGCCACCACTTGGGGGTGCTTGCGGGCGGCGGCCCAGAACGTCGTCCAACGGCTCTCGGAGACTACCCCTTCGAGGGCGGTCCGCACTTCGCCGGCCGCCAAGGGGCGACCGTAGCTCTCGATGACCAGGCGCAGAAGCTCCGGCGGCGACTGCTCGGCGAGCGCCACGAGGCCCGCTTTGTCCTCCATCTTCCGGCGCAACACGTGCCCCGGGGACAGCGGTAGGAGCAGCTTGGCGGCGGCCCGGAAGCCCACGGTCAAGCCCTTGTGCTTTTCGAAGTCGATTTTCAGGCTGTCGAGGCCAAGATTGACTTCGGTCACCCGGCCGGCACCCTTGCCCTCCATCCAAACCACGGAGCCGACGTCGAAGGGAATCAAGGACAAGAAGCGCTCGACTTTCTCCCAGGTCTTCGGCAGGTCCTGGGGGGCCTTGTCCAGGCGCACGGCTTGGAGGAAGCCCTCGAATCCCGGGCTGGTGCCGTAGCTGCCGCGCAGGCAAGCCAGGATCTCGGTGTGTTGCTCTTCGGGAGTGGGGAAGAGCAAGCTGCCGGCCCGTTCGAGCAGTTTCAAACGGATCGGCCAGCGGCCGGCACCGATCAACTCGGCGTCGAGCATGCCGAGCAGAAAGCGGGCACGACCGTCCTCGCCGGTTCCCACCAGCGCGCGGGCGACGCCCACGAAGTAGTCGAGGTCTTCTGGTGCTTCGCCGGCACGGGCCAGCCAGTGGTCTTCGATCGAGTCGAACTGCTCTTTGGCGAGCAGTCCTTGAATTTCGCGGGAGATGGCCATAAGGAGGCGGAAGAGTAACAGATCGTCCGCCGGACCGGCGCGGGGCGAGGGCCATGTTATGTTGCCGGGCACCACGATTCCGGTTCTTCGGAGGTTGTCATGAGGTCCACCGTGTTGACGCTGTCGATCCTCTCGTTCGCGAGCGCCGCCGCTACCGTCGCTGCCCTCGAAGGCGCTCCCGCCGGCTCCTGGCCCCACTGGCGCGGGCCGCGGGCCACCGGCGAGGCCCCGACGGGAACGCCGCCGCTCGAGTGGGCGGAGGGCAAGAACGTGCGGTGGCGGGTGGAAATCCCGGGCAAAGGGCTTTCGACGCCGGTCGTCTGGGGCGACAAGATCTTCCTGACGACGGCGGTACCGGTGGGGCCCGCGGCGCCGGAGCCGGCAGCGGCGGCGGACGCCGGCGGGCGGATGCCCAAGGTGGCTGCAGACCGCCCGCAACGCTTCGTCGTGCTCGCACTCGACCGCAAGACCGGCAAGATTTTGTGGGAGCGGACGGCCCGCGAAGGCGTGCCCCACGAGGGCACCCACGGCGACGCCAGCTGGGCCTCGGCGTCACCGGCCACGGACGGCGAGCGCTTGTTCGCCTCCTTCGGCTCGAACGGTCTCTATGCCTACGACTTCGCGGGCCAGCTGCTGTGGTCCACCGATCTGGGCGACATGAAGACGCGCAACGGCTTCGGCGAGGGCAGCTCGCCGGTCGTCGTCGGGGATCTCGTGGTGGTCAACTGGGATGCCGAGAACGGCTCGTTCATCGTCGCCCTCGACAAGAAGACGGGCGCCGAGCGCTGGCGCCAGCCGCGCGAGGAAGTAACCTCGTGGTCGACGCCGCTGGCGGTCGAGGTCGGGGGCAAAACGCAGGTGGTGGTCTCTGCCACCGGCCGCACGCGCGGGTACGACGCCGCTACCGGCGCCGTCGTCTGGCAGGCCCCGGGCATGACGACCAACACGATTCCCTCGCCCGTAGAGGCCGAGGGCGTCGTTTACGTCACCAGCGGCTTCCAGGGCAACGCGCTCCAGGCCATCCGGTTGGCCGACGCCCAGGGCGAGGTCACCGGTCCGCCGGCTCTGCTCTGGAGTCACGGGCAAGACACTCCGTACGTGCCCTCGCCCGTCCTCCATGACGGCACACTGTATTTCTTGAAGCGCAACAACGGCCTGCTTTCCGCCCTCGACGCCAAGACCGGCGCGGTCAAGTACGGCCCCGTCCGGCTCGATGCCCTCGACGGCATCTACGCTTCGCCGGTGGCTGCCGCTGGGCGGATCTACATTGCGGGAAGAAACGGCAAGACGATGGTGATCAAGGCCGGCGGCGAGTTCCAGGTGCTCGCCACCAACACCCTCGACGACCGCTTCGACGCCTCACCAGCGGTCCTGGGGGACGACCTGCTGTTGCGCGGGCATCGCTACTTGTATCTGCTGGGTGGGCCCTGAGGCGGCAAGGAGGTCGGAGGGGCGCTGCTGGTCGCGCCCCTCTTTAAGGTTGGCTCGCCGGGCCTTACTGAACCGTGCCCTTCAGCTCGACGACGATCTCTCCCTGCTGGGCGAGGTTCGTCTTGACCGTCACCTTGCCGGCGAAATCACCCTTGGGCATGCTCGCCTTGGGCGTGAAGACGATCTTGAACTGACGGCCGATCTCGATCGACTCGACGGCGACGTCGATGCCGGGAATGTCGTTCTGAACGGCACCCAGCTCGAGGGCCTGGGAGCCGAAGTTCTTGACCAGGACGCCCCACTTCTGGGGGTCCGCCGGGTTGACCTTACCGAGGTTGAGCGACGGCGGGGTGACCGCCACGACCGGCCGGATGAAGCCCGAGACCGGGATGTCCATGACCTTCTGCTTGGGGTGGTTGAAGGTCACCCGGACGTTTTCGGACACCGGGCCGATGGGCGTCTCCTTGGCGAGGGTGATCTCGATGACCCACTGGTTGCCGTTGGAGTCGGCGGCGCGCTCATCGGGCCGCGCCTCGCGCTTGTTCACCTTGATGAAGGGTTTGGGGCTGTCGATCGCGAGGATCTCGAGGCCCGGGAAGTCGCGCGAGTAGACGATCTGGTTGATCGTCTGGTCGCGGTCGTTGTGCACGAACAGGGTGTAACGGGCGTAGCCGGGATCGGCGAACACGAACGGCTTGACGTCCGACTGAATGGTCAACTGGAAGCGCGGGTTGGCGGGATCGTTGGTGGTCACCGTCACGGTCTTGCCGTTGGCTCCGAGCAGGCTCACGGTGTCGATGACGGCGTGGATCTTGCCGCTCTTGCCGGGCTCGATCAGGCGGTCGAAGTCGGCAACGGTGCAGCCGCAGGAGGGGCGCGCGGAAGTGATTTCGAGGGTGGCGGTGCCCTCGTTCTTGATGATGAAATCCGCCTGGATCGTCTCACCACGCGGGATCGACCCCACGTCGATCGTCGTCTTCTCGACCACCGCCTTCGGCGTGCCGCCGTCGGCGCCGACGAGGAAAGCTGGTGAGCTGGCAACGAGAAGTGTCAGAATGGCCGTTCTCGCGAAGCGCTTCATAGTGCCGATCTCCTCTGATCTTGGTTCAACTCGGTCGCTTCGACGAAGCGCCGTAACAGTCTGATTTCACAGCTTCCCGCGAACCTACCGGCCCGGAGAAACCCTGCCGTGGACATCTACTTCATCGCTATCGGTGGCACCGGGATGGCGCCGCTCGCCTGCCTTCTGCAAGCCCAGGGCCACCATGTTCGAGGCTCCGACGGGCCGCTGTATCCGCCCATGAGCACGCTGCTCGGCGAGACCGGCATCGTACCTCTCGTGGGCTTCGATCCGGCGCATCTCGAGCCGCGACCGGACCTCGTCGTGGTGGGCAACGCCGTGCCGCGTGGAAATCCCGAGGCCCAAGCCGTCGAGGCCCTCGGCATCGAGCGGATTTCGATGCCCGAGGCACTCTGGCGGTTCCTGCTCCAGAACCGGCGGCGCCTGGTGGCGGCGGGCTCCCATGGCAAGACGACGACCACGGCGCTCGCCTCCTGGGTGTGGACGGTAGCGGGTCGCGACCCGGGGTTTCTCATTGGCGGCCTACCGAAGAACCTGCCTGGGAGCTTCCACCTGGGGACGGGTTCGGCCTTCGTCATCGAAGGCGACGAGTACAACGCGGCCTATTTCGACCGTGGACCGAAATTCTGGCACTACCGGCCGGATGTGTTGATTCTGACCAGCGCCGAACACGACCACGTAGATTTATACCCGACGCACGAGGGGCTGCTCGCTGCCTTCGCCAAGCTCATCGCCGGATTGCCCGCGGACGGCCTCCTGGTGGCCTGCGCCGACGCGCCGGAGGTTCTCGAGTTGGCCCGCGCGGCGCCCTGCCGAGTCATGACCTATGGGCTCGACCCGGCCACCGCGCAGGTGGCACCGGTCGGCGGCAAGGTCGAGCTCGGGCCGGACGGCAGCCACTTCACCGTCGCCGACGAGCACGGCGCCTTCCCGCTCCACCTCGCCGTGCCCGGTCGCCACAACGCCCAAAACGCCCTCGCCGTGTGGGCGGCGGCACGCCATGAAGGCATCTCTGCGGAAGCTGTCGGCGAGGCCTTCGCGACCTTCGGCGGGGTCGCGCGCCGGCTCGAGGAACTCGGCACCGTCGATGGCATCACCGTGATCGACGACTTCGCCCACCACCCGAGCGCCGCGGCCGAGTCCCTCGCCGCCCTGCGCCGCCGCTACCCGGGGCGGCGCCTGGTCGCCCTCTACGAGCCACGCAGCCTGACGGCCGGCCGGGCGTTTCTCTACGACGGTTATCGGGAAGCCCTGGCCACCGCGGACCAAGTGTTCTTCGGCCGGCTGTTTTACGCCGACCGCCTGAGCCCCGAAGAGCGGCTCGACCTGCCCCGCCTAGCCGCCGAGCTGACCGCCGCAGGCGTGCCCACCGAGGCTTGCGCCAACACCGACGAAGTCCTCGCTCGCGCCCTCGCCACCGCCCGCCCGGGTGACGTCGTCGTCACCATGTCCTCCGGCAGCTTCGACGGTCTACCGCGGCGGGTGCTGGCGGAGCTGGGCGAGCGGCTGTAGTGGAGACGTGGGCCCGAGGGCCCACGTCGGTTCGCGACTGGCGTGGCGCTAGGGAACCGGGCAGGGATCGCCGGGGGCCCAGCCGTCGAGACCTCCGTTGGCGAGGCTGGCCGGTTGGTGGGGTGTGGTGCTCAGCCAGAAGTTCTGGAACGTGACGGTGGCCTGTGGCATCACTCTCGACTGACAAACGAGGCTCTTGATGAAGGCGCCGTATCCCTTGACACCGCTTGGATCCCAGGTCGCCCAACTGATCGTCCCTTCGCGAGTGGTGTGGCAGGCACGGCAGGAGGGTTTGATTACCGAGCTGTAAAGCGCCGATTTGTCGACCGGGGCCGTCCAGGGCGTTGGGACGAAGTTGGAGAAGTGATTGGCGAGCGGCAACGCGGCACCGCCATACCAGCCCTCGATCAACTCTCGGACCGCGGGAGTTTCGTCGGTGGCATCACGGATCTGGCGATTGAGTTCCTTGAACTCACCTTCTTGGGCCGCCTGGGTGAACGCCGCCCCCAGGCCCGAGTACTTGAAGGACGGCGGGTCGAACGGGATGAACCGGGCTTCGAGGTTACCCTTGGAATCACCTGTCCCTGAGCTGTTGCCCCCGTGGCAGATGCTGCACAACATCGGGATGTACTTGTTGCCGTTACCATCCAGGTCGGCTTTGTTGATGCGCGCGCCGAACTTGTCGTAGACGTAGAACTTGGTGTAGCTGCCGCCGCCATTCGTGGGGCTGAACTCCATGGCGACGGTGGCGATCAGTCCTAGGCTCGGGTCGTTGTTCAGCTTGGCGGCGGCCGCCAGATCCGCCGAGCCGAAGGCGGGTGGCACGCCGTAGTTCGAGACGTAGTAGGCAATCTCTCCGTTCGCCTTCTTCTTCATGTGCATCCAGCGGCCGAGTCCCAGGTCGCCTGCGTTCAAGTACACCGCGTCGTGCTCGCCGACGCCGTCGAATTCGTTAGCAGCCTTCCAGTCGTCGAGTGTCGCCTTTGCGCCCACCCGCTCGAACGAGGTCCCCGCGGCCAAAGCCGGGTTGAAGGGCGACTCGGTGACGAGACTGGTGTCCGATGTGACGGTCTGGATCAACCGTACTTGCGTGGCGGCGCGGACCAAATGGCCGGCTTTGAGGAAGGTCGTGAAGGTGGTTCCGGTACCCGTGACCGTCGTGCCCGCGGAGGTTACCGTGCCCAGGCCCGCGGCCGTCGTCGGATCGATCTTCGAGTAGTAAGTGTCGGCGTCCTCGGCCGTACTGCCAAGGTAGGCGAGCAGCCCGCCATTCGAGGGTACGTCGAGCGTCATCTCGACTTCGCTCGTACAGCTGGCGTAGGGATAGGCTGGAAAAGCAGGCGCACTGGTGGCGCCCGTCACGACGGTCCGAGTGGCGAGCTGGATGGTGTGGCCCGCGCTGTCGATCACCTCCAGCTTGACGGAGGTTGCCGCGGGGAGGCGAACGAGGACGGAGAGCGCGTCGGCGATCGTCTCGGTCTTGATTTTCACGGGCGCCACCGCCGGAACCGACATACGCAACTGGTAGGGCAGCGGGAGTCGAGCCGTGTCGGTGATCACCCGCAGGCAGGCAGGATTGGTGAATTCGAGGTCGGCGTTGATCACCGAGAAGTGCTTGACCCTGGCGACGTAACGACCTCCGGAAAGCACGGCTGTGCCTTCCTCCTGCCAAAGCCCGCTCTTTTCGTCCAAGAACCATAGTGGGATGGTCGCGGGAGGTGAGGTGGGCATCCCGGGCATCTTGAGCTGGAGATCGTCGACGGGAATGCCGACCTCGGCACCGATCGTCGGATCGAGGCGCAGCCTCTCACCGGTCGCCGAGACGATCTTGATGTCGACCGCGCCCAGACTGTTGAGTCCGACCTCGCGAGCGCTGGCGTTCATGCCCGCGTATTCGCCGGGGAACCCGGAGTCGGGATCGCGTAGGTCCACCGAGCCGACATAGGCGCGGACCGGCCCGCTGGCCCGCCGGCCACGACCATCGATCAAGGCTCCCGGGGGAATCTCGAGGGTAGCCCCGCAGGGCGAACTCCCTAAAGGAGCTCGCAGGCGCTTCGTTCCAGAGGCGCCCTGGGGGTCGTCTCGCGGTCGGCGGCAATCTTGGCGCTCGCGCAGGCTGGTGCCTGCGGCGGCGTCGAAGTCGAACCGCTCGGCGACGGCTAACCGAAAGATGCCGTTGATGACCGGTGCATCGTAAACCCGAGTAAAGGTTCGGTACCCCTCCTTTTCGATCGTGACGACCCAACGCGAAGTGTCTTCGTCGATTCGCTCGAAGAACGCGCCGGCCTTGTTGGTGGCCGAGGAACGCCCATTGATCGTTACGCGGGCCTCCTCAATGGCCAGCGAGCCATCCACCACCTTTCCCGAAAAGAAGTGGCCCGGGTGTGTCGAGACATCGCGTCGGGAGGTGGTGACGCCGCCGCGGCCGTCGCGCGCCAATGTATAAACCGAGTAGACACCGGGAGCCGAGGGCAGGGTCCAGAGGACCGATGGGCCGGTCTTGGCGGACAGAGTACCGTCGCTCACGTCCCACCGGAAGTCGGTGGTTTCGTCGTCGGTCGCCTCGGCCGTCACTTCAACGGTGGCTCCTGGCGCGACGAGGCGCAGAGCCTGGCCGCCTTGTCGGGCGACCATCTTTACAGCGCGCGGGGCGCGGTTGCCGAAAGCGAAGTTGGACTGACCTCGTCCGGAGTTCACAGCCACGAGGTTCTGGTCGTGCGACTTCTCGCAGTCGGCGACGACCTCGAATCGACCGTCGGGCACGCCGCCCAACACGTAGAAGCCGTTGACATCGGCCCGGACGGCGAAGTCTTCGGGCTTGCCGGCGCCCCGAGGATCGAGCGCCACCCAGGTCGCAAAGTCGACTCCCCAGGCTTTGGCTTCGTAGCCACAGGCTCCTGCACCCTTGAACGAGGCACGACCGACCACGGTGCCGCGGCGGGGAAAGAGGGAAACCAGCTTCAGATAGGTGGTGGCCGAACCGACGGAAACCGGCAGCCGGCAGCTCCGCTCGAATCCGACCTTCTCGAGGCACAGGAAATACGCGCCGGGGCGATGTTCCGGTAAGACGAAGAAGCCCCGGCGATCACTCTGGACTGCCGGCCCCGCGGGCCGCCCACTGGGAGTCCTGGCCAAGTACACCGTGACGTCGGGTACAAAAACAGGGTCGGGCAGGTTGAAGTCGAGGTTGGCGAGGTCGGCGACCACGTAGCCATGGACCTCGGAGCCTCCGGCCGCCAGCGCGGGCGGCCGAATTCGCGGCGGCCAACGGCCGAGCTCGAGGCGTCGTACTTGGCCTGCGCTCTGAAGGGAGGCGATCCCAACCATGACGAGCAGCACGAGGTAGACAACGGGATGACGGGGGAGCGAACTGCGGGAGATTTTCAAGGAGCAGTCCCTTCTGCGAGCCAGAGGCCCACGCCTAGTACTTTGAGAAGTTCTAGGGAAAGAAACGGACTGAAAATGAAAAACTCCTCACTTCATAAGTTGCTCTCTCGTTTTGCGCTGTTGTTCGGCTCGGTGTTCGTCCCTACTCCTCGACCATCTCCAACCACATCCCCCGAGTCACTGCCGGCGGCACCAGGAACCGATCCCGGCCCTTGTATTTGAAGACCGGCAGCGGCTCGCCGGTGCCGCTGGTGGCGACCGCGTGGGCGGTCGGGAGGTGCCCGACTTCGAGGCTTAGGCCGAGGAGGCCTTCGCCGCGGTCGGCGACGAAGGTGGCCACGGGGCCAGGACCGTCGGGAACGAGCAGGGCGAGGCGGGCGTTGCCGAGGTCCACCTCGGCGCCGCGGGCCCCCAGGTAGTGGAGCTTCTTGTTGCGGTGGCGGACGTCGAGGCCGAGGCCTTGGTAGAAGTCGATCGCGGCGTCGAGGTCGGCTACGACCAGCCAGAGGGTGTCGATCTTGCGGGCGGTGTTCGGGTGCGGCCGCGGCGCCACCGCCGGGAAGCCGTCGAACATGGCCTGGACCTGGGTTTCGTCGTAGTCGAGGAAGAACTGCGAGTTGTCCGGGGCGACCACGGCGGCCAGTACGACCGAGGACCAGAGGGGACTCAGGCCGACGACGTCCCCGGTCGGCTCGATCACCAACGGGGGTGCCGGAATCGGGCCGATGGCCGGGTAGCCGGCGCCGTTCAGGAAGCCCAGGGCGGCGGCGCCGTCGGTGACTTCGCTGCCGAAGAACTTGGTGCCTTCGTGCTCCGCGAGAAAGGCCAGGAACGGCGCGGTGAAGGGGTTGTCCTCGGTGAACGTGGCAATCTCCAGGTAGGAGAGATCCTCGAACCAGATCAGGCGGTTCTTGGCTCCGAGCGGGGAGAGCAGGGGCGGGGTGGCGGCGAAGCCGAGTTGCTCCGTGAAGATCTCCCCCGTGGCGGCGAAGTTCTCCGCGCGCACCAGGTGCGCCACGTGATCGACACCGCGGCCGAGGCCGAAATCCTGAGCGGCGGCGGGCAGGTGCGAGGCGGCGATCAGGCTGAGTCCGAAGAGGCTCTGACCGAACAGCGATTTCGGCATGGCGTATCTCCCGTGACGGTTGGTTTTCTCGTTCGCGGGAGCATGGTAACAGGCCTCCCGTGCGACCCCGGCCGGGCGAGACGTCGTCAGGTTGGGGTCGGAGGCTTGCCCTTGGCCCGTTCCCGGCGTTGGCCAAGCAGCAACTGATGCTCGAGGCGACCGCGCTGGGCACGGTAGAACGCCTCGAGAAAGGGCAGGGCCGGCTCCCGGGCGCGCTCGGCGGGCCAACCGATCTTGGTGCGAATGCGCTGCGCGATGTCGTCGAGGACCGTGGCCTCGAGGGTGCCCTCGTGACTCTGGCGCAATACCCGCTCCAGCACTTGGAGCTCGTGAATGCCATAGATGTCGAGTTGCTCGCGGGTGAACACCGGCGCCCCTACCGTGGCCGGTGCGCTGCCGCCGGGGAGGGCGAGGTCGGCCAACAGCACCGGCTGCGGCGCCCGCGCGACGATCGTGCCGGCCACGAGGTCGCCGACGCGCAGACCGTCGCGCGAGAAAAACGGCAGCGCCCCTAGCAGGACGAGCCACAGCACCGACAGCCAGCGCCCCCAGCCCGGTGCTTCGGGGACCAGGGCCTGCGGGGCGAGGAGTGCGATCAGCGGCAGGAACGTCTCGAGATCCCGCATCAGGTTGCGCGCCACGATCGCCTCGACGGTCAGCGGGCCGCCGTCGCGCGACAACACCCGCAGCTTCATGGCGCGCTTGCCCAAGGTCGTGCCCCCGCGCCGGGCTTCGCTCACGATGAAGTAGCCGTTGCGCAGCACGAAGTGCCCGACCAAGGCGATCGCCGCGCCGAGCTCGAGAGACTGCAAGCTGGCTCCGGCGATCAGGGCCATCAGCCACAGGGCAGTGATCGCGGCCGTCACCAGCGCGAAGTCGAGGCCGAAGGCGATCGCGCGATCGAGCCGCGGAGCGACCTCGAACTCCAGGGGTAGGCCCTCCGGCGTTTCGATGCGGTGGCGCCGGAGCGACCGGGCTTCAGCGGGAGGCATCGACACTCCGGCGGACGAATCCGAAGTACACGAACCACAACACGGCGGTCAAAGTCGCAAGACCGATCCGCACCTCGACGAACGGTACCCGTTGGCGGAAGAACCCCTCGATCAGCGCGGCAACAAAGAACATCGCTACTGCTCCCACGACCATCGGCGCGGCCCGGCGTCCGGCTAGGCCGAGCTCGTGCAAGCGCCCGTGCCGCCCCGGAAAGACCAACGCCGAACCGAGGGCGAGCCCCGCCGCGGCGCACAGCAGAATGGCGAGCAGCTCGGTGACTCCGTGGGGGAACACCCAGGCGAAGAACTCGAACCCCAGGCCATGGGACGCGTACAGCGCCCACAAGGCTCCCAGGGAGGCACCGTTCAAGAACAACACGAAGGGAATCGGCGCCGCCGCGGCGAAGCCGAGGGCGAAACACAGCAGGCCGATCTTGGCGTTGTGGGTGAACAGGAAACTCGCGAACCAAGCCAAACTACCCCCGTCGTGCTCGCGGCCGGAGTAGAGGATCTCTTTGAGCTCGGCGGTTGTCGAGGCGGTGTTGCGGCCTTCGGCCATCTCTTCGTCGACGAAGGTGTAGAGCCGCTCCGGGTCGGCGGCGGTTTGGCGGTACCCGGTCAGCAAGCCGGCCAGGAGCAGTGCCAGCGCCACCAGGAGGAACCGGCCGTGGGCGCGCACCGCCGCGGGAAAGCCGTGGTGGAGATAGTCCTGGGCGGCTGCCGTCAGGGGACGATCGGTGCCGTAGATCGACAAGTGGGCGCGCGCCACGAGGGCCGACAGATAGGCTTCGAGGCCGCGGTCGAGGCTGATGGCCCGCGCCACGGACAGCGCG
>JANRLG010000302.1:0-26828 GCA_033762835.1 Thermoanaerobaculia bacterium
TCTGCCGCGAAGCGGCCGGCATGAGCCTCGATCTCGAACGCCTATGCAGCGAGCCGGGGCCACGGCTGGCCGCGGTGGCCCTGGTCGTCAAAGGCACCGCGGCGGCGGTCGGCATCGCGCTCGCCTGGGGAGCGCTGTTTCTCGGCACGTTGTTCCATGCCGGGTCCCTGCCGGTGGCGGACCGCGGTGCCGACTTGCTGCTGCCGCTGGGCCGCACGTGGGTGCGGCGCTGCCTGCCGGCAGTGCGCGTCCTGGCGCGCGGAGAGCGCTTCGCCCTGGACCTGCTGCACCACGGCCTCGCCCTCGTCCCGCGGCTTTTCGGCCACGTCGCAGGCGAGCGGATGGTGCGCGGTTGGCGCACCGTCAGGGGTGACCTGTTCCGCGGATACTTCGATGCCCAGACCGGCCGCCTCCGGGCGGGGCAGCGCCTGGCCAGCGTCTTGTTCCTGTTGACCCTCGGGGTCTACCTGCTCGGCTACGTGACCACCGGTCCCACCGGCTTGGGTATCCCCGCCCTGGCCTACCTTTTGGTGCTGTTGATCCTGCTCGGCTGGGCCTTGCCCGGACTGTCGTTCTTCCTCGACCGCTACCGGGTACCGACGCTGCTGCCGCTCCTGCTGTTCTCGTATCTGACCCACTGGGCTTCGACCAGCGATCACGTCGTCCGCCTGGCGACCGGACCGGCCCACATTGCGGCGGCGCCCACCCCGGCGCTGGCTCAAGAGGCGCGCGAGGCGAACCAACTACGGTTCGATGGTCCCCGCGGCGTCAAGCCCGCGGAGCCGCTGCCGGATTTGGCCGATCCGATGGGGCCGTTTCCTCCCCCCGTCGTCCTGGTGGCGGCGAGCGGCGGCGGCATCACGGCCTCGCTGTGGACGACCCGGGTGCTGACCGGCCTGCAACAGGAAGTGGGAGAGGAGTTCACGCGCTCGATCCGGCTGGTCTCGGCGGTCTCCGGCGGTAGCGTCGGCACCCTGTTCTTCCTCGACCGCTTCGATCGCCGCGGTTGCCCGCCCGCCGCGGAGCTCGAGGGCATCGTGGCGGCCGCGGGCAGCTCGAGCCTCGAGGCCGTCGGCTGGGGCATCGTGTACCCCGACTTGTTCCGGGCCTTTTTCGGCCTCGTGCCGTTCGATCCGGCACGGGACCGCGGCTGGGCGCTGGAGCAGGCCTGGCGCCGGCACTTGCGGCACCCGGAAGCGTCCCTGGTCGATTGGCAAGCCGATGTGGCGGAGGGCTGGCGACCGGCGGCGGTGTTCAACGCCACGGTCGCGGAAACCGGGGAGCAATTCCTGTTCACCCCCCTCGACTGGCC
The DNA here is from genome assembly GCA_033762835.1 of Thermoanaerobaculia bacterium. Taxonomy (GTDB): domain Bacteria; phylum Acidobacteriota; class Thermoanaerobaculia; order Multivoradales; family DATKCC01; genus JANRLG01. The sequence continues at coordinate 1,313 of JANRLG010000302.1, forward strand.
AAAGAGCCCACGGGTGCGGCCCACGCGCTCGTTCCTGCGCACCTTCCCGCGGCACGACTTGGAAGTGGTGACGGCGGCCCGGTTGTCGGCCACGTTCCCGTGGGTGAGCCCACTCGCCCGACCGGTCGCCGACGAGGGCGACCCGACGCCGATCTCCAGTTTCCACCTGGGCGACGGCGGTTACTTCGACAACTTCGGCGTCGACACCCTGGTCGACTGGCTGCGCGCTCTCGGCCCGGCCGAGTTGGAACAGCTACGCTCCCGCGACGTCGTCATCGTGCTGATCCGGGCCTTCCCGCAGTCCGCGGGCGAAACCGAACTCGCCGCCAACGAGAACTCGGGCTGGATCTATGCCGCCGCCGGCCCGGTCATGACGCTCCTGCGCGCTCGCGGCACCACCCAGAGCGTTCGTGGCAGCGCCGAGGTGGAGCTGATCCTCGAAAAGCTCCACGCGCAGAACATCAACGCCAACGTCGTGGTCTTCGAGCTCGGTCGACGCGGCCCGTTGTCCTGGAAGCTGACCCCGGAGGAACGGGCCGAGATCCTCAACGGCTGGAACACGGTGACGGTCAAGAACGCCGTGCGGGAAGTGCAGCGCCTGTTCGGGCGGCCCTAACGCCCCTGCTGCACGACCGGCGGCTTCACCACCGGCGCCATCGGCCGGAAGTACGACACCAGGAAGCCCCCGAGGGCCGCCAGCAGGATGCCCAGGTAAAACGGCCAGCGGATGCTGCCCCAGCCACCCTGGGGCGGATGCAGCAGGATCGCCACCACGGCGTTGACCACCGGGGCACCACCGAAGACGATCGACATGACGACCGCGGGGGTACCCTTGGCGCCAAAGGCCAGCAACACCGCGAAGGCACCGAGGGCGCCGGCCACGCCGGCCGCGAGCGACCACCAGGCTCCGGTCGCAGGGAACGACCAGCTCGCCCCGCGCAGCCAAAGCACCGCGAGCGGCGCCAGCACGGCGGTCAGGAAGTACGCGAGGCCGACGAACAGGAACGCCTTGTAGCGGCCGTTGGCCGCATCGGCCATGCCGAGCTGGCCGTTGTGCAGAAGAATGCCGTAGACGCCCCACGACACCACGGTCAGCAGCGCGAACGCCAACCAAGTCAAACTGGTACTCGAACTCTCGGCCACGGGTGATCTCCTTCCGGACTGGAGCGGCGAGTTTACCGCCTGCTAGGCTCGCGTGCCGCTTCGACAGGAGGTCCCATGTCCCAGCCCCGGCTCGCCGAGCTCCTCCGCTCCTTCGACCAGGCCTACGACCGCAAGAGTTGGCACGGCACCACGCTGCGCGGCTCGCTGCGTAACTTGACCCCGGCCGAGGCGGCCTGGCGGCCGGCACCGGGGCGGCACAGCGCATGGGAGCTCGTGGTCCACAGCGCGTACTGGAAGTGGAGCGTGTTACGCCGGCTCGACCCCGCGGCCGGCGAGTTTCCGGAAAGCGGCAGCAACTTCTTCGGGCGACCGGACACTCCGGACGAACGGGCCTGGCGCCGGGACGTCGAGCTTCTCGGCACGGTTCACCGGCGCCTGCGGGCCGCCATCGCGGGGCTCTCCGACGACGACTTGGAGCGGGTGCCGCGGGGCTCGAAGACGACGATTGGCGACCTCGTGCGCGGAGTTTCGGCCCACGACCTCTACCACGCCGGGCAGATCCAACTGCTCAAGCGCCTCGCGCGGCCGGGAAACGACGAAGTCTGAGCGACGGGCCAGCAAGTTGTCACTTGGGCGACGGGTCGCCCGGCCGCCGGCTGCTTGTAAACTCGCCGTCACGAATTCGACACTGGAGCGACGCCTCGCCGTCGGCTCCGCTTTGCTTGCCCAAGGAGGGTGCCTCATGTTGATCTCGTGGAGACGGGTTGTACCCCTGCTCGCGATTCTCGCCCTGTTCGCCGCGCCGTGGGCGGCCCAGGCCCAGTCCCAGGCCACCACCGGCGTCATCGAGGGCACGGTCTCGGACGACACCGGCGCGGCCCTGCCCGGGGCCAATGTGGTGCTCAAGAACACCGCCACCAACTTCGAGTTGGCGACCACCTCGGACGGCCGCGGCCGGTTCCGCGGCGTGGCACTGCCGCTGGGCCCCTACAAAGTGACGGTCAGCCTCGCAGGCTTCGCCACCCTCGTGCGCGACGGGCTCGAGTTGCAGGTCGGTCAGACCATCCGAGTTCCGGTGACCATGAAGCTGGCGACGGTCGAAGAAGAGATCACCGTGACCGCCGAGGCGCCGCAGGTGGACACCGCCCGGGTCGAGAACTCGACGCTGATCACCCGCAAGGAACTCGCCAAGCTGCCCAACAACGGCCGCAACTTTCTGGAGCTGACCAAGCTGACCCCCGGCGTCGCGATCGTCCAGGGGCCGGACGGCGACGAGCTTACGATCAACGGCCAGAAGGGCATTCAGAACAACATTTCGGTCGACGGCGCGGACTTCAACAATCCGTTCTTCGGCGAGCAGCGCGGCGGTCAGCGCCCGGCCTTCACGTTCAATCTGGACGCCGTCCAGGAGTTCGTGGTAGTGCCCGACGGCGCGCCCGCGGAGTTCGGCCGCTCGAGTTCGGGCTTCGTCAACGTCGTGACCAAGTCCGGCACCAACGACTACTCCGGCACCGCCCACCTCTACTTCAAGAATGACAGCCTCTCGACCCGCGCCGAGCGCCCCGACGGCACCCTCGAGCCGGAGTTCGACTCGGAGCAGATCCAGGTCGGCTTCACCTTGGGCGGTCCGCTGCGCCAGGACAAGCTCTTCTTCTTCACCGCGGTCGACTTCCAAGACGGCTCGACGACCAAGCAGAACGACCCGGCGCGCATCGAGCCGCGTGTAGTGGCGGCGCTTGCGAGCCTGGGCAGCCCGAATGAAAACGGCCCCATCGAGCGCTCGAACGACGCGTTCGTGTTCCTCGGCAAGATCGACTGGCAAGCCGCGGACAATCACCTGGTGACCCTGCGGGCGACGACCACCGATTCCTCCCAGGTCAACGGTACCTTCGACGTCGATTCCTGGGGCCGCAGCGCAAACGCCACCGAGGACGACAACTCCTACTCGATCACCGGCACGGTGATCTCGAACGTGGCCGCCGACAAGTTCAACGAGCTGCGCTTCCAGTACGCCAAGGAGGAGCGGCCGCGGCCCTACGACGGGCCCATCAACCCGCGCACCGGACGCCCCTTGCCCGACACCGCCTTCGACTTCGGTCGTCAGTACCGTTTCGGCATGCCGTTCTTCATTCCGGTCGAGTACAACGACCAGCGTTGGCAGCTGAACGAGAACCTGACCTGGCTGACCGAGAACCACACGGTCAAGGCCGGCCTCGAGTTCAACCGCACCGAGGCGTTCCAGACGTTCATCGGCTTCGCCAACGGCCGGTTCATCTTCGACTCGACGGACGGGTTCCTCAACTACCTGCGCAACCCGCGCTACGTGACGTGCTCGAACGGCACGTCGTCCGAAACCGGCGTTTGCCCGGCGGGCACCTCGATCACCGGCCCGGTCCTGCTGTATCTCCAGCAGGCCGGGGTGGGCAACACTTCAGTGCGCGACGCGGGCACCCAGACGATCACCCAGGACGAACCTGCCGTGTTCCTGCAGGACACCTGGCAGCCGCGCGAGGGCCTGACGCTCCAATACGGCCTGCGCTGGGAAGCCCAGATTCAGCCCGACCCGATCACCCCGCCCGACGAGGTGTTCTACGCCCCGTTCATCGGCCAGACTCGGAACGGCCAGAAGTTCCCCTCGAACGGCAAGATCCCCTCCGACAAGGACCTTTGGCAGCCGCGCCTAGGTTTGGCGTGGGACCCGAAGGGCGACGCCCAGACGGTGATCCGCGCCTCGGCGGGCCTCTATTACGCCCGCGTGCCGGGCCTCGTGCTCGCCTCCAGCCGCTCGACCAACGGCAGCCGCGGCCAAACCCTCTTCCGCAACAGCGCTCTCGGCCCCATTCTCGGCCCGCCGCCGGCCTACGGGGATCTCATCACCAACGTCGGGGCCCCCTTCCGCCCGGACGTCTTCGTGTTCGATGAGGACTTCCAGAACCCACGCACCACCGCGGTCGCGCTGGCCGTCGAGCGCCAACTCACACCGCGGCTGTCCGGCCTCGTCAAGTACAACTACGCCGATACCGATCACCTCACCCGTTTCGTCAACCGCAACGACCCGCTGCTCGGCTCCCCCTGGTCCACCGGGCTTGGCGCCGACGGGCAAAACGGCATCGGGGCCTTGACGGTCGTCGAGTCCTCGGCCAAGAGCCGCTACAACGGCATCACCCTGGGGCTGACGGGCCGCCACGAGAAGGTCCAGTTCCAGACCTACTACACCTACTCGAAGGACGAGTCGGACGACGACAACGAGCGCGATCCGTTCTCGTTCCGGTACGCCAAGGTCACCGACCTGGACGCCGAGTACGGCCTGTCGGACCGCGATCAGAAGCACCGCGCCAACGCCTGGGTCCTCTGGCGCGCGCCCTGGGGGATCGACGTCAACGCCCGGTACAGCTACCGCTCGGCCCAGCCGAAGTCGATCACCGCCACCGGTGCCGACGCCGCGACGCCCCAGGACCGCATCAACCCCGACGGCTCGGTGACCGAGCGCAACCTCGGCCGCAAGGACAACGAGTTCTCGTCCCTCGACCTCCGCCTCGCGAAGACCTTCCAGGTCGGCAACCTCGAACTCGAGGGCATCATCGACGTGTTCAACGTCTTCAACGAAAAGAACCTCCGGCGCCCCGAGGTCACCAGCCTGGTGTTCAACTTCGACGGCACCGTGACCTCCGGCGTGGGTGACCCGCGCCAGGTCCAAGTGGGAATTCGGCTGTTGTTCTGAGGCCGGAAAAGGACACCAACGACTGAAACGACCCAAACGACCTCTTCCCGAGCCTGCAAGGGCGGGGGTGGTCGTTCTGGTCGTCGGTGTGCTTGGTGTCCTTCCCTTCCCGGCCCTACGGCACCGCTACCACCAACGCCGTCCAGCCTAAACGCGCCAGCTCGTCGCGCAAGGTCTCGGCATCGGCCAGCCGTTCGAAACGGCCGATCTGGACCCGGTGCCACGTGGCATCCGAGCGCACCTCGGCGGCGAGACCCTCGGCGATCAGCCGGTCCCGTAAGGAGCTGGCCCGCTCGAGTTCGCTGAAGGCACCGACCTGGACGGCGTGGTACTCGGCGCCCGGAGGCGGCACCGGCCCGATGATCGACAGCTCGACCTGAGCCGTGCCCGGTCCCACGAGGCCGAGCGCCTTGGCCGCGGCGTACGACAGATCCACGATGCGCCCGCGAGCGAACGGACCGCGGTCGTTGATCCGCACCTCGACACTCTCGCCGTTCTCGAGGTTACGCACCCGCACCCGCGTGCCGAACGGCAAGGTGCGGTGCGCCGCGGTCAACGCGTGCATGTTGTAGCGCTCCCCCGAGGCCGTTTTGCGCCCATGGAACCGCGGCCCGTACCAGGACGCCTCCCCCCGTTCCGGCGGCCCGGTGGGAAAAAGACGCGGGGCGTCCAGGGAAGAACAAGCGACGAGAAGCAGAAGCAGAAAGGACGAGGCGAGGCGCGGGAGCGAGAAGGGAGTCGGCATCGGAACTTGCCGGACAGTCTAGCAGGCGAGAGAAGGACCTAGGGGCGCAGCAAGCAGCGCCCCTACGAAACGCCAGATAATCAACGCAAAGCACCAAGATTCGCGGTTATTCGTAGCCCCGCGAGGGATCGAAATCCTTCGCTACGTTCAAACGTCCCAGACGGGACGAAGAAGGGCGAGATCTGCCTGGCCTTCCGTAAGGGCGCTGCTTGCCGCGCCCCTCTTGCGCCGCATCGCTAGAACTTGAACAGCGCGTCGAAGGCCGAGCGCGCGTCCCGCGTCCCGCCCCGCTCGACCTCGTGCCCAGCCACTTCCTTCGGCGCAAACAGCGGGCAGGTGTTCGCCTTGGTCTTGCTGGCAATGCGCACCGGGGGTGTCGACCGGCACTCCAAAGGGGCGCCAGGATCAAAAGACACGCAGGTCGAGCAGGTGTGCAGCGCCGCCTGGCACCAGGGGCAGGTGGACTCGGGCAGAACCTTGGCGATCGCCACCGCTTTGCCGCAGGCGCCGCACTTGAAAGCCGAGGCCGTGGGTTGGCCGAGGCCACGACCCCGCGGGCCCTCCGGCCGGTCGGGAGGCGGCCCCTGGGGCCCCCTCGAGCGCGGCTCGTCGCGCCGGCCACTGTCCTGGTAACCCTTCTGGCCGTATTTGCGGTCGGTCATGGTGACGCTTATACCACGGGGCTTCAGCCCTGCCGGAGCAGCCAGCCGAGCACCTGGCCCTCGAGCCCCCGGGGGCCGGGCAAACCGAGGTCGAGGTCGCGGGGAAATCCGACGTGGCCGCCGCGGGGGCTCCAGCGAACTTCGAGGCTCGACGTCGCCCGCTCGAGACTGGGGGCCACGGTGTGGGCAGCAACCATCGGGTCCTCGTGGGTGGCGATCAGCAAAGCCGGGCGGTCGAGATTCGCCAAGCGCGGACCGACCGAGGCCCGACGGTAATAGTCCCGAGCCCCGTCGAAGCCGTGACGCGGCGCCACGATGCGGCGGTCGAACTCGTAGAAAGTGTCGATCTCGCGAGCTTCCTCGAGCGGGACCGGCACCGGCCGGCGCGCGGCCAGCACGGCGTAGGAGCGCATCAGGTTGGCGAGCAAATAACGTCGATAGAACCGCGCACCTTGGCCGTCGAGCACCGGCTGGGTGGCGGCCAGGTCGAGCGGCGAGCACACCGCCGCGAAGGCTCGGATGCGGGGGTCGGGCGCCTCCGTGGCGAGGCGCAAGGTGAGATGGCCGCCGAGCGAAAAGCCCAAGACGAACAGGCGGTCGTAACCCACGAGCGCCGGGTCGGCCAAGGCCGCCTCGAGGTCCGCGGTGAGGGCGGCGTGGTAGAAGTCCTCGCCCGACAGGTCCGCCCCCCGCAGGTTGAGCCGCAGCGACGCCAGCCCGGCCACGGCGGCAGCCCGGGCGCCCCGAATCATGTACGGCGACTCGGCCGAGCCGCCGAGCCCGTGAACCAGCAACACCAGTTCCGCCGCCCCCGGCGGGTGATGCAGCCGGCCGGTCAGGCGGAGCGGACCGAGTTCCGGGTCCACCACTTGACCCTGCCAAGGCACCGTGCCCACCGGCTCGGGCAGCGGCTTGAGCCGCGCCCGAAGGCGCGGCGCGAGGGTCCAAAAGTGGCCGTGCAGACTCACGCGCGGAGTGTAGCCGTAGATCGATCGCCCTGAAGGCCCGTCGAGCGGGGACTAAGGCAGCTCGAGCAGCACCGCTTCCTGGTCCGTGCGGGCCAGCAGGTACCGCCCCGTCAGTGCCGGCGGGTTCCAGGTCTTACCGGCGAACAGCGGGTAGGTGCCGAGAACCTTCAGTCCGTCGGGGACCGGGTCCACCAGCACCAGCTCTCCGTCCTCGGCCAGAACCAACAACAAGTCCCCCGCCAGGATCACCTGGCCGTGACCGTAGCGACCTTCCTTCCAACAGCGTTCGCCGGTCGTGGGATCGAGACAGACCAGCGTGCCGTCGTCGAGGCCGTACAGGCGGCCGTCGTGGTGGACGACGTTGGTGAACTTCGCCTTGAGCCGTGGCGACTCCCAGACGAGACGCGGCTCGAGGCTGCCCTCGGTACCGACGGTGAACTCGAGGAGCTTGCCGCCGATCCCGTAGCCGCTCGAGGCGAACAGCCGGTCGGTGCCGAGCACGAGCGGCGTGGAGACGTTGGGCTGGCCGCCGGGCCAGGGGAAGCGCCACAGCACTCGGCCGTCGGCGAGATCGTGGCCGGTCAGGCTGCCGGCATTGAAGTTGACCACCTGGCGCACCCCGGCCAACTCCGCCACGATGGGCGAGCTGAAGGACGGGCCGTCGTCGCCGCCGTGCCAGCGCAGGTCCCCGGTCGCCGCGTCGTAGGCGAAAACCGAGTGGCCGTCGGCCCCGCCGGCGCCCACGACCACCCGGCCGTCCACGACCAAGGGCGAGACGCTGCGGCCCCATTCGGGGTTGGCGCCGCCGCCGTCGGCCAGCAGGTCGCGTAGCCACAGCAGGCGGCCCGTTTCGGCGTCGAGAGCGCGCAAGCGGCCGGTGGCGCCGAGGGCGAACACTCGGCCGTCCATCACCGCCGGCACCGAACGCGGCCCGACGCCGCCGATGGTGGACTCGTAGCGGGCAGCGTCGGCATGGCGCCACAGCGGCTTGCCGGTAGCGAGATCCGCCGCCGAGACGACTTCCTCGCCACCATCCTGTTCGAGAGTGAAGATCCGTCCGGAGACCACCGCGAACCCCGCCCACCCCGCGCCGATCGGCCGCCGCCAGAGCTCCCGCGGCGCGCGCGTGGTCCACTCGCGAGCGAGGGCCACGCCGGGCACCGAGCCATCGCGCCGCGGGCCAAGGAACTGCGGCCAGTCGGTGGCGCCGGGCAGGGTCTCTCGAGTCGGTTCGGCCGGTGCGGGAGCGGCCACCACGGCGGGTTCCGGTATCGGCTCCGAGGCAGGCACCGCGGGCGTCTCGGGAGCCGTCACCGGTGCGGGTTGTGGGACTGGATTGGCGGCGGCTGCGGGTGTCGGCGCGACGACCGGTGGCGGCACCGACGCGGGCGCCACGGCGCCAGGCTTGGGCGTCCAGCGCCAGCCGAGCACGGGCAGCAAGTCACCGCTGACGCCCCGGATCTCCACCAAGAAGGCGAGCAAAACGCCGATCCCGCCGAGGCCGGCCAGGCCCAGCAAGCGCCGTCGCCAGGGTAGGCGCGAAAAGAACAGGAACCACAGGAAGAGCAAGAAGCCGGCGACCAAGCTGAGAGCGAGCCGGGCCATGATGTGCTCTTGCCCGCTACGGTCCCCGGTGAAGGTCTCGAGGCCCAAAGCGAGGAGCCAGAGCAGAACGATGGCCACCGCGGGCCACCAGCGGACGGATTTCGTGGTCGTCATGGTCCGGGGTTGTAGCAGGGACGGCCGCGGGCGGGCAAGGGAGAGTTCTCGGGAGCCCACGAACGAGGCTTCAAGGCGCGCGTCGAGCCAGGCCGCCAACAGGGGCCGGTGTAGCCCAGAGCCGGATGTCGATTGGCAGTCTGACAGATTTAAAGTCGGATTTTAAATCTGTCAAGTCTATGTGGGTCAATAGTTTCCGAGCGAACAGGGGCGGCCACGGGGGGCCGCCCCTACAGAATGCGAGGCCGATTCTGGCCTTCTGCGTCCCGTCAGGGACGTTTGAATATAGCGAGCGAATTCATTCGCTCGCGGCCCCTTCGCTTACTCCGGCTTCCAGCGCGGAATCCGGCCCGGGGTGTAGGGAGCCAGAGCTTCCTCCATCTTCTTCTCGAGGGTCGCGAGATCCCCTTCGACCAGCTTCGTGAAGCGCTCGAGCCAGCTGCCGAAGGCTTGGGCGGCGTACTGGTAGTCGGCCTCGTGGGTCTTGGTCGGCGGGGCCGAGGCGCTCCAACTGCCGTAGGTCGAGCGGAACACTCGATCCATGATGGCGGGCGGTGTGGGCTCGTTGCGCCGTGAAACGGTGTCGTCCCCGGAGAGCTCCACCTCGAGGTCCAGGAGCGCGCGCTCGATGCGCAGGGCTTCGGCGGACCAGGTCGGATCCGCCTTCGGGGTGTCGCGCAGCGCCCGGAAGATCAGGGCCATCCGTTCCTTGATGTCCCCGTGGGCGGCTGCCGCGCCGGCTGCCGCCCGCGCCAGGCGTGCCGTCTTCTGCTGGAAGGCCAGCAGCAACTCGCGATTGGCCGGCGGCAGAGTGGTCAGCTCGAGGGCCGCCACTTCGAAGCTCTGACTGCCCTCGAGCGGCGTCACCTGGCCGTCGACCACCGTGGCCATCGAGACCGAGTACCGTCCCGGTGCCACCAGCGGCCCGGCCGGAGGCGGTCCGAACGGGCTACCGCCGCCCGCGCTGGCCGGATTGAACGAGGGGTAGCGCAAATCCCAGGTCACGCGCTGGAAGCCCGTGGCGGCGGGGCCCGTCAGGTGACGCACGATCTGACCGTCCTCGTCGCGAACCGTCAGCAGGATCTCCGGCGCCTTCTCGCGCTCCTCCGCCCGCAAGTCCTCCCACGCCGGGTAGGACGGGTCGCCCTTTTCATCGACGACCTTCTTCTCGGCCTCTTTGCGCTGGTCCTTCTTGGTCTTGATGCCTTCCCGCAGGTAGTAGGTGAAGGTGGCGCCGAAGGGCGGATTGGGGGCGAAGTAGAAGGTCTCGCCCATGAACCCCTTCTGGGTGTCGCCGATGCGGTTGGTCTCGAGATACAGCGGCGCCTTCTTGACCGGGAAGAGGTGGCTGTCTTTCTCGAGCGTCGCGAGATCGGCCAGGCGCAGGGGCGTGTAGTCGTCGAGGATGAAGAAGCCACGACCGAAGGAGGCCAACACCAGGTCGTTTTCCCGCTTCTGGATGGCGATATCGCGGATCGAAATCGGCGGGATGCCGCCTTTCAACTGGATCCACTTCTGGCCGCCGTCGCGGGTGAAGTAGACGCCGAACTCGGTGCCCGCGAAGAGCAGGTCGGGGTTCACCGGGTCCTCCGCGATGGTGTAGGCCGGGCTCGTGGCGGGCAGGTCGCCGCTGATCGAAGTCCAGGTCTTGCCGCGATCCTTGCTGCGGAAAAGATAGGGCTTGAAGTCCGCCATCTTGTGGTTGTCGAACGTCAAGTAGACGGTGTCGGCGTGGTGGGCCGAGGCCTCGAGGTCCGCCACGTAGGTCATGTCCGGCACGCCGGGGAACTTCTCTTCCCGCCGCCAGGTGCCGCCGCCGTTTTCACTCACCTGGACGAGGCCATCGTCGGTGCCGACGTAGAGCAGTCCTTCGACCTTGGGCGACTCGGAGAAGGCCACGATGTTGCCGAAGAACGACGTCGAGGCATTCTTGGCCACGGTGTCGAGCGGCCACACCTTGCCCATGACCTTGAACTTGTTGCGGTCCAGCTGCCGCGACAGATCCGGCGACACGGCGCGCCAACTGTCGCCGCGGTCGTCCGAGCGGAACAGGCGATTGGCGGCGAAGTACAACCGGGTCCGCGAGTGCGGCGAGATCAGGAGCGGCGAATCCCAATGCCAGCGCAGGGCCGGCTCGCCGGGAGCGGGTTGGGGCTGGATGTCCACGGTGTCGCCGCTCTTGCGGTCGAAGCGCACGAGCCCGCCGTGTTGGTACTGGGCATAGAGGATGTTGGGCTCGACCGGATCGACCCGCGTCGTGAAGCCGTCGCCGCCCAGGGTGATGAACCAGTCTTCATTGCCGATGCCGTTGCCGTTCCGGCTGCGCGACGGGCCGCCCATCGAGTAGTTGTCCTGGGTGCCGCCGTAGACGTAGTAGAACGGCACGTCGTTCGAGACCTCGACGCGATAGAACTGCGTGATCGGCAGGTTCTCGAAGAAGCGATAGGTCTGGCCGCGGTCGAAGGTCTCGTACAGGCCACCATCGCAGCCCACGAGCAGGTGGTCGGTGTCGTTGGGATCGATCCAGAGCGCGTGGTTGTCGACGTGCTTGGCCTTCTCGCCGAGGCGCTGGATCGTGGCGCCGCCGTCCTCGGTGACCTGCACCAGGACGTCCATGCCGTAGACCCGGTCGACGTTCTTGGGGTCGGCGAAGAGCTCCTGGTAGTACTGCGGGCTCGAGGCGACCCAGGAGTTGCGCTTTTCCCACGAAGCACCGCGGTTGGTCGAGCGGTAGAAGCCGCCGTTGCCGCGGGTGGCTTCGACCGTGGCGTACAACACGTCGGGGTCGACCGGGGAAATCGCCAAGCCGATCCGGCCGAGGTCGCCGCCGGGCAGCCCATTCGTGGTCTTTTCCCACGTCGCACCACCGTCCGTCGACTTGTGAATGGCCGATTCGGGGCCGCCGTTGATCAGCGTCCACTGATGGCGGCGGCGCTGGTAGGCGACGGCATACAGAACGTCCGGATCCCGCGGGTCGAACACGAGGTCGGAGACGCCGGTGTACTCGCAGATCGTGAGAATCGCCTTCCAGGTCTTGCCGCCGTCGGTCGTTTTGTACAGGCCGCGATCACCGCCCGGGCCCCACAGCGGGCCCTGGGCCGCGACGTAGACGACGTCGGAGTCCCGCGGGTCGATGACGATCTTGCCGATGTGCTCCGAGGCCTTGAGCCCCACGTGGGTCCAGCTGGCGCCGCCGTCGAGGCTCTTGTAGACGCCGTCACCCCAGGAGACCGACCGCTGGCTGTTGTTCTCGCCGGTGCCCACCCACAAGACGTTGGGATTTTTCTCGTCGATCACGACGACGCCGATCGAGAACACGCTCTGGCCTTCGAATACCGGCGCCCAGGTGGTGCCGGAGTTGGTGGTCTTCCACAGCCCGCCCGAGGCGGCAGCGACGTACCAGATCTTGGGGTCCTCGGGGTGCACCGCGATGTCGACCAGGCGGCCCGAGGTCAGGGCCGGGCCGATGTTGCGAAAGGCGAGCCCCGAGAAGGTGCCCGCCGACAGCAGGTCGGGCTTCTTCTCCTCGGTCGCCTTCTTTTCCTCGACCTTCTTCTTGGCCCAGGCAGCGGGGGGTGGAACCAACGCGACGGCGAGGCCCAGCAACAGCACGAGAGCGGATTTCCGCACGGCATCTCCCTTCATCGATCGAGAAAGCGGGAACGCCCCGGACCCGAGGCGCGGCAAGACACGATTCTGTCCTGTTACGGCGATGGGGCGGAAGAGTTGCGTCCAGCGGGCGCGCTGTCTCTCCGCGGGCGATCCGGTGCACTCCGATCGGTATGTGCTGCGATGCTTCCTAGGTCCCCATCCTCAGGAGGAAGAGTTCATGAGTCGATGCGCTGCCTCGCGATCCGCCGTCTTCGCCCTCGTCCTCGTCGCCGGACTCGGCGGCCTCGCGGCCCCGGACGCCGCGGGCCAAACGAGCACCGGGGATGTGACGAAGCTGCCCGGAGATCCCCCGCCCCCACCTCCCCCACCACCGCCACCGCCGCCGCCGCCCCCTCCACCACCGCCGCCGCCAGCCGGTTTGCCCCATCCGATCGTCAACCCGGCTCTCCCGGGGCCGTTCGACGCCACCTTCGACTGGGTGGGCGGTGCGCGAGTGTTGACCTTCTGCACCGACGCCGCGTTGCCGCCCGTGCTCACGATGGGCGCGATCCAGGCGGGCCGCCGCCCGGGTTTGTCGGGAACGGGTTGGAACTTCATCTATGTCGGCATTTGTCCGGCGAACTGGAATCCGCGCAACGTCCTGCCCGGTCAGGCGAACATCCGCGTGCGGGCGGCGCCCTTCGGACCCCGGCCGCTGGTCGGACGGGCCGGTTACGAGGGCGGCGGCGGGGACTACCCCTATCCGCCGCCGGGCGGTTGGCCGAACCCCAACAACCCGCCGCCGCGGCCGGGTGGTGGCGGTGGCGGAGGCGTCGGGGCACCGCCGCTCGCGGTGTTCCGCCCGGCGCCGTTCCTGCCCGGCCGGGGTCGGGTCATCCGCCACGCCGAGATCATCTACAACTGGCAGATCGTCCAGGGCCAACCGTCGCCGCCCTGGAGCACGGTGCTCGGTTCTGCAGCGTACGACCCGATCCAGGTCGGCATGCACGAGTTCGGTCACGCCATGCGCCTCGATCACGACGACGTCCAGTTCGACGACGACGTCACCTTGAAGCCCACGGGGTCGATCCCAGGGGCCAACGTCGCGCACATCCACCACGGTGCCAACGCCGTACTGCAAACGCCGCTCCGTGGCGATGACGGCTTCGCGGCCCCCAATCTCCACGCCGGCCTGAACGGCGTCGCGGACAGCGGCAAGGCCACCAACGTCATGGAGACCGCCTGCGCCGGGGAACAGCACGGTATCAATCCGTTCCGCATTCCGGCGCTCGGGCGCTACAACTACAGCTTCCGAGAGGTGCTCTCGGCGCGCGCCGCGGCGGTCGTCCGGCCCATCCGCGGCGGCCGGATGCAGGGCGCGGCCGGCCCCCAACGGATGATGAGCTGGGGTCCGCTGGAGCTCTCGAACGCCGACGGCATTCCGGTCGGCACGTTCTGGCCTGGAAGCTCGAATCCCGACGCCGCCTCAGACTTCCGGGTCGACGAGGGATTCGGCGCCACCCGGGCCGAGACCTGGGTCCAGGGCTGGAGCTACGAGTCCCCGGCCGCCAGCACGGTGCAGGTCGTCGCCGAGCTCGGGGCGGCACCGCCCGAGACTTCCGCGCCGGTCCGGTTGTGGATTCCGATTTCTTCCAGCCATCCGGTGCTCGAGGTCCACGCCGACTGGGCGGCGGACACGGTGGTGATCACCGACGGCTCTGGCACGGTGTTGTGCGGTGGCTCCCTCGCCGAGTTCCACCCCGTCGACTGCTCGCCGGACCCGGAGGTGCCGACCTTCTGGAGCGCCGGCTTGCTCGATCTGGAATTGACCAACACGACGAACCCGAACCTGCTCGGGCCGACCCCGGAGGTGATCGACCCGGTGCCCGTGGATCCGGGCCTCGAGGTGCCGCCGATTCCCGAGGAGGAGACGGCGGTGGTGGGCGTTTCGTAACTCAGAATTCCTGCCCCGAGGGGTGGCGCGAGAGCCGCGCCACCCCCACTATCCTGCCGCCATGATCGCGACCGTTTCCCCTCCTCCGGCCCGGGTGGGCGACACGCCCCTCGTGGACGTCGGCGGTATTCTCGCCAAGCTCGAATGTGCCAATCCCTGCGGCTCGATCAAAGACCGCATCGGCCGCTTCATCCTCGACGAAAGTGAGCGTCTCGGCCTGCTCGTGCCGGGCCAACGCATCGTCGAAGCGACCAGCGGCAACACCGGCATTGCCATCTCTTGGGCCGCCCGAGCGAAGGGCTACCCGGTGACGATCGTGATGCCCGAGGACATGACGGACGAGCGCAAACGCATGATCCGCGAGTTGGGCGCCGATCTCGTCCTGTGCTCCGCCGAGGGCAGCTTCGCCGAGGCGGCGGCGATCCGCGATCGCCTCGCGGCCGAAAACGGCTGGTTCAACCCAGATCAGTTCTCGAACCCCCTGAACACCCTCTGCCACGAGCGCACGACCGGCGAGGAAATCCTGCGTCAATCCGCAGGCCGCAAGATCGACGCCTTCGTGGCCGGCGTCGGCACCGGTGGCACTCTGGTGGGCGTCGGCCGCCGCCTGCGCCGGGAGTTTCCGGACGTGCGCATCGTCGCCGTCGAACCCACGGAATCCGCCGTCATGAGCGGCGGTGAGGCCGGCAGTCACGGGATCTCCGGCATCGGCGACGGCTTCATCCCGGCGCTGGCCGGCGACCAGGAAGGTGGCCTCCACCCGTCGATCGACGAGGTGATCCGCGTTTCGACTGCCGAGGCCATGGCCGGTGCCCGCGAGATCCTCGAGCGCTGGGGGTTCTGCGTCGGCGTCTCCTCCGGGGCCAACTTCGTCGCGGCCACCCGATTACGCGAACGCTTCCCCCTGGTCGTCACCGTGTTCCCCGACGGCTACACGAAATACCAATCCCGCGGCCTCGTGCACTGCGAACCGGGCAGCTGCCCCTTCGAGCACGATTTGCCGGTTTGACGGGTCATTTTTTTGTAGCTACGATGCGTGGGTGATCGTCTGGGACGAGTCCAAGCGCCAAGCGAATCTCGCCAAACACGGACTCGACTTCGTTGGTTGTGACGAGATCTTCGACTTTCCGGTGGTGGCCCAGGAAGACCGCAGGCGAAACTACGGCGAACTCCGAATGAACTTGCTCGGCTGGCTCGATGGCCGAGTCGTCCATTTGACGTACACCGAACGACACGAAACGATCCGGGTGATCTCGCTGCGAGAGGCAACCAAGCATGAAGCCCATCAATACTTCCAAGCGGTTTCCGGGTAACCCGGCAGAAATCGCGGCCGCCATCGCGCGGGCGCCCGAGCACGTGGTGGCTGACGACACCGCCTACGACCCCAACGATCCCGCGGCCGTCAGGTCCTTTTGGGCTGGAGCCAGCGTACGCCGCCCGGGTCAACGGGGTCCCGGAAAGAAGCCCACCAAAGTGCTGCTTTCCGTGCGTTACAGCCGAGAGGTCGTCGACTTCTTCAAAGCCACGGGCGAAGGGTGGCAGACGCGGATGGACGAGGCGCTCCAGCAGTGGGTCGCGGGCCACCGTTCGCGGACTTGAAATCTCCTCGCTCTGATTCCCTTCGCCCTGCTGTCCCCCCATCGGAGGTTCCCGTCATGCGCATCGTCTCGTTCGTTCTCGGTGTCCTTTCGCTGACCGCGCCGGTCGTTGCGCGGGCCGAGGAAGCACCGCGGCTGGTGGATCCGCGCGAAACCCACTTCGGTCCCACGGTCCAGCTCACCTTCGGCGGCGAGAATGCCGAGGCCTATTGGTCGCCGGACGGCCGCGAGCTGGTGTTGCAGTCGACCCGGCCGCCCTACGGTTGTGACCAGATCCTGCGGATTCCGGCCACGGGCGCGGGCGAAGCCACGCTGGTGTCGAGCGGTAAGGGGCGCACGACCTGTTCCTATTTCACCTACCCGGACGGCGAGCGCATCGTGTTCGCGACCACCGAGAAGGGCGGCGACGCCTGCCCGCCGCCGCCGGACCGCTCCTTGGGCTACGTTTGGGCGCTGTATCCGGAATTCGACATCGTCTCGGTCACCCCCGACGGCAAAGAGCCGCGCTGGCTCACCGACACCCCGGGTTACGACGCCGAGGCCACCGCCTGCCCGGTGAACGGCACGCTCGTTTTCACCTCCGTGCGCGACGGCGATATCGAGCTCTACACCATGAAGCCGGACGGCTCGGACGTGAAGCGCATCACCAACACCCCGGGTTACGACGGCGGGGCGTTCTTCTCGAACGACTGCAAACAGCTCGTGTGGCGGGCCTCGCGGCCCCAGGGTGCGGACCTCGACGAATACCGGCGCCTGCTGGCTCAGAACCTCGTGCGGCCGTCGAAGCTCGAGATCTGGGTCGCCAACGCGGATGGCTCCGAGGCCCGGCAGATCACCGATCTCGGTGCGGCGTCCTTCGCGCCTTCCTTCTTCCCCTCGGGCAAGCGGATTCTGTTCTCGACCAACTTCGGGGACCCGCGGGGCCGTGAGTTCGACATCTATGCCGTCGACACCGACGGCACGGACCTCGAGCGCATCACCTTCAGTGCCGATTTCGACGGCTTCCCGTTGTTTTCGCCGGACGGCAAGCGCTTGGTCTTCGCCAGCAACCGCAACAACGGCAAACCCGGCGACACCAACGTCTTCGTGACCGAGTGGCAGGGTGGGGAAACCCCCAATCCGGCGAACCTGGTGCCGCGGGCGGCGGACCGCTACCTGGCCGAGGTCGCCTGGTTGGCGGACGACGCCCGCTCGGGTCGCGGTCTCGGTACGCCCGGCCTCGACGCCGCTCGCGACTGGCTGGCGGAGCGTTTCCGCGAGCTCGGCCTCGAGCCCGCGGGCGAGGACGGCTTCTTCGACCGTTTCGAGGCCGCGGTGGCGATCGAGTCCGGTCCGGCGACCCGCCTGGTCATCGACGGCACCCCCGTCGCGGCGGAGGCCTTCGTCCCCGCCGGCTTCTCGGGTTCGGCCCGGGCCGCCGGCGAGGTGGTGCCGGTGGGCTTCGGCATCGTGATGGCCGAGAAGGGGCTCGACGACTACGCCGGGCTCGACGTCACCGGCAAAGTCGTCGCCGTGCGCCGCTTCGCGCCGGACTCGATCACCGAGCCGGACGACCAACGGCGCGCCAGCGACCTCCGCCAGAAGGCCTTTATGGCGCGCGAGAAGGGCGCCGTGGGCATGATCGTGGTGGACCGCCCGGCCGAGGGTGTCGAGGAAGCCCCGCTGCCGGGGCTGCATTTGGAGGGGATCGGCGACTCCGGCATTCCGGTCGTGATTGCCAAGGGTGCCGCGGCAGCGGCGCTCTTCGACGGTGGCGCCCATCGGGTCGAGATCGCGGTCGAGCTCCACCGCAAGATGGCCGCGGCGGCGAACGTCGTGGCGCGTCTGCCCGCGGGCGCGGCGCAAAAGCTCGCCGGGCCGATCGTCGTCGGTGCCCATTACGATCACCTTGGCCACGGCGGCGCCGGCTCGCTGGCGCCGGACTCCCAGGACATCCACAACGGTGCCGACGACAACGCCTCGGGCACGGCGGCCCTGCTCGAGGTCGCGCGGCACCTGCTGCCGAAGCGTGCCGAGCTGGCGCGCGACGTCGTCTTCATCGCCTTCTCGGGCGAAGAATCCGGTTTGCTGGGCTCGACCGCTTTCACCCGCCAGCCCACCGGCGGCGTGAAGATCGACGGCGACGGCGAAGTGTTCGCCATGGTCAACATGGACATGGTCGGCAAACTCCGCGGACAGAAGCTCTCGATTCTCGGTGCGGACTCGGCGGCGGAGTGGCGGGCGATCGTCGAGCCGCTGTGCTCGGCGGCCAAACTCGACTGCCATCTGGGCGGTGACGGCTTCGGTCCCTCCGACCAGACGCCGTTCTACGCCGCGGGTATCCCGGTCCTGCACGCCTTCACCGGCACCCACTTCGACTACCACAAGCCGAGTGACGACACCGCCGGCATCAACGCCACCGGAGGTGTCGCAGTGGCGGGGCTGGTCGCCGCCGTGACCACGGAACTCGCCGGTCGGGCGAGCGCTTTGACCTACCAAAGCGTGCCCTCGCCGGCTCCGCGGGGGGATCTGCGCTCCTACGGCGCGTCGCTCGGAACGGTGCCGGACTACGCCGGCACGCCGGATGGCCGACCGGGTCTGTTGCTCGCCGGAGTGCGCCCGGGCAGCGCGGCGGAAAAGGCGGGGATTCAACGCGGCGACATCCTGGTGCACCTGGCGGGCCGCGAGGTGCGCGACATCTACGACCTCATGTTCGTGCTCCAGCGCTCGAAGCCGGGGGAAACGGTCAAGGCCGTAGTCGAACGGGAGGGCCGGCGGGTCGAGTTCCAGGTTACCTTCGAAGCCAGCCGCGGCCGCGGGCGGTGAAGCCGCGCAGGTGCGACCTCGCCTCTCTCCGGCCCGCGGGCCGGCCGCTTCGAGACTCGTGCGAAGTCAGGCCATCTCGAGGCCCGGACTGTCCACCACCAGAATCAGCCAGAGCTCGAGGCGATCGAGGAAGGACTCCTGGGGCACCCCCACCGCCGCATGAGCGGTGACCCGGGCACAGGCATCGAGGACAGCCGGGGTGGCCGGAAGATCGCAGAAGGCGCCCAGCGGGCCGGCCGCCAAGGCGGCGCGCGCGGCCGCCGGTTCGTCCCGCGCGAGTTCGGCGCGGGTGGCTACCAACGCCGCCTCGAGACTGCCGACCAGGCAACCGGCAGCGCGCAGGCGGTCCGCCGCCGGAGCGAGGATCTCGAGCGCCTTGCTCGGCTGGGTCTCCAACACCAGAACGGCAGCTTCGAGCAAACTCAGGCGATCTCCCAAGGCCGCGTAGGCCGGGCTCAGTCGTTCCCCCCCGAGTCCCAGGAAAGCGCGGCGGGCGAGCAGCGGCGAACCGGTGCGCAAGGCCGCGGCAACTTTCAGCGCGGCGGCGGCGAGGCGTCTCCCCGGGTCGGTAAAGTCCGGTGCTCCGACGAAGTGCTCGAGCGCCGCGGCGAACTGCCCGCGGGCGAGATCCGTGCGCACCTGGGCGGTGAGCCGCTCGAAGTCTTCCACCTCATTGCCCGCCACGCAGAGGAGCCGCTCCGCGCGCCGCAACAAAATCGCCGCGGCGTCGAAGCGGCCTTCGTCGCGGGCCAGCAAGGCGGCGGTCAGACAGCGGTCGGCCTCGAGGGTGAGCCAGAAGCGCAGCGGGGCGTCGTCGCGCTCGAGCAAAGCATCGAGTTCGGCGAAGCGTCGCCGCGCCGCGGTGAGCTGCCCACGTCGACGCAGAATTCGTACTTCGAGCAGACCCGAGCGCGACAGCACCTCGTCGAGCCGAGCCGAAAAGAGGTTGTCTTCGGGCGCCACGATGCTCCGAGTGGCCACCCGGGCCGCGAGGCGCGCCAGTGCCAAGCGATCCTCGGGAGTTTCCTGTTCCGCCAAGTCGAGTAGCGACTCGGCGAGCAGAGCGCCCTCCTGTTGCCACGTCCGCTGTTCGACCCAGGGCAGCCGCTCGGCCTCGGGCAAAGCCAGCAGAGTCTCCTGTTGGTGCTGGGCGACGACCAACAAGCCGGCGAGGACCTGCTCGAGCCGTTCACCGCGTGCGACCAGGGACTCCGGCAGGATCAGCTCGCGACGCAACTCCTCCAGGCTCCGGCCACTCTTCTTCGCCACCCACTGTTCCACCGCATCCTCCAATCGAGAGCTCGCTCCGAGTGGAAACGCCGCCACGGTCATCGCGGCTCCTTCGATCGGCCCTCGAGCACCGCGACCCGCTCGAGGTCGATCGCGGTGACCTCCCCGACGGCCCGTCCGGAACGCACGCGCACCGCCGCGGTGGAGCCCACGATCTCGACCTCCGGCACGGCATCGAGCTCGGCCAGCAAGGACGCGGCGAAGGCCGCGAAGGCGCCGCTGTCCCGCACGGTGGGGAACTCGTAACGCCGGACCAAGCCCGGACCGTCGGAGCGCACTTGCCACCCCGGAAACGCGAGAAGAGACTCCTGAATGCGCTCGGCTTTGAGCGGCGGAGTGACGGTTTCGCCGGGTCCACGGCTCGGGGAGCGTCGTCCCCGAGGCGCGAGCTTTTCGGGAGCGTTCATGGGCGGGTTCCTTCCGAGGGAGAAAAAGGTGCACCGAGTCGATCGAACCGGTGGGATGGGGGGAGGGAGGAAACGGTCGCTCCACCCGGTGCACGAAAGTCGGAGACGGCAGTACCATGCTGCCGATGCGATTCGAGATCGATGACATTCAAGCCCTGGGCTCGACGCTCTTGGCGCTGCGCCGGAATCTCGGTCTGTCCCAGGCCGAACTCGCCCAACGCGTCAAGGTCACGACGACGACGGTCTACCGCCACGAGTCGGGCCGCAAGGCGCCCGACACGGATGAGCTGACGCGCTACCTGCGGGCGCTGGGCTGCACGTTCGCCGAGTTCCAGGCATTGCACGAGACGCTCAAGCGGTGCCGCGAGCGCGATAAGAGCGGCCCGTTGTGGTGGAAGCGACAAGCGGCCCAAGGGGACGACTCGGCGCGCGAGGCCCGGGAGGTCGCCGCCGTGGGCGAGGAGGCTGCGCAGGTGGCGCGCCGGCTGGTCGAGTTGGTCTTCAAAAAGCTCGACCGGCACGGCTGACGGCGAGGCCTCGGAAAGGCGTCCACCCCGCCGGTCCCCCGCTGGGGAAAAACGGCGCCGGTTCGCCGCAGAAATTTTTCCGCTCCCGCCGAGCGCCGCTTCTCGGTGATCGAGAACTCGAGTTCCGAGTCGCGGCCCGGCGACAAGGGCCGCCGACCGTCTGGCCTCGCCCCCCGGAAGCCCGAGATCTCCCTTTCGAGCTTCCGTCTCGACAAGACGAGCCCGCGGATTCTTCGCGGATTCTGCGGATTTTTCGCGCATCGCTGGCAAGAGAGTGTCCCGGACCGGGGCCTCCGGGCAAGCGAGAACACGTGAACAACTCCTCCTGAAATGAGTCCTTTACGTGCTTGTGACGCCGCGATGACCGAGGTGTCCGCGGCACGATCCGCACCACCTGGACCCGCTCGACCCGCTCATGTGGTGCGCACGATCCGCCAATTTTGGCGGATTTGATTTACACTCCGTCTCGTTCCACTTGGATCCGGTTCTGGACCTTCGCGAGGGGCTGTGCCACCCTCGGCGGGTTCACCCCCGAGCGGAACCAATCTCGAATTCGACTCCCGGGAAGGAGCCCCCCCATGCGTCGCGCCTCGACCACCCCCACCCTCGCCATCGCCATCTGCCTGTCACTGGGGGCGATCGTTCCGGCCGCGCCGGCTGCGGCTGCGCAGGAGGCGCCCAGCCTTCTCGGCATTCTCGAATTCTTCGACAGAGGATTGACTTGGGTTTGGTCGTGGGTTCCCACGCCAGGAACCTCTCAAGAGTCGGTCTACCTGCCAACCGGTAACGGCACCGATCCAAATGGCTGCGGCATGCCGGGAACTCCTACTTGTCCCGCGGCTGCGCCTCCGCCCACTCTAAGCCTGGAGGAGAAGCAGTCCGATCAACACTGAGCGTCCATGCTGAAACCGCTCTCCGACCGTGCGCTGCGCTAGACTCGCTTAATCTTCGAAGGAGACTCACCTGGAGGGCTCGCGGATGCGCGTCGAGGAAGGCCTAGATTTTGCTGCAGCGATTGCTCGGCGCGTCGCCTCGGGTCGGCTACCGCGAGAGACCGCCGAAATTGCTCTTGCTGAAGGGCTTTGCGCCGAGTGTCCGGCCTGCACTGCCAACTACGACCGCGCTATCGCGGATCTGTACGGCCCGCCTAAGACGACGGCTTCGACGGTAGCCTCACTGCCCTTCGGAATGGCCCAAGTGGCGAGTTTCTTAGCCCATGCAACGCCGCCGACCGAAGCCGACCAGCGTTCACCGGCGGGCCGGAAAGCCCGCCGAAAGCCTGTCAGTCTCGCGGACCAGACCGCTCGGGCGGAAAAAGCGCTCGCTGAGTTGCTCCCTGCACAGTGGGCCAGACGCAAGGAACGAGTAACCCTGGAGTGGCATCGGTTTCGGGGGTCAGTGATCGCCCGACTTTTCCTGACCGAAGCGCGAGCTGCCTTGCCTGGTAGCCCGGAAGATTCGGCGAGATGGTCGGACTTAGCCCTCCTAGCACTCGGTGGAACACGAGCCGCGCTGTATCCGGACCCCCATGAAAAGTCAGTCCTCAGGCTTCGAGCCCGGCTTTTTCAGGCGAATGCCCTTCGTTGTCGAGGCGAACTCGTTGCGGCGCACGAGGAGTTCTCCATTTCCCTGTCTATCGCCGAAGAATTGGATATCCGGGACTTCGCTTTCTGGGTCGAAGCAAAGAGCTTTCTCACGTCGCTCCGAATCGCACAGCGAGATTTCCCCACCGCTATCCGGGAAGCTCGTAGCGGCGCTGCCTTAGCCAGGGCGCTGAGCGAGAAAGGCCTTGAGGTTCGCGTACGATGGCAACTCAGCACTATTTACGAACAAATTGGAGACTTCAGCGCCGCCCTCAATGCGTTAAGGCAGGCTCTCGAGAGTCTCAGCGATCTCCGGGATCCAGTCTTGGAGATGGGGATCCGACATTTGGAAGTGAACCTACTGGCCCGAACGGGGCACTTTCAGAAAGCTTCTGTCGCTTTCGAAGCTCTCCAGCCACTGTACGACCATTTCCCTGATCGCCAGAACTTCAGGCTCTGGTCTGCCAGCCTTATCGCTGCCGGCCTCGGTCGATTCGCTGAAGCCGAAACAAGCTACCAGGCTGCCCGCGACGGCTTCCTCGCCGCCAAGAACGCTTACGACGCGGCTCTCGTCACCCTCGATTGGACGCTCTTCCTGCTCGATCAGAACCGCCCGGAGGAAGTGCTGCCGTTGGCGGTTTCGATGGGACAGGCTTTCGAGGGGTTGGGGGTGGCTCGGGAAACCCTGGCGTCTTGGAACGTGTTTGCCGAGGCGGCGGCGCGGCAGGAGCTGACGCGGACGGCGGCGGAGGGGCTGGTGCGCTCGTTGGGTAGCGAGCGGGCGGCGCCGCAGAAGCCCCGCTGAGGATTCGAAAGCCGGTATGCTCCAGGTTGGCCGCGCGCTCGCGTGGACCGGTCCATGATGATCCCCGCTCCCTCTTTTGCCCCCCACCGGCTGCGGCTGGCCAACGATCGCCCCCCCGATCCCGCGGGCGACTACGTGCTGTATTGGATGCTCGCGGCCCGGCGGACGCGCTACAACTTCGCGCTCGAACGGGCGGCGGAGCTGGCGCGGGCGCTCGGCAAACCGCTCGTGATCTTCGAAGGGTTGCGGGTGGGCTACCGCTGGGCCAGCGACCGCTTCCACCACTTCGTGCTCGCGGGCATGGCGGACAACCGCCGCCGTTTGGCCGGTGGCCCCGCGTTGTACTACCCCTGGATCGAACGGCAACCCGGCGAAGGCAAGGGCCTGCTCGTCGCGCTCGCGCGCCGAGCGGCCGTGGTGGTCAGCGACGAATACCCGGGCTTCTTCCTGCCGCGGGCGCTCGAGGCCGCGGCCCGCCAGTTGCCCGTGCGCCTCGAGGCCGTCGACGGGTATGGCCTGCTGCCGATTCGCGAGCCCGGCCGGGCTTTCTTCCGCGCGGTCGATTTCCGGCGCCACCTGCAGAAACACCTGGCCCCCCACCTCGAACCCGCACGCTTCCCGCGCGAGGATGCCCTCGGCCACGACCTGCCTTTTGCGCCCGCGGATCTGCTCGCCGAAATCCACACCCGCTGGCCCGCCGTCGACCCCGAGCTCGCGGCCCAGCCAGAGGAGCTGGCCCGCTTGCCGATCGACCACCAGGTCTCCCCCGCCGGCCCCCTGGGCGGCGAGCTGGCTGCTCAGGCCGCCCTCGGCCGCTTCCTCGACCGCGGGCTGCCCCGATACGTCGACGACCGGCTCGAGCTCGACGACCGCGCCACCTCGGGCTTGTCTCCTTACTTGCACTTCGGGCACCTGTCGGCTCACGAAGTGTTCCTGGGCGTCGTCCGCCGCGAACACTGGCATGTCGGGAAGATGCCCGGCCTCACCAACGGCTCGAAGGAAGGCTGGTGGGGCCTCTCCCCGACTGCAGAGGCCTTCCTCGACCAACTCGTGACCTGGCGCGAAGTCGGGGCCAACACCGCTCATCACGAACGCGACTTCGATCGCTACGAGAGCCTGCCGGCGTGGTGCCGGCGGACCCTCGGAGACCACGAGGGTGACCCGCGCCCCGTCGTCTACTCCCCGGCCGAACTCGAAGCCGCGGCCACCCACGACCCGATCTGGAACGCCGCCCAGCGCGAACTCGTCACTACCGGCACCATTCACAACTACCTGCGGATGTTGTGGGGCAAGAAAGTCCTCGAGTGGTCGCCCTCACCGCGGGCGGCCCTCGACGTGCTCGTCCACCTCAACAATAAATACGCTCTGGATGGCCGTGACCCCAACAGCTACTCGGGCATTTTCTGGTGCTTCGGCCGCTACGATCGCCCCTGGGTACCGGAGCGTCCGATCTTCGGCACCATCCGCTTCATGAGCTCCGACTCGACCCGCAAGAAGCTCGACTTGACGCGCTACTTGCGCCGCTTTGGCGGGTGAGACTGCTACCATCCCGACGCCGTGTTCAGCCCTCTGCGCCTCGTCTTCTTCGGCACCCCCGAGTTCGCCGTCCCCACCCTCGAAGCGCTCGTCGCCGCGGGGCGGCGACCGCTGGCCGTGGTGACGCGGCCGGCGCGGCCCGTGGGCCGCGGACAGGCTCTGGCACAGCCGCCGGTGGCCCGGTGCGCCGAGCGCCACGGATTGCCCCTGATGCAGCCGGAGAGGGTCAAAACCGACGACTTCCTGGCCGCCATGCGAGCCCTCGAGCCCGATGCCTTCGTGGTCGTGGCTTTCGGCCAGATCTTCCCGCAGGCTCTGCTCGACGTGCCGCGGCTCGGCTCGATCAACGTCCATGCCTCCCTGCTGCCCCGGTGGCGGGGGGCTTCACCCATCCAAGCGGCCCTCGCCGCCGGGGACCCGGTGACCGGAGTCACGACCATGCGGATGGCGGCGGGCCTCGACACCGGGCCGATGCTCGAGCGCGCGGAACTGCCGATCGGC
>JANRLG010000303.1:0-12099 GCA_033762835.1 Thermoanaerobaculia bacterium
CGTCACGGCCTGGCCCGCGGCGGCGGCCGCCCCGTTTTCGTCCGTCAGCCACGCCATCATCGCGGTGCCGACGATGCGGAGGTCCGCCACACTGCGCTTCTGCTTGCTCTTCTGGATCGCGTCCAACAACGACGGGATCAACATGGCGGCGATGATGCCGATGATCGCAACGACGATCAGCAATTCGATCAGGGTGAAACCGTTCCGGCGAGGGGAGCGTGGCATCGGGGTGATCTCCTGTAGAGCCTCGTAATATTGTCCGTAAGGAGCAAGGGGCATGCCATAGCAGAACGGCTCTAAGCTACGGAAAACAGACGATTTGGCGGCCATCCCGCAGGCCCAGACAAGGCGCGAGTGACATTCCCTGTCAGTACGAGACCAGAGAGTGTCAGTGGCTTTTGAAGGCTCTCGAGTCAAAGAAAAAGGCGCCACCCCGAGGGGCGGCGCCTTGGTTCAGCAAACCTCTGTCGAAGGCCGGATCAGGTTCCGCCGCCAGCGCTGGCAGCCTGGGCACCGGAGGGCCAGCGCACGAAGTAACCGTCGGCCCAAACGATGTCCTGGTCGTAGTCGGTCGGGACGAATTCACCCACGGTGATCGGGCTGGACTGCTCGTTCGCCTTGTTGCGGCCGTAGCTGACGATCGCCATGACGTTGGTCGCGAGCAGGTTGGTGGAGGGCTGACGGAAGAAGGCGTAGGGGGTCTTCCAGCCGTCGTTCTCGGGCAGGTTCTGGATGTACTGGGGCTGAATGTCGGCCACCAAGCTCGCGTAAGCGTAGGTCGGGGGCAGCTCGTAGGTGTTCTGGCCGGCCGCGGCCGCCGCACCGTACTGGTCGGTGAGCCAGGAGAACCACGCGGTGCCGGCGTTGCGCTCGTCCGCCACGGTCCGCTTTTGCTTGGCCTTCTGGAGCGCGTCGAGGAAGTTCGGGATCAACAGAGCCGCGATGATGCCGATGATCGCGACCACGATGAGCAGCTCGATGAGGGTGAAGCCGCGCTGCCGGTTACGGATGAGAGTCATAGGTACGCCTCCTTGTCGAGTGATCGGAGAGATTCCGCCACGGGATGTTCGACCCTTCTGCACTGGCTGTGCCAACTGGCGGAAGGCCCGGAAATCAAGGTTTTGAGGAGCGCGCGGCGGTGGCCATGGACAACCGTTGACAGGCCCGACTTCCAAAAAACGTCAGGTGACGGCGGCTCGCACCAACCGCGTGTAGATCTTGATGCCCTCGACATAACCCGGCAACGCAATGCGCTCGAAGTGCCCGAGGACCTGGAGAGCGTCGGTCGTCAGCACCAAGAACGGCGAGAAGCCGTAGCTGGGAATGCCCTGCTGGCGGAAGAAGCGCGAATCCGTGGCCGTCCAGGGCAGGAAGATCGGGCCCACCGGCACATCCGGGTAACTGTCGTGGATCACTCGCTCGATGTCCGCGAGGATCGGGTGATCGAGGGGGCTGCCATGGTCGGCCGAGGGCTCGGCATAGACGGTGTAGCTGAAGCCGTGGAGCAGCCAGTCGGGGATGGCGAGCCGTCGCCCCTGCTCGATCCCCATGCCCGGCGGAAGGTGGAGCTTGGCGCGAAGCTCGAAGCCGCCGC
Source organism: Thermoanaerobaculia bacterium (assembly GCA_033762835.1). GTDB lineage: Bacteria > Acidobacteriota > Thermoanaerobaculia > Multivoradales > DATKCC01 > JANRLG01. Next base: position 1,595 of record JANRLG010000303.1, read on the forward strand.
CGTCCAATGGCAGGATGCGCAGGCCATGGAACTCGGGCCGAAGCATCGCCTGGACGTACAGGGGCATTTTTTGGAAATGGTCGGGGTTCGTCGTCAGGCTCGCCGGGTTCGCCATGATGTCCCGGAAGTCCTGGCGATCTCGGGACGGCGCGTAGATCGGCAGAAAGCCGGCGACTTCCGGTGAGAGCGTCACCTCCTCCGACCGTCCGTGCTCCTGGATGTCCTTCTTGAGTTCCTCGAGCCGCGCCTGCGAGGAGTCGCAGATCTGAAAGTCGACGTACTTCTTTTGGGCGAACTCGGTGCCCCAGTACTTGAGGTCCTCCGAGCTGCGCCCCTCGAGCACGCCGCCTTCCGTCAGGACGACGTCGAACCGCGCCACGAGTTCGGGGTGGTGCCGCAGCACCCACTGGGTGCCGAGATCACTGCCGATCTCCTCGCCCGTCGTACCCAGGAAGATCACCGACTTCTTGAGCTTGGCGCCGCTCTTCTTGAGCTCGATCATCGCGAGAGCCTGAGCGATCGCCACGCTCTTCATGTCGTAGGCACCCCGACCGTAGAGCCACGGCAGGCGCAGCCGGGCCTCGAACGGCGGAAAGGCCCCCCAAAGTTCGGGGGAGTGGATGTCCTCGACGTCCATGTGATTGTGGAGGACCAGGGCCTTCGGGTCTTCGCCTTCGAGGATCGCCCAGAGGTTGGCGTCCTTTTCTCCCAGCAATTCGATGTGGACCGGAATGCCGTTCTTCTCGAACAGATCGGCGAGGAACCGGGCGCCGGCCCGAACGTTGCCCGTTTTGTTGCTGGTGTCGATCCGGACGTAGTCCTGGAGCAGCTTCACCTCAGGCAGGCCGGCCCAGTCGACCTTGTGCCAATCCTCTCGAATGCCGCGGTTTTGAGGTCGCGACACGAGTTCCACCAGGGCTCCGGCGGCCAAAACGACGAGCGCCAGGCTGCCATACAGGGCGATCCGAGAAACCTGCCGGCGACGGGTATCGAGGGGGCCACGACTCATGGGAGGCGGAGTCTAGCAGTGGGAAGCTTCGTGTATGCTGCCGACGCGCTCATGGCGACCTCGCTTCCTTCCGCGCCGTCGCGGCGAGACCTCGTGCCGGTGCTGCTCGTCGGCGTGGGCGTGGTGCTCGCCTGGTGGACGCTCGAAGCGCGGGCGCTCGGTGGGCGCCCGGGGTTCCCCCTCGACGACTCGTGGATCCACCTCGCGTTCGCGCGCTCTCTGGCCGAGGGCCACGGCTTGGCCGTGAATCCCGGGGAGCTCGTGGCGGGCTCCACCTCGCCGTTGTGGACGGCGTTGCTCTCGATCCTCTTTCTCCTGCCCGGAGCGCTGCCGATCTTCGGCACCAAACTACTCGGCGCGGCGCTCTATCTCGCGACCGCAACGGCGAGCTGGCGGCTCGCGGGCACCCTGGGTCTGTCCCGGGGGCAGGCCGTGCTGGCGGCGCTGGCGACCCTGGGCACCGGTTGGCTCGCCTGGTCGGCGTTGTCGGGCATGGAGGTGACGCTCTTCGCCTTCCTCTCGCTGGCGGGCCTCGATCTGGCGATCCGCGAACGGCGGGACGAGACCCGCCCACCCATCGCCCTGGCGGTTCTCGGTCTGGCCGCCCTGGCGCGGCCCGAGGGTCTGCTGCTGGTGGTGCTCGCCGCCTGCGACCGTCTGTTCCGTTTCCGTCGCGCAGGCGGCGGGTGGCCGCAGTGGGCGCCACCGACGCGGGCATCGCTGGGCCGGGTGATGCTCGGCCTCGGCGCGGCGGCGATCCTGGTGGTGCCGGTCGTGGCCTTCAATGTTGCGGTCGGCGGTACGCCCCTACCGTCGACTTTCGTCGCCAAAGCCGGACCGGGCGGCGCACGCGGGCTGCCGAATCTCCACTACCTCGCCACCGTGCTCGGCATCGTCTTTCGGCCGATGCCCTGGGCGACGTTGGCGGCCGTCGCGGGCGCCCTGGCGCTGTGGCGGCGGCGTGGCACAGCGGCGGACCGGGGTCTTCTGCTGGCCCTGTGGGTTCTCGGCCTGCCCCTGGCCTACTCGTTCCTGGCCGCCGAGGGTTTGGCGCCGGTCGTGGGCAACTTCGGCCGCTACTACTTCCCGCTCCTGCCGGCCCTCGCGGTGCTCGGGGTCTACGCCCTGGCGGGCCTGCAGCTGCGCGGCGTCGCCGCATTCCTCGGCGCCCTCGTGTTCCTGGCGCCCGCCTGGGCTACGTTGCCGTCCGAGGCCCGGCTCTACGCCACCAACGTGCGCAATGTCGACCAGACCGATGTCGCCATGGTCGGCTACCTCGGCCGCCGCTTGCCGGCGGAAGCCGTGATCGCCCTCGTGGACCTCGGCGCCGTGAGCTTCTTTCTGCCCAACCCGGTGCTCGACCTGGGCGGCATCGCAAACCCCGAGGTGCCGCGTTACGGCGCCCGCGCGGCAGCGGCCGGAGGCTCCTATTTCGATGGCGCCATGATGTTCTTGGCGGAGCGCAAGCCGGACTACATCCTGTCGTTTCCGGCCTGGATGCCGATCGACGAAGCCCGCTTCCCGCGCGTCCACGCCGTGCGCATTCCGGACAACGTGACCATGGCGGGATCGGAGCTCGTCCTTTACGCTACTCCCTGGACCCGTTTCCCCCTGCGCCCAACCCCGGAGGCAAGCCGACCGTGAACGTTCCCGCATTCAACCTGTCCCGCGCCGCCGAGACTCTGGCCGACGAAATCGGCGCCCGCTGGCGCTCCCTCGCCTCGCGGGCCGCCTTCATCGGCGGCAGCGAAGTCGAGGCCTTCGAGACGGCCTTCTCCGAGTACCTGGGATCGGCGGGTACCGTCGGCGTCGCCAACGGCACGGACTCGCTCGTGGTGGCCATGCGTGCCCTCGAGCTCGCCCCGGGCGATGAAGTCATCGTGCCGGCCTTCACCTTCATCGCCACCGCCTCCGCCGTGGCCCTCGCGGGCGGCGTACCGGTGTTCGCGGATGTCCTGCCCGACACCCTGAATCTCGATCCCCGCGAGGTCGAGGCCTTGATCACGCCGCGCACGGTCGGCGTCATTGGCGTCCACCTCTTCGGTCGTCCTTTCGATGTCGAGACGATCGGCGCGCTGTGCGCCGAACACGGCCTCTGGTTGATCGAAGACGCCGCCCAGGCGCAAGGCGCGGCGGCGGCCGGGGCGCGGGTGGGCAACTTCGGCCTGCTGACTTCCTGGAGCTTCTACCCGACCAAGAACCTCGGCGCCTTCGGGGATGCCGGGGCGGTGTCGGGCAACGATCTCGAGCTGCTCGCCCGGGTCCGGCGGATCGCCAACCACGGCCGCGCCGAGCACTACTTCCACTCCGAGCTCGGGGTCAACAGCCGGCTCGATGCACTCCAGGCCGCGGTGCTCAACGTGCGGCTGCCGCGTTTGGAGGAAGCCAACCGGCGCCGCCGAGAGATCGCCTGTCGCTACCACGGCTTCCTGTCGGGGGTCGCCGAGGTCGAGTTGCCCGTGGACCGTCCCGGAACCACCTCGGTCTACCACCAGTACACCCTGCTGACCGATCGCCGGGACGAGCTGAAGGCCCACTTGGCCGAGCACGGCGTCGGCAGTGGCGTCTATTACCCGCTCGGGCTCCACCAGCAGCCCGCGCTGGCCGTTCACCGGGAGGGCCGGGAGCGGCCCCTGCCGGTGACCGAACGGGCCTGCCGCCGCGCGTTGTCGCTGCCGATGTTCCCTGAACTGACCGACGACGAGGTGGCCGCCGTGGGCGCGGCCCTCGGGAGCTTCTTCAACCCGTGAAGGCACCCGCGAAGGCCCTGCAGTACCTTCAGCCGTATTTTGCCCGTCACCGCTCGAAGCTCGTTTGGGGCCTGGCGGCGATTCTCGCATCGGCCTTGATCGGCCTCGTGACGCCGATGCTCGTGGGTCGCGCCGTGGATGCCCTCAAGACGGGGTTCTCGGCGAACCTCTTGCTCGGCTACGGTGGACTCGTCGTGGGCATCGCGATCGTGCGTGGGGTCTTCACGTTTCTCCAACGGATGATTCTCGTGACCATGAGCCGGGACATCGAGCTCGAGCTGCGGGACCGCTACTTCCAGCAGCTCGAACGATTGTCGGCGCGCTACTTCGGCAAGAGTGCCACCGGCGATTTGATGGCCCGAGGAACCAACGATCTCTCCGCCGTGCGCATGATGTGCGGCCCGGCGATCATGTACGCGGCGAACACGCTGTTCACCTTCATCGGCGCTCTCGTCTTGATGCTCGGCATCGACCCGTGGTTGACGCTCGTGGCTCTGGCACCGATGCCGATCGTCGCCGTGGTCACCAAGTTCGTGGGCGACAAGATCCACCAGCACTTCGAGCGCGTGCAGGAGAACTTTTCGGCCCTGACGACGCGGGTGCAGGAGAACCTGGCCGGTGTCCGTGTGGTGCGCGCCTATGCCCAGGAGCGCGGAGAAGAAGCCCGCTTCGACGAGCTGAACCGCGAGGCGGTCGAGCGCAACCGGCGGCTGGCCCTGTGGAATGCGGCCTTTCACCCGCTCCTCCAGGCCTTGGTCGGCCTCGGCTTCGTCGCCGTGCTCGGCTACGGCGGCCTGTTGACCGTCCGCGGCACGATCACCGTCGGCCAGTTCGTGACCTTCAACCTGTTCCTGTCGAAGATGATCTGGCCGATGATCGCGATCGGCTACGTGATCAACCTGGTGCAGCGCGGCACGGCGTCGCTGACTCGCCTGCGCGACGTCATCGACACCACACCCGACATCGCCGATCCCACCGAGCCCGTGTTCCCGGACCGGCTGGTCGGCGACATCGCGATCCGCGATTTGACCTTCGCCTACGAGGCCGCGGGGCCGCCAGTGCTGCAGTCGATCCGGCTCGACGCTCCCGCGGGCTCGACGGTGGCCGTCGTGGGCAAGACCGGCGCGGGCAAATCGACGCTCCTGGCGCTGCTGCCGCGACTCTGGGATCCGCCGAAGGAGACCGTCTTCCTGGACGGCATCGACGTCCGTGCCCTGCCCCTGTCCGAGTTGCGCGGGGCGATCGCGGTGGTACCCCAGGAGAGTTTTCTGTTCTCGACCACCCTGGCCGACAACATCGGCTTCGGCCGGCCCGGGGCGAGTCGCGACGAGATCACCCACGCCGCCCTACAAGCCGGCCTCGGGGCGGACCTCGCCGGCTTCCCCCAGGGCCTCGACACGGTGGTGGGCGAACGCGGCATCACGCTCTCCGGCGGGCAGAAGCAACGGGTCGCCTTGGCCCGGGCGATCCTCAAGAGCCCGCGGGTGCTGATCCTCGACGACAGTCTCTCGGCGGTCGATACCCAAACCGAGGAGACCATCCTCGCCAACCTCCGGACGGTGTTCCAAGGCCGGACGGTGTTCCTCGTCTCCCATCGCGTGTCGACCGTCCAGCACGCCGACCAAATCCTCGTGCTCGCCGACGGCCGCATCGCCGAACGCGGCACGCACGCCGAACTGCTCGCCGCCGGCGGTCACTATGCCGAGCTGGCCCTCCGGCAACGCCTGGAAGCCGAGCTGGCGGCGGTGCGCTAGACGGCCATGACCGGGCTTCCCACCGCGGCCCGCAGGACGCCGGCCGCTCCCGCCCTTTCCGATCGCCACCGGACGTTGTCCTACGCCGAGCTGGCGGCGCAGGCAGCGCGCGTGGCGGGAGCCCTGGCACAGCGTGGCCTCGGCCCCGGCGACCGCGTGGCGACCTGCCTGCCGACGACGCTCGAACACGCGGTGGTGATTCACGGCATCGGCTGGCTGGGCGGCACCGTCGTGCCGCTCCATCCCCGGCTGACGCGCGACGAGCTCGACTGGCAACGTCAAGACGTAGCGCCACGCCTTCTGGTCAATGCCGAGACCGTGGGTGAGCTGCTCACCGCGGGCCCCGAGCGCGAGCCGGCACCGACCGCGGACGGCGACCACGCCGCCATTCTCTATACCTCCGGCACTTCGGGCCGGCCGAAGCCGGTACCGCTCACCTGGGCGAACTTCCGGGCCAGCGTGGCGGGCTCGACCGAGCGGCTGGGCAGCCACCCGGAGGACGACTGGTTGTGTCCGCTGCCCCTGGCCCACGTGGCCGGCCTCGCGGTACTCGCGCGCTCGGCCCGTCTCGGCACCGCCGCCACGTTGCTCGACGGGTTCGACGCCGAGTTCGTGGCGGAGCTCCTGGCTGCCGGGCGCATCACCCTGGCCTCTTTGGTGCCGACCCTGCTGCGCCGGTTGCTCGATCTCGATCGGCCGCTGCCCGCGCCGCGGCTGCGGGCGATCCTGCTCGGCGGGGGACCGGTGGATGCCGCAACGCTCGAGCGGGCCGGCGCGCTCGGTTGGCCGATCGCGCCGTCCTACGGACTCACCGAGACGTGCTCGCAGCTGACCACCCTGGCGCCGGCCGAGGCGCGCCGAAAGGCCGGTACCGTGGGCTTGCCGATCGCCGGCGCGGAGGTCGCGGTGCGCCAGGGCACGGTCTGGGTCCGCGGGCCGATGGTCATGGCCGGGTACCTCGACCGGCCGGAAGAAAACGCCGCGCGCTTCGACCCGGATGGCTGGTTCAACACCGGCGACCTCGGCCAGCTCGACGCCGAGGGTTACCTGACGATCACGACCCGGCGCGAGGATTTGATCGTGACCGGCGGCGAGAACGTCTACCCGGCGGAGGTCGAGGCCGCCCTCGCGAGCCATCCGGGCGTCGCCGACAGCGCTGTCCTCGGCCTACCGGACACGGAGTGGGGCCAGCGGGTCGCGGCGGTCGTGGTCGTGCGAGCCGGTTCGTCGCCCCCCACTCCCGTGGAGCTGACGGCGCACCTGCGGGAACGGCTGGCCCCGTTCAAACTCCCGAAGAGCTGGTGGTTTCGGGACGAGCTGCCGCGCACCGCCTCCGGCAAGCTGAGCCGCGCCACTCTTCGCTCCTGGCTCGAAGGGCAAGCCACCTCGTGATGGCGGGCCGGAGTCGTGATCATCAAAACACGACTTGTCAAAACACGACTTGTCAAAACAGGACTTGGCGATTGCCCATGACCTCTCCCAACGATCCCTTCGGTGGTGAATACGGCGCTCCGGACCTGCGCCTGTCGGGGGTTTGGAGCCTCCTCTCTTTCGCCTGTGCCTTGCCGGGGCTGCTGTTTCCTTGGCTCTTCCCGCTGGTGCTCTACCGCTACTCGTCCTTCGTGTCCTTCCGCACGCTGCTGCTTTCGATTCCCGCCAGCGCGGTACTCGGCATGGTGCTGGGGCTGGTGGGGATCTGGCGGGCCCGCTCGCTCGGGCGCAGCGGGCGGGTGGCCTTGTGGGCGCTGATCGTGAACGGGATCGTCCTGGCCTGCTGCATCGTCGCCTTGGTGGTGACCGTCCGCGGGCTGTGGCGGTAGCCGGGGAATAAAAGCCCCTGCGCCCCTCTTCTGGGGTTGAGTGTGATGCCCTCAAGATTTCGACACGAGGGCGTCGGAAGCTTCCAGAAGAGGAGTCGCGATGTCCGAACCGAGCACTCTCCCCGTCCTTCCGCTGCGCAATTTCGTGCTTTTCCCGGGCGTCACCGCTCCGATCCAGGCGGGCCGACCTGGAACCCTGAAGGCCATCGAAGCCGCCCTGGCGCAACGCCCGCCGCGGGTGTTCGCGGTCTCCCAACGCCAAACCGGCGAGGACATCCATCCCGAGGATCTCCACACCATCGGCACCGTGGCCCGGATCGTCCAGGTCCAGCGTTCTCCCGGGTCGGTTCAGCTGCTGCTCCAGGGGGAGCACCGCGGCATCGCCGTGCGCATCTCCGAGAACGCCGGGGGCCACCTCGAAGCCCTGGTGCGGGATGCCGACGAGCTGCCGCCCTTGGAGCCCGAAAACTCGGCCTTCGTGGCGTTGTTGCGGGAAACCCGCGAGCGCGCGGCGGAGCTCGGCGAGAAGGCCGGGGTGCCGACCGAGGTCGTCCAGCAGATTCTCTCCGGCATCGATTCGGCCGCTCATCTGGCGGACCTCGTCGCCGGCCACATCGACCTGCCCACCGCCCAGAAGCAGATGCTGCTCGAGACCCTCTCGGTCGAAGAGCGGTTGCGCCGCGTGCTCGTCCACGTGCAGCGCCTGATCGGCGTGCTCGAGGCCCAGCAGGACATCAAGACCAAGGTCCAGGAAGAGCTCGGCGGTCGCCAGCGCGAGATGTTCCTGCGCGAGCAACTGAAGGCGATCCAGAAGGAGCTCGGCGAGGACGACGCGGTGGGCGAGGTGGACGACTTGAAAGCCCGACTCGCGGCCCTCGAACTGCCCGCGGCGGTCAAGAAGGAGGTCGACCGCGAGCTCGGGCGGCTCGGGCGCATGGGCCGCGAGTCCATGGAGTCCCAGGTCGTCCGGACCTATCTCGAAACGATCGCGGACCTCCCTTGGAACGAGCGCAGCGTCGAACACCTCGACCTCGGCCAAGCCGAGTCGATTCTCGATGCCGACCACTACGCTCTCGGCGACGTCAAGGATCGGGTGCTCGAGTTCCTGGCCGTGCGCCAACTGCGCGAGAAAGAGAAGCTCGAAACGGCCGAGGACGGCGCCGAGGAAGGCCAAACCAAGGGGCCGATCCTGCTCTTTGCCGGCCCTCCGGGCGTCGGCAAGACCTCGGTGGCCAAGTCCATCGCGCGGGCCATGGGCCGTGAGTACGTGCGGATCTCCTTGGGCGGCGTGCGCGACGAAGCGGACATCCGCGGCCACCGGCGGACCTACGTCGGCGCCATGCTCGGTCGCATTCTCCAGGGCATGCGCCAGGCGGGCACCAAGAACCCCGTGTTCCTGCTCGATGAGGTCGACAAGCTGGGCGTTTCCTACCAAGGGGACCCCTCGGCGGCGCTTCTCGAGGTGCTCGATCCGGCCCAGAACGACAGCTTCACGGACCACTACCTCGGGGTGCCCTTCGACCTGTCCGAGGTGCTCTTCATTGCCACCGCGAACTTCCTCCAGAACATCCCTGGGCCGCTGCTCGACCGCATGGAAGTCGTGGAGTTCGCCGGCTACACCGAGGGCGAGAAGCTCGAGATCGCCCGGCGATTCCTTGTGCCGCGCCAGAGCCGCGAAAACGGCCTGACCGCCGAACGGCTCCAGCTCTCGGATGCCGCCCTGGCCGAGCTCGTCAGCCACTACACCCGGGAGGCGGGCGTCCGCCAACTCGAGCGCGCCATCGGCAAGCTGTGCCGCAAGGTGGCGCGCAAAGTGGCCGCGGGGGAGATGGCCGAGGTGGCGATCGACACCGGCGGCATCGCACCGTTGCTCGGTCGCCCCAAGGTCCGCCCGGAGCACGCCTTCGAGCAAGACTCGGTGGGCGTCGCCACCGGCATGTTCTACACCCCCGTCGGCGGCGACATCATGTTCGTCGAAGCCTCGACCATGCGCGGCAAGGGCGAGCTGACCTTGACCGGCCAACTCGGCGACGTCATGAAGGAGTCCGCCCGTGCGGCGTGGTCCTACGCTCGCGCTCACGCCGCGCAACTCGCCATCCGTGAGGAGGCCTTCGACGCCGACGTGCACATCCACGTGCCCGCCGGGGCGATTCCCAAGGATGGGCCCTCGGCCGGTATCACCATGGCCACGGCTCTGGTCTCGACCCTGTCGCGGCGGCCCGTGCGCCACGACGTCGCCATGACCGGGGAGCTGACCCTCTCCGGCCGGGTGTTGCCCATCGGCGGTGTCAAGGAGAAGGTGCTCGGCGCCGTGCGCGCGGGCATTCACCGCATCGTGTTGCCGCGGGAGAACGTCAACGATCTCGAGGATTTGCCGAAGGACGTGCGAGACCGGATCGAAGTCTTCCCCGTCGACGAGCTCGGCCAGGTGCTCGCCCTGACCCTGCGCGGCGCCACCTTCACCGACGGTCGCCTGTTCTTCGGCGACCTCGCCGACGACCGCCGGAGCCAGGAGCTGCCGCACTGAGGAAGGCGCCGGGGATGGGCGCGCGATAACATTCGCTGCGCCCATCCCCATACCTCGACGAGGAGCCCCCATGCACCGCCCCGTGGCCCGAGTGGTCGACTTGGTCGGCGACGACCGCCAGCAATTGTGGAACCTGTCGCCGGCCGAGGCCCGCGCGAAGCTGCTGTCCGTCGAGCCCACGGCGTTGCTCGACGTGGCGGGCTCGTTCGCGCTGGTGGCTCGCGATGGCGAACGGGTGCGGATGGCGCGCAGCCTCGATCGCCCCTTGCGCTACTTTCTCGCCAAGGAGGTTGCCGGGCCGATGCTGGTGGTGGCCGAGCGGATCTCGGAGATTCGCGACTTCCTCGCTTCCTGCGGGTACGAGGACCAGTTCCACCCGAGTTACACCCGCATGGTGCCGGCCCACCACGTGACCACCCTGCGGCTGATCGGCTGCCCGGACCCGAACCCGACCTACACCCGCTTCTTCACGCCGCCGCGCGCCACCGGGCCGGCGGACCTCGACGCCTTGGGTGCGGCCTACGTCGGTGCCCTCGCGGTCGAGATCGAAAGTTTCTTGCGCACGCTGCCGACGGACGAGCCCCTCGGCGTTTGCTTCTCGGGCGGCGCCGACTCGGGCGCCGTGCTGCTCCTCGTCGAACACCT
>JANRLG010000304.1:0-17882 GCA_033762835.1 Thermoanaerobaculia bacterium
CGCGACCGTCACCGTGGCCGATGTCGAACCCGCCGGGATCGTCACCGAACCCGTCGAAGCCGTGTAGTCGGAGCCCGCCGTCGCACTGCCGTCCGTTGTCGTGTAGTCGAACGTCACACCGAACGACGACGCGGCCGACAACGTCACTGTGAACACGGCGTCCGTTGAACCGGCGTTGCCTTCTGTCACCGAGACATCAACGATCGACAGGCTCGGGGCCGCGTCGTCGTCCACGATCGTGCCGATCCCGATGGCATCGCCGAGAATCGCGTTCGTCGGGTTCACCAAGGTCACTTCGAAGGTCTCATCGGCTTCGTCGAGCAGATCGCCCAGCACCGGCACGGCGGCGACCGCCGACAACTGGCCGGCGGGGATCGTCACCGAACCCGTGGTGGCCGCGTAGTCGGCGCCGGCCGTGGCCGTGCCGCCGCCCGTCGTGAACTCCACCGTGACGTCGAGCAGCGCCGGGGCGGCGAGCGTCACCGGGAAGCTGGCCGTCGTGGTCCCGGCGTCGCCCTCGGTCACCGTCACATCACCGATCGCGAGGATCGGTGGCGTGAACAAGGTGAAGGCCACCGAGACCTCTGCCCGGTTGCCCGCCAGATCCGTGGCCGACACCACCAGGAGGTAGTTGCCGTCCGTCGGAATCGGCGTACCCGGCACGTAGGGACTGCCGTTCAGCGTGATCGTCTCCGTCGCCGGATGCTCCTCGACGATCGTGACCGTCGGAGCCACCGGCGGCAGATACGTGCCACCGGCCGCCACCACCCCGACGGTGATCTGCGGCGGCGTCGTGTCCACCGTGAACGAGATCTCGTCCGACTCGCCGGTGTTCGAGTAGTTGTCCGTGGCCCGCGCCCGCAGCCGATGTAGGCCTTCGCTGAGGCCCGCGAGCACGCCGTCGTAGCGGTTCTCCGTCGGGTCGCCGGTCGACAACACGCGCCAGGCGCCGCCGTCCACCGAGACCTCCACCGTGCGGACCTGCGACAGGGCATCCACCGCCCGCACCTGGGCCAACAACGTGGCGCCCAGGTAACCACCCGCCGGCGGCGTCAGGATCGTCACCAGCGGCGGCTCCTCGTCCACCGTCGTGAAGCTCGTGATCCGCAGCGTCACCACCTGGCTGCCACCGCCCACCACCGGCACCGTGGCGCGCAGCACCACCGGGTAGTTGCCGAGCGACAGGCCCGAGGTCGAGAAGCTGAACGTGCCCGTGTCCGAGGCGCCTGGACCGAGGTCCGTGGTGCCCGACTGGCTGGCCAGCACCGCGCCGGTCGCCGGATCCTCGATCGCCACCGTGAACGGCAGCGCCGTCAGGGCGGCGGCCCCGAGGTTGTCGAGCGACCAGGTGACCCCGAGCAGCTGGCCCAGGGCCGGCGTGCGGTCGTCGAGCACGAGATCACCGCCGACCACGATGTCGGCCGTGGTGATCCCGAACTCGGTCTCCGCCGTGGCCAGGGCGTTGCCGTCCTTCTCGACGTCGAGGACGACGCGGTAGTTGCCGAGCGCGGCGCCGGTCGTCGGCCAATCGACCGTGACCGTGGTTTGCCCGCCGGGCAATAGATCCGCCAGCGGCTCGCGCCACTCCTGCACGAAGTTGCCGGCGGAATCCACCACCACCAACTGCGCCTCGGCACCCGTCACCGTGACGTTGCCGCCGAGGGCCATCACCACCGCCTCGATGCGCACCGTCTGACCAAGCTCGTAAAGGCCGCGGTCGGTCGCCACCTGGGCAGCGACTCGGGAATCGGCACCGAGGGCGAAGGTGGCGTCGTCCGTGGCCACTTCGACGCCCGCGGCGTTGGCGAGCGCGCCTTCCACCCGGTAGTCCCCGGCGAAGATGCCGGTGGAATCCCACGGCGCCGTGATCGTGGCGGTTTGGCCGAAGGGCAGGCCGGTCACCGGCTGCGGCGCCAGGGTCTCGACCAGGAAGCCCGCGGCGTCCACGATCGCCAGGCTCACCTGGCCCGTGAACGGCTGGTCCGAAGCGTTGGTCACCCGCGCCGTCACCACCACCGGATCGCCGGCCGAGTACAGCGCGCGATCGGTGACGACGTCGAACACCGGCACGCCCGGCTCGGCCACCGCCAGGAGCACCTGGGCCCGGTTGTTGAGCTCGTCGAGTTCGAGGATGCGCCCGCGCGGATCGGCCCCCGCGGCCACCGTGTAACTGCCCGGCAGGGTGCCGACGACGACGTCGCGCACCACCGTCTGGCGGCCGCCTGGCGCGAGCGCACTCCACGCCGGACCGTCGAGCACCGTCGCCTGGAAGCCTCCGGGGCCGAGGACGACGATCGCCCCCTCGGACGCCGGGGCCTCCGCAGTGCCGCGGTTCTCGACCGTCACCGAGATGCGCACCGTCTGGCCCGTGCGCGCCACCGGCGGCAGCAGAACGATGTCGGCCGCCGTGATCGCCAGATCCGGCCGTTCGCCGGTCACCGTGCGCACCACCATGGCCTCCGAGTCCGGCGACATCAGTCCACTCGGTTCGGTCGCGAGGGCGGTGAAGACGTTGTCCCCAGCCAGGAGGTTGACCGGCGGGAACTCGAAGCGCCCGGCGGGCTCGATGCGCGCCTGGTAGCCGAAATTACCCACCAACAAGTGGCCGGAGGGAACCCAGGCGGACCAATTCAGGAAGCTGCCCGAAATCTGGTCCTCGAGGGTGATTTCTTCGCCGGTGGCCAAGTTCCGCAGGATCGCCGTCCCGAAGTCGTCGACGTAGAACAGCTGGCGCTGGTCCGGCGACAACTGGCCGAGCTCCGCCCAAACCGGGGTCAGGGACTCGGCCGGGCCGTTCGGCAGCGGGTAGCGGAAGACCGCGGCTTCACTGGTCAGCGGGTCGAGGCCGCCATACACCACGGCCTGCCCGTCGAGGGTGAACTGGATCTGGGAGTCCGTGGGCTGGGTGGTCAGGACGGTGACCGCCAGGGTCTCGAGGTCCACTGTCTCGTAGGCCGCGTTGGGCGACGTCCGCCGGTAGGCCAAGCGGTCCCCGGTCGGCGACCAGGTGAGCGACGTGCTGTCGAACCACCAGTACGGATCGGTCAGGACGCGCAAGAACGTGCCGGCCGACAGGTCGTAGAGGAACACCCCGAGTTCGAACTCGACCTCACCAAGAACCGCCAGGTAACGGCCGTCGGGCGACGGGACCGCGGCCTCGGCCCAGTTGACCGTGAGCAGTTCCTGCACCGTGCCGGCGGGGATCGCGACCCGGAAGACCCGCGAGCCGTTGGCGACCACCACCGACCGCGAATCCGCGGCCCAAGCGGCGATACCGAAGGTGTTGGCGACGTTGCGGAACGTCCCGTCGGCGTAGGTGAAGAAGCCGGGCTGATCGCGCAGCCACAAGTAACGACCATTGGGCGACAGCTGCGAGTAGCCGCCGAAACCCATCTCCTGGGACGTGAATGCGGGCGCCGCCGTGGTCACGCCGAGATTGACCCCGGCGCGGAACAGCTCGACCTCGTTGCCGGCTTCGGCGGTCCCGAGGATCGGCGTCGAACGCTCCGTGGTCTCGTGGACGCGACCGGGGTAACCCGGGAAGTGGAGCACCGGGGCCAGAGGCGGCTGGGTGTCTTGCGGCGTCCCGGAGGCCTCGTTCGAGTCCTGGCTCTCGTTGCCCAGCGCGTCGAGAGCGGTGACGACGTAGTAGTACGTCACGCCGTTCACGACCGCGTCGTCGAAGTACTCGAGGCCGTCGAGCTCGCCGATCTCTTCGTAGGGGCCGCCGGCCACGGTGGCACGGTAGAGGCGGTAACCGACCGCGACCGGTCCCGTCGGCGCCGGCTGCCAGGCGACGTCGAGACGTCCCCCCGCGGGTGCCGCGGTTACCGTGAGGGCGATCGGCGCCTCGGGCACCGCCACTGCGACGGTGGCCGGTGCCTCGTTGGACAAGGCCCCCAGGTTGCCGCGGGCGTCTACCGGACGCACGGTGTAGACGTAGGTACCGTTGGCCAAACCGGCGTCCAGATAACTCAAGTCCGCGAGGTTGGAGTGGCTGGCGAGCAGCACGCCGTCCCGGAACAACTCGTAGAAGGCCACGTCCGGCGCCGCGCTGGCGGTCCAGGTCAAGGTGACGTCGGAGTCGTTCACGGTCGCCGTCAAGACCACCGGCGGCGGCGGCTCGACGTCGCCGATCTGCGCCGTGGCCGGGGCCGACGGCAAGCTCTCGAAGCCCAACGCATCGACCGCGGTGACGGTGTACTCGAACTCGCCGTCGGTGCGCGGGTCGGAGGTCGCGGGCGTCGGCAGCAGGACCTGCTCGAAGATGCGGAACTCGGCGAGACGGATCGGCTGGAAGAAGAAGTCGCCGAAGATCGACGGGCCGAGCACCACCCGCAGGCGATCGGTGCCGTACGGCCGGATCAGCGTCACCGGCGTCTGCCGGTTGAAGTTGTTTTGGAGCTCACCGACCAGGACCCAGCTCGTGCCGTCCCAAGCCTCGAGCTCGAAGCGGTTGGGGGCATAGGTGATGAAGCTCTGGATCCAGTCTGCCTCGATACGCGTGACGATCCGGCTCGACGGCAGCTGGAAGGTGATGGTCTGGCCGATGATCGGCGTGTTGGGCGCCCAGAACGTCGTCGCACTGCCGTCCACGGCCCGCGATGCCGGGGTAGCCGCCGAGGAGGCCGTGGCGGTCACCGGCGTGACCCGGTTCTCCTGCGTGCCGATCGCCTCACCGTCGCGGAACGCGCGGTAGCCGCGGAGGTTGGCCTCCGGGTTGGGGTTCCAGGTGAGGTCGATGCGGTTGACGCCGGCGGTGGCGGCGAGACCGGTGGGGGCACTCGGGCGGACGGCGTTGACCACGTAGAGCGTGGCGGCCTTGCTGCGGTTGCCCGCGGCGTCCGTCAGACGCAGAGCCACGTCGTTGCGACCGAGGCCCAAGGGCGCGTCGAACGCGAAGCACAGGTTGTCGTCGAGCTCGACCGCCGGGATCGGCAACGTGCCGCCCGGATGGATCACGGTGCCGCCCGTCGTGGCCGGCACCCGGCCACAGCCCACGAGTTGGACCGTGGTGTCCAGGGTCGGGGTGATCCGGCGCTGCAGCGTCGGCGAGTAGACGAGTGCACCGGCCTCGTTCGACGGATCAGCGAGGTTGTCGGCGCCGTCCACGGCCACCACCCAATAGACGTAGAAGGCGTCCGGCAGGGCGGCATCGACGTGGCTGGTGCCGGGCACCGGCGTCGCCGTGATGCGGCTCTCGGTGCCGGCCTGATCGCGCCGCCAGAGGTGGTAACCCACGACGTCGGTCGACGGGCTGGCCGTCCACTCGAGCGTGACGTCGCCGCCGTCGACCCGGGTGGTCAGGTTGAGCGCCGCGTCCGGCCGGGTGACATCCGTGTAGGTCACTGTAATCGCCGTCGGCGCCGGGTCGGTCTGGCCGCCGCGATCCGTGGCCACCGCCCGCAACTCATAGTTGCCGTAGGAGATCCCGAGGGCGAGCGGATCGAGGTAGGTCTCCCAAGGCGCCCCCGGATCGGCCGCGCCGAGGTCGAGCCAGGCGCCCGAGCCGGCAGGCCGGTACTGGAACAGCACGCGGTCGACGTCGTTGTCCTCGGTCGTGGCGAGCACGTAGAGGGTGTCGCCGAAGCGCGTGCCGGCCGGCGGATCGACGATGACCGCGTGGGGCGGACGGGTGTCGATGGTGATCTGGGCCGGCTGCGAAGGATCCGACAGGTTGCCGGCTTCGTCGATGGCGTACAGCTCGTAGGTGTAGGTACCGTCGGCCAGGTTGCGATCGAGGAAGCTCGTGGCGCGGAGGATGTAGGGCGTCAGGTCGCCGACCACGACTCCCGTGGCATTGGCGATCCGACCGTCCCGGAACAGCAGGTAGCCGTCGAGGTCGGGCTCGGTGTTGGCGTTCCAGGTCAGCTGGCCGTCGCGCACGATGGCCACGCCGGCGAGGCCCGTGGGCGCCGCCGGGGGTTGGTTGTCGACCGTGACGGTGACTTCCGCGACGGCGACGTTGCGGTTCAGGTCCTCGGCCTCGAGCCGCAACCGGAACTGCGCGCCCTCGGGCAGCGGCAGAGTGTTCCACTGGCCGAGCACGTCGGACTGGATCGGCACCGGCGACCGCCGCAGCAACTGCTGGCCACCGCCGACCGGGTCGATCACGAACAGCCGGTACTCCTTGAAGTCCTCGGCGCTGTAGGCCGTGCCCACGATGTCGAGCAGGCCGGAGACGATGTCGCCGTTCGCGGGCCGGGAAATCCGGGCCGCCGGCGGCGTACGGTCGACCGCCACGCTAGCTTCGTTCGAGGGGCCACTTTCGTTGCCCGCGAGGTCCACCGCCGTCACGGTGTAGACGTAGGGACCCTCGGTCAGGCCGAGATCCAGGTACTCGTTCGTCGGCACCGGCAAGGGCGTGATCTTCACGCCGTCGCGGTAGACGAAGTAACCGGCGAGATCGGGCTCGCTGTTGGGGTTCCAGTCCAGTTCGGCATCGAGACCGTTGGGCGATACCGCGACCAAACCCGTGGGCGCCGCGGGCGGGGTCTGATCGACCTTGATCGGGATGACCGTCGTGGCGGTGTTACCGGCGGCATCCGAAGCTTGGAGCCGCAGTTGATAGTTGCCGTCCGCCGGCAGCGCCTGCCAATCGAGCAAGGTGCCGTCGGTCACGCCGACGTTGCGCTCGCCGAGGGTCTGCCAGCTCTCGGTGCCCGCCGCGGCCACCGCGAGGTCGTAGGCGACGAGATGGAGATCACTGGCCGTGCCTTGGATCAAGAGCGCGCGAGTGACGTAGTCATCGGCCTCCGGCGTCTGGATCGCCACCTCGGGCGGGGTGTTGTCGATGACCACCACTTGGCGCGCCTGGCCGGTCTGCCCCGCCTTGTCGGTGGCGAACAGCCGCAGGGTGTACTCGCCGTCGGCGATCGTACCGACGGCCCACTGCGCCAGCGTCGTCACCGTGGGCACCGTGGTGCCCTGGGCGATCGGCAGCCAGGTGGTGGGCTCGGCGCCGAGGCCGTATTCGAGGCGCCAGGTTTCGAGATGGGCCTCTTCGATCGACCCTTCGATGGCGTGAGGCTGGCGAACGACGCCGAGGACCGCCCCCGGCGCGGGCGCGGTCAGCACCACGACCGGCGGCGTGTTGTCGACCGTGAAGTCGATGCGCTGCTCGGAGTGGATCTCGCCCTCGTCGTCGGCCTGCAGCCGTAGGGCATAGTCCCCCTCGGCGAGGCCCGTCAGGGTGGCGAAGTTGGCGTTCACGCGCGACAGCGTGCCGCTCGTGAGCTCCTCCCAGGCCGGTGCCTGGGGCGAGTCGGTGATCTCGATCAGGTACTGGGTCAGATGGTCGTCGAAGATCGAGCCGGACACCCGGCCGCCGCCGGTGATGAAGCCGGCGTTGGGGCTCGTGATGTCGATCGTCGGCGGGGTGCGGTCGAGCACACCGACGACGGTCTCTTCCTGCGTGACGTTCTCGTTGGCCGCGAGCGTCGCCAGGAGGTAATAGGAGTAGGTGCCGTCCGCGGCCGGGGTGCCGTTGGGCAGCAGGCCGTCCCAGGCCAGGGCGTGGGCGCCGGCCCCGAAGGTGCGGCTGCCGTCCTCGAGAATCCGCAAGGTCGTTCCCGTGCGAGTACGCACTTCGACCCGCACCTTGCACGCCGAGTCGAGACCGAAGCGGAAGCTCTGGATCTCGCGCCGGCCGTCGCCGTTGGGCGAGAACAACTCGGGTACCGCCTCGGCGTAGAGCAGCAGGAACACCGGGTTGGTGATGAGCAGGCTCGAGGTACGCTCGGCGGTGTTGCCGGCACGGTCGCGGGCCTGGAAGCGCAGCACGTGCTCGCCGACCAGACCGTTGATGTTCCAGGAGCCGAGGAACGGGTTCGTGGCCGAAACGGCGCGCACGCCGGCCGCGATCCGCGCCCAGGTGTCAGGCGCCACGCCGACGCCATAGTCGACGCTCCAGCCGGCGAGGTGGAGGTCGTCGACCGTGCCCTGGACGGCCACGATCATGGGCAGCGGATCGCCGCGGAGCGGGTACACGAAGGCCACGTCCGGCGGCGTGTTGTCGACTTCGACGCCGTAGCTGCGGGTGGTTTCGTTACCGCAGCCGTCCCGGTAGGTGGCGACGATTTGGTACTTGCCGTCGGGCACCGTGCCGCCGCCGTCGTCGCGGCCGTCCCACTCGAATTCCTGAGCGTCGAGCACGGTCTGGTCGGTGATCAGGGTGCGGACCCGGCCACCCTCCCCACGCTCCCCCGCGAACACCTCGATCGTGACCTCGGCGGTCTCCTCGACCGCGACCAGACCCTCGAAAAGGTCGAGCTCACCGTCACCGTTCGGCGAGAAGAGCCGGGGCAGGCCGGTCACGCTCGGTCCTTCGACCTGGCCGTCGTAGAAGAAGTCGACTTCGCGGCAGACGTGGAAGCCGCCGCGATCCCAAACGTGGACGCGCGCGGTGGCGTCGCCGGTGAATTCGGCTTCGCCTGGGTCGTCGCCCCAGGTCGCCCAGCGGCCATGGACGGAGCTGCACGGGGTCGGGCGCACCGGCGGCTCGCTGAAGGCGTCGCCGAACAGCAACGTCGCCGGCCCCCGGTAGCCGCGGCTGGGTGGCTTGGACGGGTGGGCGGTGTAACAAGCCGCGCCGCCGTCGGCGGCGGTACGGAAGCCCTGGCTACCCGGGTACCGAAGCTCGACTTCGAAGGCGAATCCGGCGTCGTCGATCAAACCCTCGATGTCGAGCACGTTGCGCAGGCCGGTGGCGGTCTGGCGCGGGATACCGCAGAGCCGCTGGCCGGGCCGCGGCAGGCTGATTAGGCTTTCGGGCTCGGTGCGATCGACCCACAAGGGCAGGACCTGCTCGACCTCGCGCCCCTCGCCGTTCGACAACCGGCCAATCACCTCCACGGTGCCCTCGGGTAGGTCCCGCGTGTCGATCTCGAACTCGTAGAACCGGCCGCTGACGGGGCGGTTGACGCTGTAGAGGATGTCCTCGGTGCCGTCGGGCAGGATCCGCAACACGGTCATCAACACCAGATCGACGCCGTCGAAAGCCACCGGCCGTAGACGGAACCCAGCGCGGTCCGCGGCCAGCGGCGGCACGTCACAACCGCCGTAAGGCGGCGCCGTCTGGCCACCTTGGATCTCCAGGCACGGCAAGAAGATGGCGCTGCCGTTCGAGCTCAGGATGCGCTGCTGGCCGTTGATCGGCACGGTGGTCGCCACGATGTGGCCGCTGTAGTTCTGGCAGGCCTCGGTGGGATCGAGCAGCCAGAGGAAGCCCCCCTCCTTCTGGAACACGGGCTCGAAGGGCACCGGCGTCGCGTAGCGCGGATCAGTGGCACTCGAAATCGGCAGGATGACGCTTTCGAACGCCTCGGGCACGAACTCGACGCCCCACAGCAGAATGCCTTCGCCGTCGAGCGCGCCCTGACGGTCGGCTTCCCGGAGCAGGTCCAGGAGGATCTCGCCGTAGGGGCCATCGAAGGCGTCGGGGCTCACCGGGCCTCCGAAGTGGAGGCCGTCGGTCAACACCTCGATCTTGTTCGAGAAGTGCTCGCGGGCCGTGACATCCACCACCCGCAGACGGACATCGGCGACCACCCCGAGAGGAATGCCGACCATGTCCCAGATCGCCTGGAAGTAATACGGCGTGAGCACATCGGTCACCGACCGACCGACCAGGAAGTCGTCGAGTTGCACCTCGTTCCAGCTGACCTGGTCCTGCTGCTTGAACTGGACGAAGACCTGGAGCAAATCGGGCACCACGGTCTCCGCCATGGCGAAGCGCACATCGCCGAAGTTCAGGCGCACGATCCGGCTGTCGGGAGCCGCGGCCGTCTCGAGACCGGCGAAGTCGCCATCGGGCAGCAGGACGTGGGGACCGAAGGCGTAGAGGATCAGTTCCTCGGCGCCGAGCGGCGAGGTGAGGGTCGCGCGGTTGCCGGCCTTGTCCGTCGCTCCCACCCGGAAACGCCGGTTGGTGAAGGCCGCGAGGTCGAGATCCTTCTGGCCGACCAGGAGGGACTCCTCGTCCGGATCGCGGCCGAAGGACAGGGACTCGGGTTCCCAGGTGAAGGGCGTCTCGCCGACTCCGGCTTCGACCTGGCTGTTGAGGTGATTGCGCTCGAAGATGCTGGCCCCGAGGCTCGGGGCGACCGCCACCAAGAGCTCGCCGGTGATGTCGTTGCGCTGGATCTGGTAGGCGTTGGCGAGTTGGACCTCGACCTCGGGCACGGTCGTGTCCACCTTGATGAAGAACTCGTAGTCCTGCACCACCAGGCGGTATTCGCCGTCGGCCACGGGCAGACCGTTTTCGCCGCGGCCGTCCCAGGTCACCTCGTGCACGGTGTTGATCACCGTGTGGTCGCGGCGCAGGGTGCGCACGCGGTCGCCGACCGAGTTGTAGATCTCGAACTCGAGGTGCACCGGCTCGAGCACGCGATAGTGGACGATGGCCGCGTCTTGGATGCCGTCGCCGTTCGGCGAGATGAACTCCGGCTCGCGGTACAAGTCGGTGATGCTCGGCTGGTCAGCCGAGGCCACGCGCTTGATGCGGCTCTTCTGGTTGCCCGCCAAGTCTTCGACGGTCAGGCGCACGAAGTAAGTGCCGGGGCCCGGCGGCACCCAGGTGGTCAAACGATCGTCGATGGCCGGCGTCGAGGACGCGGGCGCCACCGGGTTGAAGACGTTGGGCGCAGCGAGGGTCGAGTACTCGAGGCGGTAGTTCTTGAAGTGGCGATCGACGGCGGTGCCCTCGAGCAACACACCGGAGCTCGAGGCGCTCCGCCGCGGGCGCAGATCCACCGTCAAATTGGCCAGGGAGCTGAAGGCGATGCGGTCCTGACCGAGTTGGTAACAGGCCGACAACGGGTCGTTGTTCGGGTCCGAGCTCGAGAACAACATCCGCCGGCCGGTGGCGGTGAACTCTTCCTCGTAGAGGCTGAACCAGTTACCGAAAAGGCCCCGGGTCTCGTTGTCCTGGTCCAACAGGATGGCCACGGGCTGCTGCCCGAAGCCCTGATTACCGTAGTACAGCGTGCGCTCGTTGGGCACCCAGTACAGCGAACCGTAGAGCGACAACTCGGGTTGCTCGCACGACTGGTCGCCCGGCTCGCAGATGGCGGCGGTGCCGTAGGCGCGGAAACGGACCGAAACCGTGTCGCCGAGCCCAGCGCCCACCTCGGCGAGCGGCACCTTGAACTCGTAGTACTTGTGTTCGTGACGCACCGGTGCCGTGCGCGTGAAGCCGACGCGGCCCCAGGTGGTGTCCGTCGCGGTGACCCGGAATTCCCGCCAGCCGCTCGCGGTCTCGACCTCGAGGGCGGCCCAATCCTTTTCACCGTCCAGGGTGTTGTCGACCGTGAAGTCGAGCACGCCGAACAAGTGGGTGCCGTCGCTCTGGACCCAACCCAGGACATCGGCCGGCGGGTGGCCCGTGGCCGGCCGGCTGCGGGTGCGGAAGAGCGGCTCACCGAGGCCGTCGGAGGCGCTTTGCAGACCGTCGACGGCGAGCGCCGCGGACTCTTCGAGGGTCAGCTGGAACGCCTCGGCGGAGGCCGGATACACGAACGGCGCGACATTGCGGTCCGAGAGGTTCTCTTCCCGAGCCGTCAGAGCGAGTTGAATGGGTGCGAACTTGGGCGCCCCGGCGAGCGGCCGCGCGAACTCGACGACGGCCGTCTTGCTCCACAGGTCGAGCACGTCGTTGTCCGACGATCGCACGCGCGCGGTCGTATCCCGGCCGTCGACCAGCACCGAGATCGGCTCGAGACGGGCCAAGGGGCCGGCGAGCAGAGCGACGGCATCGACATGGGCGGCTTCTTTGCCGATCTGGCGCAGGCGGACCCGGTACTCGCCGTTCGGGTCGGGCAGATAAGGCGTCAGGTCGAGCTTGAGCTCGCGGTAGCGGTCGGCGTACTGGAGTGTGCCGCGCTCCTGCCAGGCCGAGCCGTCCCAGGTGTCGACGTGGTAGGACGACGGCGTCTGGGAGCCGGTCCAGACGATGTGCTCGGCTTCCCGCGACCCGAGATCGATGCGCAGGATGCGGGCGTACTGGACGAAGCCGGCCTGGAGCTGGAAGTACAGCCCGAGCTCGCTGGACGACGACGCCCACTGCGGCTCACCGAATTCGCTGGCCTCGGGATCACAGCCCCCGCCATAACCTTCGATGGCTTGGGGGCTGACGTGCACGCGGGTGTCGAGCCCCTCGGCCCAGTCCTCGAGGGAGGTGGGCTCGGTGTTCAAGCCGAGCTCGCCGCCGTCGAGGCAGCCGACCGGGTAGGGCGGCAGCTCCACGGGCAAGTCGATGCTGTCCAGGAAGGTGCCGCTACGACCGAAGATCTCGACCCGCGGCGGGTTGTCGCGCACCAAGGCGATGCGCGAGCTGTCCGGCGACCACGACCAGCGCGGCTCCGGGAAGTCGAAGAAGATCGTCGTCAACAACCGCACCGTGGCGGCCTCGAGATCGATCAGGTACAACCCCGGGGACTCGGTGCCGTACTCGCGATGCAGGATGCGCGTGCGATCCGGCGAGAACCGCGAATAGAACGGGGCCGAGACGTTGGAGCCGGTGTACAGCGTGCGCGGCGGCTGGAAGCCAGACAGGTCGTAGACGACGAGGGACGCGAAGTTGGGGTCCGACAGATAGAGCTTCTTGCCGTCGAGGGAGAAGCCGATGACAGCGGAGCCCAAGTTGTCGCCGATCTTGCGTGCCCCCGTGCCGTCGGAGTTGGCCACCCAGGTCTGGGTCGTGAACGGCCCGCCCGGGGTGAAGCGACCGGACAGGCTGTAGGCCAACAGCAGGCCATCGGGGGAGATCTGGTAGTCCGACACGCTGGCGTCGGGGGTCCAGGTCGCCGAGATGATCGGCTTCAGGTCGCCGCCGGTGTTGTTGACCTTGTAGAAGCCCGGCAGGAAGGACGGGTCGCCGACCCCGAGATGGAAGATGAAATCGTCTTCCTCACGCCCGTAGACCAGGCGCTGCGGGGAGCGGGGCTCGCAGGTCAGGTTCGAGAACAGCTCGAACTCGGTGCCCGCGGCCTCGATCAGGCTCGAGCGGTTGGTATCGACGACCACCACCGTCGTACCGCGAACGACCCCCTCGGGGGTCACCAGCTGCACGCGGTAGTCACCGTCGCGCACCACCCGGCCCCGGGAGTCGAGTCCGTCCCAGGTGAACTCGCCGCCGCTCGAGGCCACGAAGGCAGCACTCGAACGGACCACTCGGTCGCGACCGTCGAGCACCTGGACGGTGGCCGTGGCCGGCGGATCGAGGCGGAAGAACAGGGTCGTCTGGTCCTTGGTGCCGTCCCCATCGGGTGAGAAATAACGCTCGGTGACGAAGAAATCGCCATCCTGCACGACGACGTCGAGGCTCGCCCGGTTGTTGGTCTCGTTGCCCTCGCGCACCGTGGCGTCGGGATCGAGGAGCACGACCAGGGGCCGTGGGGCCGCGGAGTCGGCGTACGTCCAGGTGAAGGACACGCTGGCCGGCCCGAGCCCTGCGACCGTGGGCACCACCTGATCCGGCGCCACCACCGTGCCGCCGGCCGCGGGATCGCCGTCGAACACCCGCACGGCCAGGTTCTGGGCCGCCTGCTCGCCGAGATTGGCGAAGTTGACGCGCAGGGTGACCGGCTGGCCGGGGCGTGGGAAGCGCGGCTCGAGCTCCAGGCTCGCCACCGACAGGGTCAGGTCCGGCAGGGACAAGACCGGCAAGGTCTCGAAGGCGACGTTGTCCGTTTCGTCGGCTTCGGCCAGGGTGCCGGCCGGATCGGCCACGGCGAAGATCAGCCGGTCCCGGGAGTCCGGCACCTCGGGGTAGGTGTAGGAGATCGTCGTCGCCGCCCCGGCATCGAGGCTGACGGTCTGCTGGGAGATCAGCTGGCCACCTTGGGCCGGGTCGCCGTCGTAGAACGCCAGCACCGCCTCGGGCACCGCCGTGGCGCCGCTGTTGCGCAGCAGAATGGAAATCGCCAGCGGGGAGCCCTCGAGCCCCGGGGTGGGCGCAAAGACGAGGTCGCGGAACGACACCGCGAGATTGGGCGCCGTCGCCTGGGCCGCCGGGAAGGCCAGCGTGGCGGTGTTGTTGGTCTCGTCGAGCTCGGGGACCACCTGCTGGCGGTCGAGTTCGACGGTGAAGGTCAGGTCGCCGGTGAGATCGACCCGCCACACCACGGTTTGGACCAGCGTCTGCCCGGCCAAGGGTTGGATCAGGTTCTCGCCGAGCTCGCGGGTCA
Source organism: Thermoanaerobaculia bacterium (assembly GCA_033762835.1). Lineage (GTDB taxonomy): Bacteria > Acidobacteriota > Thermoanaerobaculia > Multivoradales > DATKCC01 > JANRLG01. The sequence continues at coordinate 14,187 of JANRLG010000304.1, forward strand.
CCGTGCCGTCGCTCACCCGGTAGCGCACACGGGCGTCCGGCGAATCGAGAGTGCCGCGGTTGCGCAGGCTGACCCGGAAGGTCACGTCGCGACCCAGGAGCGCCGGGCCACCGATCAACTCGATGTCGGCGTCCACGACGGCGAGATCGAGCGAGGGCTGGGTGGTCACCGTCACTTCGGCCCGGTTGTTGGTCTCGACGGCCTCCGGCACGGTGCCGTCGGGATCGACTTCGACGGCGTAGACGGTCGCGCCGGCGCGGGTCAGCAGCGTGCTGAAGTTGGCCGCGACGGACGAGCGCGCGGGCACGGCGAGGGTGGTTTCCGCGAGGATCGGGTTGCCCGCGCCGTCGATCGCGCGCAGCACCACGCGCGCCGCGGGCACGGCGGTTTGCCCCAGGTTGCGCACCGCGACGGCGACGGCGAGAGTCACCGGCAGGGTGTTCGGGGCCGACGGCACGATCGACAGATCCGCCCTGCGCACCTCGAGATCGGCCCCCACGGGCGGCACCACCACCTCGACCTGGAAGCTCACCCGATTGTCGAGATCCGAGAGTTCCGGCAACGCGTCGTCGGGGTCGATGACGATGAAGATCTCGCGCAGACCGGCACGGTCGAGGGTGTCCCACAGCGTAGTCACGGTGGCCCCCTGTCCGGGAGCCAAGGCCGGCAGCGTGACGTCGGAGCCGATCACGAGGCCGCCTGCGCCGGGATCACCGTCGTAGAAACGCACCACGCCGGCCGGGGCGAAGGCGTTGCCGCTGTTTTCGATGCGCACCCGGAGCTCGGCGCGTTCGCCGTCCGCCGGGCGCTCCGGGGTGGCTGTGGGCAGTCCCTGGAAGCTCCAATTGGGGAAGGCGAAACGGCGCAGGGCGGAGATCGTCAGGGCGGTCGTGTAGACGCTGCCCTCCCAACTGCCTTCGACCGTCTGGTTTTGGTTGAGGTAACCCGCGGCACGTGCCGCGTCGACGCGGTCGAGGGCCTGGAAGTTCATCAGGGCCTGGAGCGCCCGGGCGGTGTCGTGAGCGGTCGAGGGGGAATCCCCGAAGCCGCCGTCGACGTTCTGGCGCGCCGCCAAGAAGCCCAGCGCGGCGTTCACCGGCCCGCTGGTGGCGGTCGCCTTGAGCGCCGCCAGCACCTCGGCGGTGACGCCGGTGCGGCTAACGCCCCGCACCGTGGCGCCCCAGCCGCCGTCGGACCCTTGGCTGGCGACCAAGAAGGCCACCGCCGCCGCCAACTTCGCCGGCGGCACCTCGCTCGTCGGCCGCCCCGCCAGGGCCTGGACCGCCAACGCGGTGTCGAGCGGCCCGCTGCCGTAGCCGGCGCCCAGGCCCCAACCGCCGTCGGCGTTCTGGTTCGCCAGAAGCTCGGCCCGCAAGGCGGCGGCGTCTGCCGCTAGGGCCGTCAAGGCCACGGCCGTGCGCGCGCGGTCGTCGGCCGAGGGTTTCGGCTCGCTGCCCAACCAGCCGAGCGCCGCACCTTGGCCCACGAAGGTGGCGTCGAGCTGATCGAGGATCGGCAGGACCACCGCGGTGTCGCGGACGCGCGTCGACGGCGCGTCTTGCCAGAAGCCCTCCGTCGCCTGCTGCTCGCGCAGCCAGGTCAGGGCTTCGTTGAGATTCGGCGCCCCGGGCCGCAGGGGGCCGCCGGTGACCGGGTCGACCAGACCCGGGCCGTCGAGCCGCGCTTCCGGGTACACCTGGACGATGCCGCGCCCCCCGGTGAGCGCCGGGAAGCGCTGATAGAGCCCGTCCCGCAGGTGATTGAGAGCGGTCACCTGCTCGTCGGTGGCCGGAAAGCCCGGCGTCGTCAACAGCAGGAAGGCGACCCGGAAGGTGGACTGGGCGTCACCTGCCGCCGGCACCCGGGGCCCCATGGCGGCCACGACGTCCGACAACTGGATGGTCTTGGGGCTAGCGGCCACCCGGGCCCCCTGGAGCGGCAACTGGGTGCCGTCCACTGCCGGGTTGACCAGCAGGGTCATGGCCGGAACTTCCGACGGCCCGTACAGCCCGGCGAGATAAAGATCGAGGGGCGAGAAGAAACTGCGCACGGCGTTGGCAGTGAAGGTGCCGTCGCCGTTGTTGCGCCAGTCCGAGCCGTACATGACCGAGGCGTCGGTGTCGAGCAGGTAGTTCCAGTGGGCGTTCTGCTGGCCGATCAGGCCCCGGCTCGGCACCCCGCCGTCGTCATAGCTGACGTAGCAGCACCACTGGTGCAGCATCTCGTGGGCCAAGGTGCCCATGGCGAAGTCGTAGTCCGGCACCAGCGGATCGGTGCCGTAGCGGCTCAGTGCCGCCATGTCGATGTAGCCCTGGAGCTTGCCGTCGCTGCCGAACGAGCTCGAATTGTCGAAGATCGGCAGGCCGATGCCTTGGACCTGGTTCTGGACGCCCAAATGGAACGCCACCGCGCTCCCGGTGTCGAATTCGAAAGTCGTGAAAACAACTAAAAAGTCGTACTCGTCGGGGTGAGTGGCGAAAAACTCCCGGGCAACGACGGTGCGCGGCTCGGAGTTGACCCCACCGCCGGGCAGATCCCGGTCGTAGCTTCCCCCGGTCAGCTCGAGGATCGAGACGTGATCGCGATCTTCCAGATGACGGGCGGTGTAGCTGCCGGAGACCGTCAGCGGCTCGACCACGAACACCGAGTGCTCGCCATGAGCATCGAGCTCCGGCGAGCCGTGAGTTTGGGAGGCAGCGGACGGCGACTCGGCCGCGGGGCCCGCGAAGGGCCAGACGGTGATCGCCACCAGCACCGCCCAGGGCAGGAGCCGCGAGGCACGCTGCCGCCACGTCGGGAGAATCCGGGAAAGCTGCGGGTTCGAGCGTCGTTCGCGCACGGGCGACCGCCTCCTCTTGCGAGCCGATGAAAGGGCACACGTCTCCGCCTCCGGTGGACGGCACCCGGACCTACCGAAAAAAATTCAAGCCAACAATCCCAAGCAGTGCAAATCAGGGGGGCGGTGGGGACGACGGTGCCGTGACGATCTCCGTCACCGGCTGTGGAACGCCCGCAGACTCCGGCGGCACCAAGCTCACGACTTGGATGCGACTCGCCTTGCCGTCGCGGCCCCGCTCGGCGCCCGGAAACATCCACACCGTTTCCCGGATGCCGGATTGCGAGGAATCCCGCTCGATCACCACCCGATCCACCAACACCTCGAGCAGAACGGCGTTCGTCGCGGCCAGGCTCTGCCGCTCGTCGACGGCGACCAAACGACCGTCGGGAAAGCGGAAAACCGCTCGCCCCGCGATCGGCTCGAACGCCTCGAGTCGCAGGTCCTCGAGCTTGGGTGGCGCTTCCGCTGCGGCCAATGCAGCCGCCAGGGTCAGGCCCCCCCACCAAGCCACGAACGATCTCCGCCAAAACATCGAGAACGGGAAGATATAGCTAAGAAACTCTCGGGTCAACGACCCCACGGGGTGGTTTCGCGTCGATTGAGCGACAATCGACGCACCATGAACGCCCGTTGCCGCCTCGCCGTCGCCACGTTTCTTCTCGGCGTCTTTCCCCTCGCCTGCGTCTCCACTCACCTGCCGCCCATCTCGGTGGCCGGCGCGGGGTTCCGCCCGCTGCCGGACGAGCTCGAGCTGTGGGAGGAAGCTCGCGCCGAGCAAGACGCTCTGCTGGCCGAGGCCGTGCTCGACGACGACCCGGAGCTGGTGGCCTACCTGGAGGAAGTGGTGGCCGGGCTGA
>JANRLG010000305.1:0-91899 GCA_033762835.1 Thermoanaerobaculia bacterium
CTGGTCGAAGCCGAACGTCGCGTTCATGTCGCGGATCATGCCGATCACGGAGCGGATCTCCGACGCGATCTGCTCGGGCGCGCAGTAGATGTGCGCGTCGTCCTGGCAGAACGAGCGGACGCGCGTGAGGCCGTGCACGACGCCGGAGCGCTCGAAGCGGTGCAGGCGCCCGAAGTCGGCGAAGCGGATCGGCAGCTCGCGGTAGGAGTGCAGGTCCTCCGAGTACATCAGGCAGTGCGTCGGGCAGTTCATCGGCTTGACCGCGAAGTCGCGGTCCTCGACCGACGTGAAGAACATGTTCTCCCGGTAGTTCTCGTAGTGCCCGCTCTTGTGCCAGAGGTCGACGTCGAGGACCTGGGGCGTGATGACCTCGCGGTAGTCGAAGCGGCGGTAGAGGCCGCGGATGTACTCGACCAGCAGGTTGTAGACCAGCGCGCCCTTGGGATGGAAAAACGGCATGGCCGGGGCGAGCGGGTTGAAGCTGAAGAGATCGAGCTCGGTGCCGAGGCGCCGGTGGTCGCGGGCGCGGGCCTCTTCCTGGAGCCGCTCGTACTCCTCGAGCTCCTTGGCGCTGCCGAACGCCGTGCCGTAGATGCGCTGGAGCATCTCGTTGGCCTCGTCGCCCTTGAAGTAGGCGCCCGAGGTGTTGAGCAGCTTGACGGCGCCGATCTGCCCGAGGTTCTGGGCGTGGGGGCCGCGGCAGAGGTCGAGGAACTCGCCGTGTTGGTAGACCGTGATCGGCACCCCGTCCGGAATGTCGTTCAGGCGGATGCGCTTGAGGGTCTCGCCGCGCTCGGCGAACAGCTGGTCGGCCTGTTCGCGGGTGACTTCGAAACGCCGGAACTCGTGGCCCTCGGCCAGGATCTCGCGCATCTTGGCTTCGATCGCCTCGAGATCCTCGGGGGTGAAGGCGCGCGGGAAACGGAAGTCGTACTGGAATTTCTCGGAGTGATCTTGCCGGCCGGCGTCGTACTCGGCGTCGGGCCAGAGTCGCTTCACGGCGTCGGCCAGCACGTGCTCGGCGCTGTGGCGCAGGAACGAGCCCGCCTCGGGGCTCTTGGTGGTGAAGAGTCTGAACGGCCCGCCCGCGGTCAAGGGTTCGCGCAGATCGACGACCCGGCCGGCCAACTCGGCGCCCACCACGGCCTTGGCGAGGCCGGCGCCGATCGAACGGGCGACCTCGAGCGAAGTGGTGCCGACGGGGTATTCACGTACGGAACCGTCGGGCAAGGTCAGCTGGATGGACTGGGCGCTCACGACTTCACCTCCACGTGCAATTCCTGAATCGGCCGAACTGAAGTTCGGCCGCTACACCGGAAGACCTTGAATTCTTTTGAGGTAACGGCCGAACTTCAGTTCGGCCGAGGGCCGTCAAAAGGCCGAACTGCTGGTAGTTCGACCGGGGGAGAACGGAGGATGGTAGGCGCTAGCGGACTCGAACCGCTGACCTCTACCGTGTGAAGGTAGCGCTCTAACCAGCTGAGCTAAGCGCCTAGGCATGAATCCACTCGAAATCGACTCGACGATGCAGGAAGTTGGTAGGCCCAAGCGGACTTGAACCGCTGACCTCTACGATGTCAACGTAGCGCTCTAACCAACTGAGCTATGGGCCTGTTTTCAACGGCCTCGGCGCCGACCGCCGGGGCCGTGTAAGCTAACAAGGTCGAATCGTGCCTGTCAACCAGGAAGACCCGTCTGATCGCTCTTCTTTTGCTCTTGCTCGCTTCCGTCGCCGGGAATCTCGAAGGCGGGGCGACCGCGTGGGGCTCGACGACGGCCCTCGTGGCCTTCGGGCTACTCGCCGCGAGCGCCCGCGAGTGGGCGGACCCGTGGCATCTGGGGCGGGGCTGTGGCTGGTTGCCCTGGGGACTGATGGCCTGGGTCGCCGTGGCTCTGTCAGCTTCGGGGGTACCTCGGGCCGGCCTCGTCGGGCTCGCAGTGCTGCCCGCCTTCGTGTTGGCGCCCGGGGTGTTCGCGCGTTGGCTGGCCTCTGAGAAGCGTCGTCGATGGGAGCTCGTGGGGCTTTCCGCGGTCGTTTTCGTCGTGGCGGCGTGGTCCATGGCGGCTTTCGTCCTCGAAGTTTCACCGCGGCCGGCGCGCCCCCTGGGTCACCACAATCTGCTCGCGACCTTTCTCGTGACGCTTTTGCCCGTGGCCTTGTTGCCTCTCCGGCAACCGGGATGGGGCCGGTGGCTGGCCGGGGCCGCGGGGCTCGCGGCGGGGGCGGCGGTGGTGGCGTCGAAGTCGCTGTCGGGCGGGCTCGCGCTCGGCGTGGTGGGGTTGTCCTGGGTGGCCGCTGGGTCGGCCGGCTACCTCGAAGGAGTCCATTTCTCCCGAGGTAGCGGCCGGCCTTCAGGCCGGCCGAAGGCGCTGCGGAGGGCCTGGATCGCGATCGCAGGGGGCCTCGTCGTCGTTCTCGGCGCGGTCGTTCTGGGGCCGCGGATCGGCGCCATTCTGGGCGGTGACGACCTCTCCGCCCTGGCACGTCGGGCTTACGCAGAGGCCGGGTTTCGCGGCATCGCGGCCGCCCCCGTGCTCGGCCACGGTCCGGGTTCGACCCCGTGGACGATCGCGGAGTTCCTGCGGCCGGTGCCGGGGGTGACGCCGCCCGGCGAGATTCTCGGTGAGCTGCACGCGTGGCCCCTGGCGGTGGCCTACGAGCTGGGTCTGGGGGGGCTGGGGTTCGCCGTGTTGGCGCTTGTTGGCTTCGGTCTGCGGCGGGTTCGGGAGATCCGGCGAGGCGGAGACTCTTGGCCCCTGGGAGTCGCGGGCCTCACCGGGTTGGCGGCTGCCGTGGTGGCCGGCCTGGGGACCGCCGAGTGGCGGGTGACGGCCTTGCCGTTGGCTTTGGCAGTGACGATGGGGGTGGCGCTGGCCGGAGGGCGGCCACGGGAGGCCGCCCCTACGACGCGATGGCAAGTCGTCCGGTCCGTTGTCCTGCTGACAGTGCTGACGTTGTTTCTCCTCCCCAAACAACGCGCTCACTTCCTCTATGAACGGGCCGTGCCCACCGGGGACCTCGTGGCCCTAGCCGAGGCCCACCGGCTCGATCCCGATTTCCCGCTGTACGGCGCGCGGCTCGCCTGGGCGCGGGCGGACGCCGAAGGGGCGCGCGCGGCGGCGGTGGCGGGGGGGGCCGTGGCGTCCTTGTGGGCGGGAGCGGCCGATCTCGGAGTGACCCAGGGGGCGGCCTGGGGGCGGGAGGCGGCGCTTTGGACCGCTGCTCTCGATCCCCTCCTTCCGGTGGGCCCGTGGCTCGCCCTGACGTCTGCTCCCGCGGCTCCCGACGCTCCCCGCCTGGCGGCCCACGCCTTGGCGGCGGATCCGCGCTTGGGGGGCGCCTTCTTCTGGCAGGAACGCCCCGAGCTTCTGGCGTCGGCGGTCGCGGTGCTCGAGGCTGACCCGGGGATCGATCCCGGCTGGCGGCAGGTGGCGGTCCAGGAGCTCGTCATGGGGCCGCGGGTGGGGGAGCCTGGGGCGCGCCTCGGCCTCGGTTTCGACGACGATCCGGCACGATCCGTCGCCCTCGTCGTGTTCCGGCGACGCCCTTGGGCGGTCTTGTTGGCACCGGTTCGGGTAGGTGCCGAGACCGCCGGACGGCTCTCCGCGCGGCTACCCTCGGCGGCCCGTTTCGCCACCTCTTCGTCGCAAGTCCTTGTGCGCCCGCAGCGTGCAGGCGGCGGTCCGCAGGGGCTGTGGAAAACGTTGCGGAAAACCCCCTGACGGCGCGATCAGACGGCTGTCCCGTGGGACTTCGAGCGCTTTGCCCAGTTTTCTGTGCACGACGGTAAGTCTATTGGAATCAGGGTTTTGAAGTTGTGGCTGAGGGCGAGACAGGGCGTGTCAGGGAGCCGTCAGAGCAGGCGGGAGGGGGGCGGAAGGCCGGGAGCCGGCAGCGGAAAAAAGGCGCGTTCCGCTGCCGAAAGGTGTGATAAGGGCGGCCTGGGAGCCGCCCTTCGAGGAGGGGAAAGAGCCTTTACTTAGTCCGTCCCGGGACGTAGAAGATGTCTCCCGAGACGTCGATGTTGATCAGGTAGGTGAGCACCGGACCACCCGAGGTGACGCGGGTTTCGACCGTCCAATTCCGACCCACGGCGAGGGTGTCGCCGAAGAGCGTCGGCAGGCCGAGCTCGATCAACTGGAAGGGCAACATGCCGCGCTGCTTGGTGGCGACCGCAGTGCCGTTGGCATCGCGCAGGACGATCTCGAGGTTGGCCGCGGTGCCCAGGTTGAGGGCACCGTAACTCGCCTGAACGAAGTCCGACTGTTCGGCCCCGAAGTCGATGGCGGTGACGGCGGTGCCTTCCTCGTTGATGCGGCTGTCGACGAGCATGCCGAAGCGGGCGCCGGCCGGGTTCCGGGCCAAGCCGAGGGAGAGCACCCGCGGGGCGATGCCCTGGGTGTTGTTCCAGCGGACGCGCAGGGCGCCGGTGGCCTCGGTCAGATTGAACAACTCGCCGAGGGCATCCGAGAGGAACAGCAGGCCGTTGGCCGGCACCGTGCGCACCGCGGTGCGCGGGGCGGTGTTGTCCTGGCCGCGCTCGAGCAGTTGGAACGTTAGGCTCGAGGGCACACCGGCGTTGTTGAGCACCGCCACCTGCGATTCGAGCGTGACGTCGAAGCGGCCGGCGCCCTTGGCCACGCGCGGGATCACGAACTCCGCCGTGGCCGACTCCGCGGCCTCGAGGGCAGGCAGGAAGATCTGGTCCTCCGAGCCGATCTCGAGCAGCGTCGAGGACGCCAGGAAGCGAATGCCGTTCGAGCGGAAGCGCAGGGTGAACGGGCCGGTGCGGCTGGCAGCGCCCGGGAACAGCTGAGCGATCGTCTGGGAGCGGACCGTCTGGGCCGCCAGATCCAGGCTCTTGGCCGGAGTGACCTCGGCGCCGCTGGCGTCGAACATCTGCATGTCGACCCGCCCGCTGGCGCCGTCGACATTGGCCGCCAGGATCGATCCCAGCCAGCCGCCACCTTCCTGGACCCCGGCGACGATCTTGTCGTCGGCGGTCCAAGTGGCCTCGCCTTCGCCCGGCACGAACTGCCCGAAGGTGCCGTCGGACTTGTTGGGAAGCTCGACGTAGGACCGGCTGAAGGCCGCCACGCCCGGCGTGCCGGAAACCGTCCGCCCACGGACCAGCAGGGCCCCTTGGCCGCTTTGCAGGTTGAACAGGCCGGCGAGGGCGTTCTGCAGTTGGACCGACTCGCCGGTCGCGAGGCTCAGGGTCTTGGGGCCGATCGGCGTCGCCAGCAGACCGCGAGGGATGAAGGTCAGGTCGACCTGGGCCACCGGCCCTTCGTTGTGCAGCCAGACGTCGGTCTTGAAGGTTCCGGTGTTACCGCGGGGGCCGAGGATGACGCTCTGGATGAAGGTGTCGCTGTCGACCGTCGTCACCGTCGCGTCGGCGACGCTGAACGTCCGACTGGCGGTGGCGGTCTGCCCGAGGTCACCGGTGATGGTGACCGTGGCCGTGATGCTGCCGGGATCGAGGAACAGTTGCGTCCGGCAGAAGGTCGATGCCGCGCAGGTCTTCTCGCTGAAACCCACGAGGTCGCCGCCGAAGCTCCAGCGTGCCGACACGACCGGGCCGCTGGTGGTCGCCTGGAGGGTCACGGGCTGGCCGACGAGGACGGCGCCCACGGGCTGGATCGCTGCGCTCAAAGGCGTCGGCGGGGGTACCACGACGGTCGTCGTGGCCTTGCTGCTTTCGCCCCGGCCGTTGAAGGACGCCACCTGGTAGACGTAAGTCGTGTTGGGCACGACGGTGGCGTCCAGGTAGCTGGTTTCGTTGGCCGCCAGGGTGGCCAGCAGGGTCGGGGTGGCCGTGCCGATGCCGCGGTAGACCTTGAACCCGGTTTCGTTGCTCGAACGGTCCGTCCACGCGAGGGTCACGAGCAGTAGCTCGCGGGTGGCGACCAGATTCGTCGGTGCGCTCGGTCGGCCGCTGCCGCCGCCACCCCCGCCGCCGCCGCCGCCGGGCTGTTGGTACAAGGAGCGAATGCCCGCGGTGTCGTCGACACCGAGCCGAGCGCCCCGGCAGTCGCCATGGGCGAAGGCACGCATCAGCGCGTCGTCGAAGTTCTCGGAGACCGAGCAACTGGGGCTCGAGCCGTCGCCGCAGGCATGCCCCAGTCCCAAGGTGTGGCCCAACTCATGGCCATAGACCTCCTCCGCCCGCAGGTCGCCGCAGGACACAGAGGTCAGGAAGCACTCGACACCGTCGTTCATGACGATGTCGGCGCCCTGGGTGACGACGTAGGTTTCGCCATTGAAATCGGCCTGGAACGAGGAGTCGAACCACGGGCCGCCGATCGCGAGGGTGCCGCCGCCCGGGCAGGTGAAGCGGCCCGAGATGTCTTGGTTGGGGTCGTCGTAGAGGATGACGTTCTGGTCGTCGAAGCTCGAGAAACCGGCAGAGGCGCCGGTGGTGCCGCGGTAGACGAGGTTGATCGGGGTCCGGGACTCGTTGTTCCAGGCCCCGAGGGCCCGGCGGAAGGCCGCGCCGCCGCCGTCGCCGAGGCCGGGTTGGCCGCCCACGTGGGAGCGCCAATCGACGCCGTTGCCGGCATCGAACTCGAACCAGCGGATCTTCAGATTGGTCGAGCGCGAGCGGATGAAGGTGAAGCGCTGAGTGATGCGATCGAGCCCCGCGGCATCGAGTTCGGCGTAGTAGTCCGGAGCGCGCTCGATGCCGCGGCCGCGATCCCCGATCCAGCGCGAGAAGGCGGCGAATTCCCGGGGGCCGCGCAGGCGCTCGTCGAGCGTCCGTCCGGGAACCTCCACCTCGTGGGTTTCCTGAAGGTTGCGGACGGCCAGGGTGCGGCCGTCGAGGTCGACCCGGTGGAAAGCGCCGAGCATCAGGTGGAGCGGGCTGAAGGTGCCGTCCGCGTTGGTGCGCAGGAAGAGCAGCGGGCGATCCCCAACTTCGAATTCCGGCGCGCCCCAAATTTTCAGGGTTTTGCCGCTCGGCGTCGCACCGCCGGGCACCCGGACCACGAGAGTCGAGCCCGGTACCGAGCCCGCCAGCAGCCGTTCGACTTCGATCACGTAGTCGGTGACCGGCCGGCCGCTGCGGTCCGCCAGGTCGATGGCCGCAATGCGCGCTTCGACGACCGCCGAGGCCTGGGCCACGAGGTCCGTGTCCGCCATCATGACGTAGCTCGTCGTTTGGCCGGGAGCCGCGACCAGCAGCGCGGCGACGAAGAGGATGGACTTCAGGAGAGGGTGCTTCATGGGTGCCTCGCGCGGGTCGGTTTCGAAGTTCAGCGGCTCGACTGCCACCGGTGCCCGCGGGCACGGGGTGGGCATAAGAATTGAGATTTTAGCATGGTGCGGGAGGCCGTGGGCGGCACCGAACCCGGGTCGAGACCAGCCCCCGGTCAGGACTCCCGGTGGCTTTCGCGGTAGGAGCTGCCCCAGGCACGCAGGGCTTCGATGGCCGGCAGGCAGGTTCGGCCGAGAGCGGTCAGGTCGTAGTCGACGTGGGGCGGTACGACCGGGTGCACGGTGCGCGTCAACAGCCCCGCGGCTTCGAGCTCGCGGAGCTGCTGGGTGAGCATTTTGTGGGAGATCTGCTGGAGGTCGCGGTGCAGCTCGTTGTAGCGCCACGTGCGTTGGGCCAAGCGCCAGAGGATCGGCATTTTCCACTTGCCGCCGATCACCTGAAGGGCCAGCTCGACCGGGTTGTGGAAGAGCTGGCCCTGGAACTCGAACGCGGGCATGGTGGCGAGGTTATCGCCGCAGCAAGCCGAACGCCAGCTTCCGGCCCTGGCCGGGGGCCATGGCAAGGGAGATCCACAACATCGCCAAGGGCTCGAGCAGCCGGGCGCGGCTCAGCGCTCCGACCGCCACGGCATCGAAGCCGAGATCCCGCGCGAGGCCCAGCGCGACTTCGCGGGCCGCGGCGTCGTCGCCGCACACGAACATCGCCGCGCGCTGGTCGCCGTAGATCGGATCGGCCATGTTCTCGAAGCCGGTCGAGTTGAACGCCTTGACCACCCGCGCCGACGGCGCCAGCCGCGCGACCACCTCGGCGCCCGAGTCGGTGTGACCGTGGGTCAGCACGAAACCGGGACCGATGGGATTCGTGGCGTCGAGCAGCGGCTTGCCGGCGAAGTCGCCCGCGGCGGCGAGCACCGCGGGCACCGCGTCCCAGGGAGTGGCGAGGATCACCGCTTCACCGGCCGCCACGGCCGCCGCGACGCTAGCGACGGAGACGGCCGCTTCCCGGTGCTTCGGGTCTTCCGGGTCGCGCACGCCGAAGACGACTTCATGGCCGGCCGCCGCGAGACCCGCACCGAGCGCGCCGCCGACGCGGCCCTGACCCAGGATGGCGATTTTCATGGCGACCTCCTCAGCGCCCGAGGGCTTCGATGACCAGCCGGGCCGCGGCGGCGCCGGAGAACTGTTGTTGACCGGTCACGAGCCGGCCGTCGCGTACGGCGAACTCGCGAAACGGTTGGTCGACGACGAAGTTGGTGTCCGGGATCGCCCGCGCTTCTTCCTCGATCCAGAAGGGCTGGATGCGCTTGCCCACGAAGCTGTCGGCGAACTGCTCCTCGCGATTCGCGAAGCCCGTCCAGGTCTTGCCGGTGACCAGCAGCTCGCCCGTCGCAAGCCGGGTTTCGAGCAGCAGACACGTGCCGTGGCACACGAGGGCGGTGATTTTCCCGGCTTCGTAGAAGGCCGCCACCAGCTTCTGGAGCTCCGAATGGCCTCGGAAGGTCACCATCGGCGACTGGCCGCCGGTAACGAAGATCGCGTCGTAGGCGTTTGGGTCCACCCCCGCGATCGCCGGGGTGTCGGCGAGCCGCGCGGCGTGCTGCGGAGACTTCTTGAAGCCCAGGCTCAGGAAGTCGGAGGCGGAATAGCCACTGGGATCTTCCGGGTCCGAGTAACTGTCCGCGACCAGCGCACCGCCGTCGGGGCTGCGGATTTCGACCTCGTACCCGGCCTCGGCGAAGGCCCAGAAAGGATGGGTCAGCTCGGCCCACCAGAAGCCCACCGGCCAGCCCGTGGTGGGCGACACGGCGGGGTTGGCGGCGATCAAGAGAATCCGCTTGCGGCGTTCCGGGCGGGTGACATTGGGGTTCGCGCTCATCGTTTTCGTCCTCCAGGGTCGCAGGAGACGCTAACGCGGGCAGGAACCGGGGCGCCAGTATGCACTTTTCGGGAAGGTACACACCGCGGGGTGCGTGCCTTCCCGAAGTTCAGCGGACCGGCTGGAAACCCAGACGGTCGAAGAGGCCGGTCAAGTCGTCCCGGTCTGGTGCGGCGCCCGCGAGCCGGTAGTGTTTGCGGGCACCGGTGGCGAGTTGTTCGATCCAGACATCGACCGCGGCGGTGGTGAAGCGCGCGACGGTGGGCCACAAGAAGCCGTTGGGGCGCGGGCCGACGACCCGGACCAAGACTTCCGTGCGTCCTGGAACGGCACCCGCGGCGCACAGGGTCTCGCCGAGGCAGTTCGCCACTGCGCTTGCGAAGTTGCCGCCGCCCAACTGCACGGCGACGCGGAAGCCCGGCAGCTGCGGGGATGTCAACCAGCGGGTGCCGGCAGGAGGCGGTTGGTCGTCGCCGAGTCGAACGGGAGACCCTTCGAGGGCCGAGCGGCTCGGCCGGAAGCCGGTGCGATCGAACAGTGCCGGCAACTCGTCGAAGTCTGGCCGGGCGCCGGCCAGCTCGTAGTAGCGAACGTCACCGGTGGCTTCCTGCTCGATCCAAATCTCGACGGGCGCGCTCGTCAGCTTGACGAGCGTGGGCCACAAAAACCCGTTGGGTTTGGGGCCGACCACGCGCAGCAGAACCTCCGTGCGACCAGCCACGGCACCCGAGACGCAGACGGTTTGCTTGAGGCATCCGAGCTCGAGGCGGCCCAAAGTCGGAACGTTGGCCACGGACGAAGGGAAGAGCACCTGAAAGCGGAAGCCCGGCACCTCGGGAGACCGGAGCCAGACCCCCACGGGCTCGGGATCGCGGGTCACCAGCGGTTCGCCCACGGCATCGAACGGCACGGCCCACAACTCGCTGCCCGAGACCCCGTCGTCGGCCACGAAGACGAGCTCGTCGCCTTGGCGAACGAAGTCGTGAGGTCGAGCGGAGCGGTCGCCGGGTGCCAGGTCGGTCAGTCGCGAAGTACCGGCGACGGTGCCGTCGGTGACCCAGACCTCGGAGCCGTGGCCGGGGTCGGTGGCGCGGAAGAAAAGGCGATCCCCGAGCACTTTCAAGTCGCCGGGCGTGGAGCTCGAGGGGCCCGGCCAGAGATCCACCAGCCGGCGGGTGCCGGCCACGGTGCCGTTCGAGAACCAGGGCTCGGCCCCCGCGGACTCGTCGAAGGCGACGAAGGCGATACCGTCGCGATACGGAACCAAGCTCGAAAAGAGCAGGACGTTCCGGGCGAGCCGGGTCAGCGACTGGCCATCGAAGACCCAAAGCGAGCGGTCGTTCCCGAGAAAATAAAGGCGATTCATCGCGACCGTCGGCTGGGTTGGGCGTTCGATGGCGAGGGTCCTCGCGGGGTTCACGAGATCGGAAATCCACAGCGTGCGATCGCCCAGGACCACCAGACTCGAGCCGACGCCGAAGAGAGAGAATCCGGGTACTTCCGCCAACGGGGTGGTGCCGGCGGTGGTGCCGTCCGTTCGCCAAATCCTGGTGTTGAAGGGATCCTCGAACGTGCCGACGTGCAAGAAGTAAGCGTGGCTGCCGAGGGTCACGAAGTCGGGAGTGGCAATCGAGCTCGTCTGGGGCCCCAGCGTCTTGATCGGCGTCAGGCTCGTGCTGCCCAGAGGAGCGCTGTAAAGAGTCTGATCCGCGACCACGAGCATGGTGTTTCCAAGAACGCCTGGAGCGTGAATCCACACGAAGTTGCCCGCGCTCGACACGCCGGTGAGGGGTTCGGTTCCCGCGGACGTGCCGTCCGTCACGTAGGCGAGGTCTTCCGCCGCCAACGCGTGATTCTCGGGCAGGACGAAGGCCCGACTGCCGAGGGGGAAGATTGCGTCGCCAAGCTCCGTCTGCGTGGCTCGCGCCGTGACGTTTCCCAAACGCTCGGTTCCCTGTGCCGTGCCATCGGTGGCGTACAGCTCGAGATCTTCGCTGCCGGGACCGTTAGCAAAGAACACCAGGCGGTCGCCGAGCGGCGTCAGCTCGGTGGGATTCGAGCCGGCGCCGTTGCGCAGCGCAGCGAAGGACAGCCGCAGATCGGTTCCCGCGGCGGTGCCATCGGTCGAGTACCACTCGTAACCGGTCCCCGAGCGAACGATGAAGCTGCCGTTGGCCGTGCGATTGAGATCGAGGGTCGGGCCGACTTCTACCGGCCCGGCGTTCGAAAGGGTCACGACCGGAGCGGTGCCCGCGGGTGTGCCGTTGGAGCGCCAGAGTCGGAGTGCGCCGTTCCCTTGCCGAGGGCCCTCGAAAAAGAGGAATTCGGGGTTCGTCGTCTCGGTGTCGGGGAGCAGAAACGAACCACTGCAAGGCTCGGTTCGACAACTCGAGGCGAGCTTGCGCACGGCAGCCGTGCCGTCGGCGAGCCAGAGATCCGCCCGCGTCGTGCCTTGGATGCCCAGAAAGGCGACGCCCCACGGAGTCAGGCTGAACGGTCGACCGAAGGGGCTTTCGAGCCGCACCGGCAGCTCGCGAAAGCCGGCCGCGGTGCCATCACTCGAGAAGAGGCGTCCATCGTTGACGCTCGGCGTCCAGAAGGCGCGGTTGCCGAAGACCACGAAGGTTCGGCCGGCATTCAACAGGCTGACTCGCGGCGGGTGGACGATCGAGCGGGTACCGTTGGGCGTGCCATCGGTCGTGATCAGGTTCACACCGCCGGCCGCGTCCGCCAGGAGAAACGCCTTGCCGCTGCCGAGGCGGAGTAGGGAGTGGCTGTCGGGACTGGCCAGGCGCAACAAGCGAAAGGTACCGGCCGCGGTGCCATCGGTGCGCCAGAGACCATGGCCGACAGCGTCGTCGGCGAAAAAGAGCACGACCGAGTCCGAGAGGGCGACGAATCCGTTGGGTGTCGACGGCTCCGCCCCCGGGTTCAGATCGGCCACCAGCCGGGTGCCGCTCGGTGTGCCGTCACTCTCCCACAGCTCTCCGCCGTGTTCCGAGCCGAGCCCTGCGAACACCCAACGCACGCCGAGTCTCGCGCTCTTGGGGAGGGGGCTGGAAACGTTGAAGAAGGGAGCCAATGGACGGATCGGTTCAGTGCCCGCGGAGGTGCCGTCGGTGACCCACAGGGACGGCGTGAAGTCTCTTGTCGAAGTCCCGAAGAGCAAGCCGCGTTCCCCAGGGAGTTCGCCTAGGTAGAAGGGGTTGTCCATCGCGCGGAGTGCCTGGGTCCCGGCCACGGTGCCGTCGCTCGTCCACAGCTGTCTTGGGAAGCAACCGGCGCTGAACAAAAGGTGTTCGGCGAGGAAGCCGAGGGGTTCGAGCGACGACGAACTGCTGGCTCGGAGGTCCGGACACGATTCGAGAAGTAGCCGTGGAGCGGGGGACCCGGCGTCTGCGAACCACAGTTGATCGCCGTCGAGCCGGTCGTCGAGGACCAGGAAGGAACCCCGCGCGTTGGACCAGGAACTCTTGGGATCGAATTCGAACAAGGAGGCGGGCACGGTTCCCGGTAGCAGGTCGACGACCATCCGGGTCGGCGGCAACTCGACCGCGGACGAAGTCAGGGGCAGGAAGGTGACGAGAAGCAGGAACAGAGGCCAACGTGAGCGCATTCGAGATCCTCCCGCCGAGGTCGATCATTCGGTCGGATATGTTGGCGTCACGGCGCGGCCCAGGTGATCACGGCGGCTGCAAACGCTCAAACCCGAGGGGCTTCGACCGCCGCCTCCCGGGCGCCCGCCAGAGCCGGCGCCACCTGTTCGGCCAGGAACTCCTCGACCTGCGCGGCAGAGCGGCCGGTGAAGGCCACCGGGTCGATGGCGGCGGCGGCTTCCTCGCGGGTGAGATGGAAAGCCGGGTCAGCGGCGATGGCGTCGACCAGCTCGCCAGCGCCGCCCTCGGCACGGGCCGAAAGCGACAGTTCGCGGATCTTTTCGTGCAGGATCTGGCGGTCGCCGCCCTTCTTGACCGCCAGCATCAGGAACGTCTCGGTGGCCATGTAGGGCAGCTCGCGGTCGACTCGGGCGGCGACCGTGCGCTCGTCGACCGACAAACCGGCGGCGACGTGGGCGGCGAGCGACAAGACGGCGTCGGCGCCGAGGAAGCTGTCGGGGATCACCAGCCGGCGGTTGGCGGAGTCGTCGAGGCTGCGTTCGAGCCACTGGGTGGCGGCGTTCAAGCCGCCGTTCAGGGAATCCGTGAGCAGCCGCCGGGCGAGCCCGCACATGCGCTCGGCACGGACCGGGTTCTTCTTGTAGGCCATGGCGGAGGAACCCACCTGGCCCGAGTCGAAGGGCTCCGCGAGCTCGCCGACGCCCTGGAGCAAGCGCAGGTCGGTGCCGAATTTGTGCGCGGACTCACCGATGCCGGCGAGGGTCTGGAGCACTCGGCTGTCCTGCTTGCGCGGGTAAGTCTGGCCGGTCAGCGCCCAGCTCGACCCGAAGCCGAGCCGAAGGGCGAGCTTCTGGTCGAGGGCCCGGACTTTCGCGTGATCGCCTTCGAACAGAGTCAGGAAGCTGGCCTGGGTGCCGGTCGTGCCCTTGACGCCGCGGGGGCGCAGGGTCGCGAGGCGATGGCGCACCTCCGCGAGGTCGTCGAGAAAGTCCTGGAGCCACAGGCAGGCCCGCTTGCCGACCGTGGTGAGCTGGGCGGGCTGGAAGTGCGTGTAGGCGAGGCACGGAAGGGTGCGATTTCGCCGGGCGAAGTCCGCGAGACCGTGGATCGTCGCCACCAGGCGACCGGCGAGCAACTCCAGCCCCTCGCGCATCATCAGCACGTCGGCGTTGTCCGTGATGTAAGCGCTGGTGGCTCCGAGGTGCAGGATGCCTCCCGCTTCGCCCGCGACCTCGGCGTAGTGCCGCAGATGGGCCACGACATCGTGCCGGGTCTGGCGTTCGATCTCGGCCACGCGGGCGAGGTCGATCGTGTTCGCCGCGGCACGCAGGGCCGCGAGTTGGGACTCGGAGATCGGCAATCCGAGCTCGGCTTCACTCTCGGCAAGGGCGATCCACAACTTTCGCCACAGGGCGAAACGGTGCTCGGCCGAGAACAGCCGAGCCATTTCGCGCGAGGCGTAACGTTCGTACAGGGGATTTTGGGGCGCAGCGTCGCTCATGGCGGCGCGGAGTCTAGCAGCCGCCAGGGGCGCTCACGGCAGAGGGCATCGCGCGCTGCGCCGCTGGGCTTCGTCCCGCCAGGCGCTCGCCGGGGCGCGGGCGAGGTAGGCGCGAAGGGCGCGGCACTCGCGATCGAGGTCGCCGACGTGGGCGGCCAGTTGGGCCAGGTTGTACAAGGCCGCGAGGTCCTCGAGTTCGCTCGGGTCCACGGCGGACACAGTCGCTTCGATCTCACGGCGATGGTCCGTTCGGGTCAAGGCCAGGACGAGGCAGGCCGCCACCCGCAGACGGGGGTTCCCGGAGGTCGCCCATCCGTGTTCTTCGATGGTGGAGCGGGCAGCATAGGCCATCTCCGGATCGAGAGCGGAGGACGCCAGGAAGATCTGGGCCGCCTCGGGGTCGAGCTTGAGCCGCAGGGGCGAGCCCGCGCGATCCAGGGCCTTTTCGAGTGCCTCGCCGCACGGAGTTTGCGGTGCACAGGGTCCGCTTTCCGGGCCCCCGCGGAGAACCCGTGGTTGCGGCAGCCCCGCCGTCGAAACACTCGAGGGGGGGTGGAAGTTCAGGGCGGCAGTCGCGGCGGCCGAGGGTTGCAGGGCCGCCGCCAGGGCCTGCCGATAGGAGTCGGCCCCGACATCGCGGCTCAACCAAAAGGCAAAGCTCCCGGTGCCGGCCACGAGCAGAGCCGCGGCGGCGGCCCAAGCCCGTCGGAAAATTGGGCGTCCACGCTCTTGGGCGGTCGTCTGGCGTTGGGCCGCCAGGACATCGGCGACCAGCTCGGAACACGCCGGACAGGTCAGGCTATGCGCCAGCAGGGCCTGGCGTTCTTCCGCACTCGCCCGCCCGTCGATCCAAGCGGCGAGCCTCGAGGCATCGGGGCAGGTTTTTAGTGTCGAGTTCATGGAAATACTGGCTATTTTCTCCTCTGACTCTAGAGACGATCGTCGTCGGTAATTTCCGCCCAGTCGCTGCGGAACAACTCTCGCACGGTTTCGCGCCCCAGCCCGGCCGTCTCGAGTTGCAATCGGAGGCGATCGCGGAGTTTCTCGATGCGATAGAACAGCCGGCGGCGGTCCGGGCGGTCGGGCAGCAAGCGGGTCAGCTGCTCCGCCGTGGCGCCCCCGTAGAACTGCTCGAGCAGCCAGCGATCCATCTCGGGCAGTGTGTTGCAGGCCTCGGCGAGCACCCCCATCGCCCACCGCCGGCGGTTTTGCTCTTCTCGTGCCAAGGCGCGTTGCTCGGGTGAAGGCTCGTCCGAAGCCCGGCCGAGCAGCGATTCGGCGCCCACGAACCGGCGCCCGGGACGATCGACCCAGGCGGCTTCGAGGCGGTCCGCCTCGTCCTCGACGATCGAGACGCCGCGGCGGGTCAGCTCGGCCAGGGCCTCCTGCCGGCCGAGACCGTCCCGCTGGCGGAGCGTCTCGTACACCTCGGCCCAGCGGCCGGTCCGCTTCGCCAGCGCCGAGGGCCGCCAGTTGCCGAGCCGCTCCCGCAGCAGATCGGTAGCCGTGCGCTGGGCGATGACCGCGACGAAGGTCCCGAACGTGCTGTCCGCGCGGAACTCTCGCAGAGCCTTGTAGTCGTCGCGGGCGAGCCGCCACTGCACTTGACTGGTGAGCTCCTCGGCTTCTTCGTCGGTCAAGCGTTGGCGTCGAGAGACCTCCAAGGAGATCTTCCGGACGAGCGGTAGGTGCTCGAGGAAGCGCGCGGAAAAATCTGTAGGTGTCGTCACGAATGGGTAGACAAGAACTTGGGTAGATTCTAGCGTCGTTCGGTCCACTCTTGGGAACGCGATGTCGGTGGTCTGGAAGGGTCGCATGGTGACCGTCTATCCGAATGGACACGGGCGATCGCAAGGTTGTTTATGGGCCGCCTCGCACCGGCCAGTGAGGAAGCCGCCGTGACACGAGTTCTGTTTCTTCGGCAACGTCGTTTCGTTCTGACCCTGGTAACTCTCGGGCTCGCCGTGGTGGGCTGTGAACGGTCGCACGAGGTCGCGCCCCATCAGGCCGTTCTCGAGCGGCTGGCGGCCGCCCCCACCCGGCCGTTTTTCGGGCGCCTCGCGGATTCCCCCCACAAGCCCCATGTGCCGCGACCGGGCCCGAAACGCGGCGGCGGTGGCGGGGGCCAATCCCTGCGCGGCCCCGGGGCGACGGCGGGCTCCTGGCTGAACCCCGCCCAGCGCGAGGCCCGAGCCCTCGAGTGGCTGGTGGCCGGTCATCTCGAGGACGCCGTGGCGGAGCTCGTGGTGGTTTCCCGGGAGTGGCCCGAGGAGCCGCGGGTCTGGAACCACTTGGCGGTGGCTCGGCTCGAAGCGGCCCGCCGTCAGGCGGACCCCGCCCAGGCTCTGATGGCTCTCGGCGCGGCCGACCAGGCCCAGCACTTGGCGAGTTCGCCGGAGGGGCGCTGGAATCGCGCCTTGGCGTTGGCCTTGATTCCGCTCCCGCGACGGGCCGAGCAAGCCTGGCAGGAAGCCGCCGCCGCGGAGGCGGACGGTTGGGCGGTGGAAGGGGAGGCTGTCCGCGCGGCCCTGCCCAGGCCACCCCCTCCGCGCTTGGCGGAGCAGGTCACCGGGACGAGCGCCGGCCGGGTCGCCCTTCGTGAGGCTCTCGAGTGGCGGCGCTCCGAGCATCGCGATGCCGCGGCGGCGGCCTTCGCTCGCGCCCGCCAGGCGCTCGAGCGGGAGGGTGACGCGCTCGCTCTGCGGGCTCGGCTCGGGCAAGTGCAGTCGGCGCGGAGGACCCCGTGGCCCGAACTCGGATGGCTACTGAGGGCCACCGCGGGTCGCGGCGATGGGCTCGAAGCCGCCGTCTTGCGCGAGGCGGGCTTCCGCCACGGGCGGGAGGGCCGCACGGAAGCCGCCGTGTCGTACTACCGTCGGGCCGAGGAGCGCTATCTGGCGCTCGGCCAAGAACAGGACGCGGCGGTCGCCGCCGCGCTGCTGGCCGAGTTGTATGCCGAGGGCGGGGATGAAGCTGCCGCCTGGTCCGCTCTCGGTCGGGCGTTCGCGCGCAGCCTGCGGGTGGCCGATCCGCTCCATCGGTACTCGCTGCTGGTGATCGCGGCCTATGCCCTGCGGCCGCTCGACGCTTGGGCTGCCGTCGAGGTCCGGAGCGAGGCGGCCGAGGTCTGTCAGGAGCTTCCCGAGCGCCCCCTGTGTTTCGCCGACTCGGCGATCGCAGTGGCGGGTCGATGGCGCGAGCTCGGTGCCCGCGCAGAGCCCGTCGAGGCCGAGTTGGCCCGGGCGCGCGCCGTCCTCGAGGCCCTCGAAGCGGCCCCCGAGGGGCGCCGGCAGACCCTGGCGGATCTCGAGGCCGAAACCGCTCGCTGGCGGGCCGCCCCGGGCCGGCCTCAACGCGATCTCGACGCGGCGGTCGCGGGCATGAAGTTGGCCCGCGACCGATACGCCGAGCAGGGCCGGCAGCCTTTGTTTCTGCGCGCCACCGACGAGCTCGCCGGCTGGCTCTTCGAACTGGGCCGCGAGGACGAAGCCGAGGCCCTGCTGAGCGAAGGCCGCGCCCTGCTGCGCGGAATCGCCGAACCTGCCCGCGTGCTCGCCTTGGTGGAACCGGCGCGCTCGGTGTACCAGCGCTCGATTGAGACGCGCCTGGCTCGGGGAGCCGACGCCGAGGCTCTAGCCTTCGTTGAGGAGCTGCGGTCCCTCCCCTTCGGCAACCCCGCGGCGTCGTCTCCGGATCTGGCCGCCGATTCCGCGGCGGTCGTTTATTGGCGCCGAAGCGAGGTGGCGGCCGTCGCTTGGTTGGTCACGACGACGGGAGCCCTGCGGGTGGACTTGCCGGACACCAGGACGTCGGACCTCACGGCGCGCCTCGAGGGCCTGCCCGGAGTGCGTCAGGTAGCCACCTGGAACGAGCGGACGGCGGAGCTTCACGAGCGCTGGCTGGCGCCGGTGCTCGCCCACCTTCCCCCGACGGTGAAGCGCCTTCTGATCGTGCCCGATGGACCGCTGGCGAACTTACCGTTCCGGGCGCTGTGGAACCCGCGGACGGGCCGCTATCTCGATGACGACTTCGCCGTCGAATTGGTGCCGCGCCTGGGAGCGATCGGTCCGGCCGAGGTGCGCGGGGCGCCGCTCGCGACGGTGTTCGCCGTGGGGCAGACGCAGTTCGCGCCCATCCTCGATCTCGCACCGCTCGCCTCCACCGGCGCGGAGGTGGCGGCTCTCGCTCGGGAGTACCCGGCCCAGGTCGCCTGTGACGGTCACCGGTGGGCGGACTTTCGGGCCTGTGCGCCGCGGGCCGAGGTCATCCACCTCGCGACCCACGCTCGCTTTCGGGCGGATCGGCCGGGCGAGGCGTGGATCGCCTTTAGCGATCAAACCGTGTCTCTCGATACGTTGCGGGCCGAGCTGCCCAAGCTGCCCCACACCCGCCTCGTCGTCCTGTCGGCGTGCCAGAGCGGCTATTCCGCCGGTGGAATCGCCGGAGGGCTGGCGCCGCCTTTCCTGGCCGCCGGGGCCGAGCGGGTCGTCGGAAGCCTTTGGCCAGTGGAGGACTCGGGCCTGCTCGCAGAGTTCATGGCCGCTTTCCATGCCGCGTTTCGGCGTTCAGGGAACGCCGCCGAAGCTTTACGCGAGGCCCGTGGTGCCCACCCGGACCTGGCCGCCCGTCCCTGGCTGTGGGGCGCGTTCACCCTCGCCAGTCAGGAGCCGACCGGAGGTTCTTCAGAGAGGAGATAGCAAGTGCCTTTCACGTTACGAGTGGTTTTCGAAGGAGTCTGTGCTCTGGTTCCCAGTGAGACGTTGTTTCGTCATGGCCGCCCGACTGAGACTTTGGACCAGCTGTCCGTCCTGCTGCCCGACCTGCGTTTGCCCGATCTCGCCTACTGGGATCGCGACCCCCGAGCCCCGTCCGCCAACTGGCGGGCTCCGCATCTGGCGTTCTTGGACGTCGAGGCCGACTGCCTGATGGCCGACACCGACGCCGAGGTTCAACACGACTGGATCGATCCCGAAACTCGCCGCCGCCGCCTCGCCTTTTATTTCGATCAGCGCCGTCTCTTCGTCGAGGGTGGCACGGGGGATCCATTGACCGTCGAGCAGGCTCGGTGTTCCGGCGCCAAGCCCTCGACGCTCCAGGAGGAGCGCTCCTTGTGGTGGTTGCCGCGGCTCTCGGAGGTCGCGCCGGACTCGGAGTGGTTTCAGGGCAGCGCCCAGCAGTGCGAGCGCGGAGAGCTTCCGGGGTTGGTCGGCGGTGTCTTCCTGCGCGAAGGTCACGTGGCCACCCGAGGATTCAATCGCAATCTCGAAGACGGCGAGATCCAGGTGTGGCCGTTCGGACCGGTGGCCCGGGGAGCCGACGGCGAGTTGGCGTTGCCGGAGGCCGGGCGGTCGTCGTGGAACCGGGCGATCGCCAACCGCATCGTTTGGGAGCTGACCATTCGCGACAGCGCTCGGCTGGTCTTCGTCGACGCCGCCGACGAGCGGCGGTCGGTTCTGCTGCGGCCGCCGATGGGGTCCGGCCGGGCTCCGGTCGAAGTGCGCGTCGCCAACGTCGAGCCCGAGGTGGCGTTGCTCGGAGCTGCGCCGTTCTTCGGCGCCCTCCGGGAGCTGCTGCCCGATCCCGATTTCCAAGCGTTCTATCGCTTCGGTGGGGACAACGGGAGCGACGCGGCGACGCGCTGGGCGGTACCGCTGGCACCTGGCAACGTCCAGGGACAGAACGAGAAACCCTGTGCCCCGGCGCTCTACAGTGGCTTCAGCGAGGACGGGGGGTGAACGGCGAGGCCGCGCTCGGTCGGGCCTACGCCCAAGGATTTCTCGTACACGATCCGCCCCCGGCGACCCGGCGGCCCCTGCACTTCGCCCTCCCGGGCCGACCCCTCGCTCGGCTTTCCGAGGTTCGCCTAGTTCTCGGGGCGCACATCGGAGCGTCGGGACGACGCTCCGGTCGCCTCGGCCCGGTGCTGGTTCGCGACGGTCACCAGCTGGCCTTCTCGGCGGGCCACGTGTTCACGGCCGCAGGGGAGGCGGTCTTCTCCGGCGATCAGGCCGTGGGCCGAGTGCTGGCCCTGGCGCGGCCGCGAACGGGCGTGGCGACGGTCGACGCGGCACTGATTCAACTCGCGGCCGAGGTCGTTGGGCCGCGAGGGGCCGGGCTGCGCCGGCTGCCCGGCTGGCGTCCACCGGAGTGCGGGGAACTCGTCCGCCTGGCCGGCCCGGGGCTGACGGGCACCGGGCGGGTGCTGGCCCTCGGTGTGACGGCCCGGATGAGAGACGGCGACAACGAGTTCCTGCTCGGGGATCAACTGGCAATCGCGGGTTTCGGTTTTTCGGTTGGCGGTGACTCCGGGGCGGCGCTGCTGGGAGCCGACGGTGCCTACCTCGGGCTGCTGGTCGGCCGCCAAGCGGGTGTGGCGGTCGCGACTCCCATGGCTTCGTTGTTCGCGGTTTTCGGTGGCTCGGTGGGTGAACTCGGGAACCGGCACGGGTAACCGGCACGGCCGGCTCTCAAGGTTCTCCGCCGGCCGCCGCCAGAGCCGCCGCGAGTTCCACGTCCCGGCCCGCGGCGATGTCCGCGGCCGTGGCCGTCACGGGTAGGTCGGGCAGCTGGCCGCCGTCGGGCCGTTCGTCGGGTGTGAACGTGCCGACCAGAGGCAGATCGACTTCGAGACCACTGCCCGGCAGGCGGAGAAAGTAGAAAGCGCTGCCGTTGATGCCGCGCTGGTTGCCACCGGTCGGTTGTCCCACCAGCCGGCCGAGGCCGTGAGCGGCGACCTCGCGGGCGAACAGGAACGTCGCGGAGCTGTTGGCGGCCCCCACGAGCACGAAAACCTGGCCGCGGAAGGGCGTTTCCACGGGGGCGAGGCGGTCGGGAATGGCGGCGGCGTTGCGCAGCTCGAAGAACCCTCCGCCGACGTCCACCGCCGCATCGCCCCAGTCGTCGAAGGAGCGATCCCAGGTGTCGAGGTGGGGTTTGAGCGCCGCGGGGATTTTGCGATAGCGCACCTTGCGTACCTGCGGGCGGAGGACGATCGGTGTGGTCGTCACAGCGCGGAGCATTTCGGTGGCCACCTCGGTGGTGCCGCCTTCGTTGCCGCGCAGGTCGATCACCAGGACCTTCGCCCCCCGTCGGAGAATCTCGTCGAAGTAGCCCCGGATTTCGGCCTTCCAATCCCAGTTCGGGAACTTGTAGGTCACCCAATCCGGCATGGTCAACAGGGCCGTTCGTTCATCCAGGAAACGCAGCGACCACGGTGAGGGCGAGCCCGGGCGCTCGGCGGCCGCGCGATCCGCTTCGTAGGCCCGGCGGCGATCGTCGTCGCTCAGCATCGCTACCGGCATGGTAGCCACCTCGCCACCCGGAGCCCGGAACGTCACCTGTACCGCGCGGCCGAGCTCGGGAAAGGCCAAAGGAAAATAGATGTCGAAGGCTTCATAACGACTCTCGCCCCGGACTTCGAGTTGGCGAAGGCGAACGGCGTCATTGCCGCCATCGGCCCGCACCAGCGGTAGAAGACGCTCCAGGATCTTCTCGACCGGGATGCCGGCGATCGCGGAGATCACGGAGCCGGGCACGAGACGGGGTAGGTCCGGAGCGAACGAGCGCGTCACCACCATCTCACCACCCAGCCACCGGAAGTGGAAGGGCAACCGAGGACGCGCGGCGAAGAGCTCCGCCGCCACGGCCTCCGACTGGTTGAAGAAGTTCGGGTAGGTGTGACCACAGCGGATCTTCGCCGTGAAGGCGGCCAGTTCCAGGAAGACCTCGGACAAGGGCCGGTCCCGTGCCAAGGCCCGTTCCAACTCGCTGAAAGACGCCGAGGCCTGCTCGGGCGTTTGGTAACGAAGTAGCCCCGGGTGGAGAGCTTCGAAGGCTTGGCGAAGGAGGGTGACGTCGGCCTGGAGCTTGGCGGCGGGAACGATCGTGGGCGCCGGAGCGTCGGCGGCGAGAAGTCGAGTCGGGGCAAGAGTCGTGGCGAGGAGGAGCAGGACGCAACTCGAGGATCGTGAAGTCATCGGGACTCCTGGTTGAGGGAGTCGCGAGTGTATCGGTTCCCCGAGACCGAAACTCAAGGTCCGGGTGACCGGCACGTGCCACCGCACACCTGGCAGGCCTGGCCGCCGCGGGCGAGGGCCTCGGATCGCCGGACCTCGATGCAGTTTTTCGTGCACTGTCGAGCGTGGCGGCAACTCGGGCAGTGGTACTTGCGACTCGCTGTGTTGAAGGCGACGAGGGCGTCGCCGCCGTCGTTCCCTGAACTGCCGGCACCGAGGCGGCGGGCGGGCGAACCGGAGGCGGAGCGCTTCGCGAGCCATTCCTCCAACAATTGCAATTCGTTCGTGGTGAGCTTTTCGAGTCCGCAACGGGCGAATTCGGTGGCCGTCATCTCACCCCGCAGGTCCGGCTTTGTGCCGCCGGAGGCAGCGAAAACGATGGCGAGACAGAGGGCGAGAACGACGCCCAGTCGAACGAACCCTGCGGCCATGAAGGTGCCCCCCGAGAAGGAGAGACACCGAAGGTCTTGAAAAGTGGCCCCGGCCCGGAAGCTCGCCGACTAGGGTGTCGACTTCGAGCGGCGCGCCGTGCGGGAGAGTGGTGCGGCCGGCGCGTTCTCGGTCTCCCGCACTTCGAGCGCCAGGTCGAGAGCCCCGGTCGGGCACGACAAACCCGCTAGCTCCTGGTGCACGCGGTCCGAAAGATAGGTCTTCAACAGCGACTGGTACGGCACGTCCTGCTTGTTGGCGAGCATCCGGAGGCCGGCCAGAAGGTGGGCCGGCAAGCGTAGGGAGATCGTCTTCAGGCTGGGGCGCAGGTTGGGCAGCGTGACCGTTTCGGCCTGGGACCAGTCGACGTGATCGGTCGAATCCCGCTCGGCCCAGAACTCCTGTTCGGCCGCCTCGGTGGGGAATTCAGGGATGGGCGTCGTCTTCATGGTGTTGGGCATAGGCCGCCAGCTCGCGGCGCGTCATGTCGCGGGCCGAAATGACCCGGACGAGGTTCTTGCGGACCGTGAAGGCCAGAAACAACAGCCGGTCCGCCTCGGTTTTTCCCAGCGCGAAGAACCGCGGTTCCCGCAGCGAGTGTTCGAGGTCACCGCGGACCACCAGGGGACGGTTGAAGAACACCTCTTCGGCTTCCCAGAACTGGACATCGTGCTTCTCGAGGTTCTTGTCGCGATTCCCGGCGTCCCAGTCGAACCCCTCGGCACGAGCGAGCAGGTCCCGGGCATTCATGCCGCGGAGTATATGATGGTCATATACGCAGGGCAAGCGTCGTGCGAAGGTTATTCCCATGGACGCCCGCTTGACAGTGACTCATTACCTCGGTAATCATGTTGGCATGACACTCGCCACATCCCGCCTTACTTCGCAAGGTCAAATCTCCGTGCCGAAAGAGGTGCGGCAGCGCCTGGGTCTCGGTCCAGGCTCCACCGTCGAGTGGCAGGCCGAAGGCGACACCATTGTCGTCCGTCGGGTGGGCACCCACAGCTTCGCGGAACAGCGCGCGTTGCTCTTCCCGGACTCCCCGCCCGCGAGCCATTCTTTGGCCGAACTGAAGGAGGGCCTCGAAGCCGCCGTTCGAGCCAAGCATGCGCGCCGTTGACACGAATGTGCTCGTCCGGCTGCTGACCGGCGATGGCGGTGATCAGGTGCCTGCGGCGGAACGCTTCGTCGCGGGCGGAGCCTGGGTCTCTCAAGTGGTGCTGGTGGAGACCCTCTGGGTTTTGAAGTCGGTGTACGCGGTACCAACCGAGCGCCTGATCCTCGTGGTCGGCCAGCTCCTGGACCACGAAGCCCTCGTATTGCAGGAGCCGGAAGTCGTCGCGGCTGCGCTGGAGGTCTTTCGCCAGCGTCCACAGCTAGGTTTCTCGGACTGCCTCGTGCTGGCGGCGGCTCGCAAGGCCGGCCACCTACCGCTGGGCACCTTCGATCGCCAGCTCGCCCGCGAGCCCGGAACTCAGGGGCTCTGACCCCGTGCTACACTCCCGCGGCTCGGCGGGGCAGGCCCTCGGACCTTCTCCCTCGCGCTCCACCCGACTTTCGACATCCAGCAACCTCGAGGGAGGACCCCCTTGAAGATCCACGAGTATCAAGCGAAGGAAATCCTGCGCCGTTACGGGGTCGAGACCCCGCGCGGCGAGGTCACGGAGAACCCGGCGGAAGCGCGGGCGATCGCCGAGCGATTGGGCGGCCGGTCGGTCGTCAAAGCGCAGATTCATGCCGGAGGCCGTGGCAAGGGCGGCGGCGTCAAGCTCGCCGAAACGCCGGCGGACGCCGAGCGGCTGGCGGGCCAGATCCTCGGCATGCAGCTGGTGACGCCCCAGACGGGCCCCGAGGGCCAACTCGTCCGCAAGGTCTACATCGAAGAAGCCTCTGCCATCGCTCGCGAGCTGTACGTTTCGATCACCCTCGACCGCGACCGCGGGTTGCCGGTGATGATGGCTTCGACCGAGGGCGGCATGGACATCGAAGAGGTGGCCGCCCACACGCCCGAGAAGATCCTCAAAGAGTGGATCGAGCCGCACCTCGGTCTCCAGCCGTTCCAGGCTCGCCGGCTCGCCAAGGGCCTCGGCCTCACGGGCGACAGCGCCAAGCAGGGCATGAAGCTGCTCACGAATCTGTTCCGCTGCTACTTCGAGATGGACGCTTCGCTGGTCGAGATCAACCCGTTGATGGTCGCGGCCGACGGCAAGGTGATGGCCCTCGACGGCAAGATGAACTTCGACGACAACGCCCTTCATCGTCACCTGGACGTCGTCGCCATGCGCGACCTCGCCGAGGAGAATCCGATGGAGGTCGAGGCCGGCAAGTACAACCTCAACTACATCAAGCTCGACGGCAACATCGCCTGTATGGTCAACGGCGCGGGCCTCGCCATGGCGACCATGGACATCATCAAACTGGCGGGCGGCGAACCGGCCAACTTCCTGGACGTCGGCGGCTCGGCCAGCCAGGAGGCGGTCGCGGGCGCCTTCCGCATCCTGGTCTCGGACCCGTCTGTCGAGGCCGTCTTGATCAACATCTTCGGCGGCATCGCGCGGACCGACCGCATCGCCAACGGCGTCGTGGCCGGCATCGCGGAGGTGGGCAACGTCACGTTGCCGGTCGTGGTGCGGCTCGAGGGGACAAACGTCGAGCTGGGCCGCAAGATTCTCCACGAGGCGGATTTTCCGTTCATCGTCGCGACCGGCATGGCGGACGCCGCGGCCAAGGTCGTGGCGGCGGCGAAGGGAGGGAACTGACCATGGCGATTTGGGTCAACAAAGAAACCCGGCTGCTCGTCCAGGGCATCACGGGGAAGGAAGGTCTGTTCCACGCTCAGGGCTGCCAGGCCTACGGTACCCAGGTCGTCGGCGGTGTCACGCCCGGCAAGGGCGGCGAGACCGTTGAGGGCTTCCCGGTGTTCGATTCGGTCTCCGAGGCCCGCCGGGCCACGGGCGCCAACGCCACCATGATCTTCGTGCCGCCGCCCTTTGCCGCGGACGCCATCATGGAAGCGGCGGACGCCGGGATCGAGCTCGTGGTGTGCATCACCGAGGGCATTCCGGTGCACGACATGTTGAAGGTCAAGGCGTTCCTCGAGCACCATCCGACGCGGCTCATTGGTCCCAATTGCCCCGGGGTCATCTCCCCGGGCATGGCGAAGATCGGCATCATGCCGGGGCACATCCACACCCCGGGTTCGATCGGCGTGGTCTCGCGTTCGGGCACGCTGACCTATGAAGCTGTCTGGCAGTTGTCGAACGTCGGCCTGGGTCAGTCGACTTGCGTCGGCATCGGCGGCGACCCGGTCAACGGCACCAACTTCATCGACGTCATGAGTGCCTTCGCCGAGGACGATTCCACCGAGGGTGTGATCCTGATCGGCGAGATCGGCGGCGGTGCGGAAGAGGACGCCGCGCGCTGGATCGCCGAGAACTGGGACACCAAGCGCCGCCCCGTCGTCGGCTTCATTGCCGGCCGCACGGCCCCCCCCGGCCGTCGCATGGGCCACGCCGGGGCGATCATCGCCGGCGGCAAGGGCACCGCTGCCGAGAAGATGGACGCCATGCGCGCCGCCGGTCTCCACGTCGTCGAATCCCCGGCCGAGCTGGGTTCGACGCTGGCGAAGGCGATGGGAAGGTAAGCGGAGATCCGCTTCGGGGTGGTTCTCGAACCGCCCCGAAGCTCAAGCGGAGCACTTCGCGCTCTGGGCGCCTCTACGCGGCTTCGTTTACTGGGCGACTGGGCAGGTTCTTGACGACAACCCGGCCCGAAACGGCCTGGCGGGACTGGAGCTGTCGGCAAAACTCCTCGATATCGAACCCGGCAGCCTCGAACAGCGTCTCGCGAACCTGCCGAACCTCAGCAACGATCGGATCTTCCCAGGGCTTCTCGGGAGTGTCATTCATCGTCGTCTTCCTCGCTGGCAAGCTCTTCCGGGGTGCATAGTACCGGAGCCGAGGCACCGAGGTCTCGACAGATGCCCTCGATACGGGGCCGTAGGCGTGCATTGGCAATGTGCGAACAGTTCCAGGTGAGCAAGAAGTCCATCCGGTGGTAGGCAGCCGCCGCGATGTGAACTGCATCGGCGCCCGCCTTCGGTGGCAGGGGGACTCGAGCCAGGAGCGCGGCCGCGAATCGGGCCACCTCCGGGTTGATCCCGAGCAAGGGTAGTTTCGCGACGAGAGCCAAGCGCCGCGCCGCGGCCTCTGGGTCGCCGGCTGCGGCTTCGTCGAGTACGACTTGAGAGAGAAAGATCTCGAAGTGTCGGTCAGCGGTTCGCCACCACTGATGGGTGATCCTCTGGTGGGCGGCGGTCACCAGATCGCCGCTCGGGTGCGCGGCCAGGTAGCTGACGATGCTGGTTTCGAGATAGACCCGGGGGCGCATCCAGGAATTCTAGTCTCCCTGAGTTTGACAACCCCTCCCGTCTCAGCTTCAATAGCGCCCCCGTGACTCCCCAACGTTTCCCCGGCAATGGCTGGATCGTCCTCGTCGGTGGTGGCGAGTTCAGTTTCGAGGAGACGCTCGATGCCGATGCCGCTTGGGTGGAGAAGCTGCCCCCCGGGCCGGTGGGCTTCTTACCCGCGGCTTCGGGGTCCATGGACTACGGCGAGCACTTTGCGAACTACTTCCATGAAGTCTTCGGGCGCGAAGTCGTCACTTTGCCGATCTACCGCGGACGGGATGCGCGGCGGGGCAAAAACGCCGAGCGCATCGCCGAGTGTTCGGCGGTGTATTTGGGCGGCGGCGTGACGGATCACCTGCTCGAGGCGCTCGCCCCGGGCACCCCGGTACTCGCCGCGCTCGAGGCCAAACTCGCGGCGGGGGGCATCGTCGTCGCCATCGCGGCGGCGGTCTCGGCCCTTGGCCAGGTGGCGCGCAGCATCCGGATCGGCGAGACCGTGCCCGGTGTCGGCTGGTTGCCGGGGGGAGTCCTCGAGACCAATTTCGTGACCGAACACGACCGCCGGCTGCGCAAGCTGCTGACCACTCCCGGTGTCGACTGGGGGCTCGGCATCCCGACCGGGGACGCCGTGTTGCTCGGCCCCGACGGGGTGGTGGAATACGTCGGCGAGGTCTACGGCCTCGCCTCACCGGACGGCCCACTCGAGCCCCTCGGCGAGCCGCTGGAAGACGAACCGCTCTGACCTGTCCCTACAACGACTCGGCTGCGGCCGATCTGAAGAAAGATGGATACGACGATGGAAACCACTTTGACCATTCTGAAGCCCGATAGCGTCGCCGCCGGCAATGCCGGCAAGATCATCGACCACTTGATCCAGGCCGGCTTCCGCGTGCGCGGCATGAAGCTCGTGCGCCTGACCGAGGCCCAGGCCCAGGCCTTCTACGAAGTGCACAAGGAGCGGCCGTTCTACAACGACCTGGTGCGCTTCATGACTTCCGGCCCGGTCGTTCCCATGGCCCTCGAGCGCGAGAACGCCGTGCTCCACCTGCGCCAAGTGATGGGTGCCACCGACTCGCGCAAGGCCGACGCCGGCACCGTGCGTAACCTCTTCGGTACCGACATCGAGCGCAACGCCATTCACGGTTCCGACAGCGCCGAAAACGCTGCCCTCGAAGTCGCCTTCTTCTTCAGCCGCAGCGAACTGATCGCCGCGGGCTGAGGTCCGGACGCTTCCGCCCCCTCTCTGCCGGGTAGAGCGGGGGCGGAGGCTTACAGCTCTCCGAGCACCCGCTCGGCGTGACCCGCGGCCTTGACGTTGCGGTAGATCCGCAGAATCGTTCCCGCGGAATCGACCACGAACGTCGTGCGCAGGATGCCCTTCACGATCTTGCCGTACATGTTCTTTTCGCCGTAGGCGCCCACGGCCTCGAGCCAAGCGCCGTCGGCATCGGTCAACAGCGGGAATGTCAGCCCGAACTTCTCGATGAACCGACAGTGCGACGCCGCCGAGTCCTTGGACAAACCGGCCACCGTGAAGCCCTTCTCGGCGAAGGCGGGCAGGAGCGTCCGAAAGTCCTGAGCCTCGACGGTACAGCCGGGCGTGTCGTCCTTCGGATAGACATAGAGCACAAGTCCCTTGGGGCCGGCGAGGTCACCCACGGAGCGGAGTTTGCCGTGTTCGTCGGGCAGGGAGAAGGGGGGAAGGGTGGCGAGATCTTGGGCCATGCGGAGACTCCTAAGGGTCGGATGAGTTGGGGGTTTGAGCGGCAAGAGGGAGCAAGCTACCGTCGCCGTTCCCAGATCAGATGCGGCAGCTCGGGGACCAGGAGCTTCTCGAGCCCCAGTTGGACGGCGGCCAGGGAGCCGGGGAGGGCGAAGAGCAGGGTCTCGCCGGCCAGGCCCCCGGTGGCGCGGGAGAGGAGAGCGGCGGAGCCCACCTGGTCCCAGGACAAGAAGCGAAAAAGCTCGCCGAAGCCGGGGAGCGGCTTCGAGAGCAGGCGTTCGACGATCTCGATCGTGGTGTCCCGGGAGCTGATGCCGGTGCCGCCGGTCGAGACGATGACGTCGAGATCGCCGCCGGCCAGCCACGCACGCAACTGCCGGTCGATGTCCGCGGGTTCGTCGCGCACGATGGCGCGGGCGACGAGCTGGTGCCCTGCCGTCGTGAGGGCCGTGACGATGGCCGCGCCGCCGGTGTCGGTCTCGAGTGTACGGGTGTCGCTTACGGTCACCACGGCGAAGCGGGCGGACTGGCCCGCCGCGGCGGCGCGGTGGGCGGCAGTGGACTCGCTCACGGCCGGCGCCCCTTCTTGAGTGGCCGGCTCTCGATCGTCACCGTCACCACGCTTGGGGGCAGCGCGCCCGAGAGCAAAACGGCCTTGCCGGTTTCCGGCACTTTGGCCTCGACCGGCAGAGGGCCGAGGAAGTTCGATTGCTGGCCGCTTTCGTTGCCCCCGACGTTGATGCGGTCGAGCTGAACTCCTGGGACATTCTGGAGAATCACCCACGGATCGCGGACGGTGGGAATCTCCTCGAGTTCGACCTGCGAGACGGTCGAGCCGGTCCGGATCTTTCGCTCGCCGAGGAGCGGCTCTTCGCGTCCCATTGGAGCCGGAGGCGGTGGCGGTGGGGGCGGTGGCACGGCGCGTAACTCGCCGTCGACCAGCCGGTAGTCGCGGTTCTCCGGCAGCATCAGGCGCCATTCGTGGCGGAGCACCGAACCCCGGATCATCGGCAGTTGGAGCCGCAGGTTCTCCTTGGATTTGCCCGCGGGCAAAACCCGCTTTTCGGCGGAGACGATTTCGACCCGGTGGCGTTGGCCGCGGCCCGGAGGCAACGGAAAGCGCAACACGCCGTTCGCTTCGATGGGCCGGACGGCGGCGCCGCTCACCTGGGCGGACCAGAATTCGACGCCCGGAGGCAGTTCGACTTCGAGGGCCGGAGGGCCGGACTCGACTACGATTTCGTCCCGGTGGACGAGCGATCCCTCGACCGTGGCGACGGTCACGGTGGTGCGCGCGGGCAGCAAGCCGGTGGCCAGGGGGACCGCGGGCAGGGCCTCGATCCCGAGCGCGAGACCGCTCGGGGGGACGCCGGGTGCGAGCCGCCAGACGGCCGCCAGAGCGAGCCCTTCGACGGCCTCGCGCAACGCGGGCGGCAAGTCCTCGCGGTCCACCCGGGACCAGGCGCCGGCGGGTTGCGGCTGCCACTCGGCGGCCAGGGTCGCCGTGACCACCAAGAACCGCGACCGCACCTCCACCTCGGGCTCGAGTACGGGCAGGGCCAAGGCGGTGCCGCCCGTGGGCCACGGCGTGCGCGATGCGAGGACGAGGTGGCCGCGGCCGGCGAGGCGGTTTTGCCGGGTTACGACCAGCCGCTCGCCGTCGAGTTCGAAGCCGGAGCTGCCTTCGTCGGTGGTCACTGTCGGGTCCGGCTCGAAGCCGGCAGGCAGGCGCAAGGCGAGCTCCGCGAGGAAGCCCCGCTGGACGTCGTAGAGCACCACGTCCGTGCGTTCGAGCTGGTCCGGTCCGGGGGCGATCAACGTCACCGCCACGCCGCGCACATAGGCGGAGGAGGGCTCGATGGCTGCTACCCGTCCGCGGACCTCGAGCTCGGCCTGGCTACCGGTCCGGCGCGTCAAGCGCACCGTGCGCCGTTCGCCGCGGAGCTCGTCACCCGCCAAGTAGCTGCCCGGCAGGCTCCAATCGAGGCCGGCCGGAAGCTCGAGGGTGAGCTCGACGACCGACCCTTGGGCCACCGGCAGGGGCAGTCGACTGCTGCCGCCGGATTCGCCGGCAAGCCTTGCGACGCCCTCGGCGCGCACGGTGACCCGGCCGGGTCGCAGGGGCGTCACCTGGAGCGTGCCGGCCTCGTCCCGCCCCACGGTGGCGGCCTCCGGGGGCGTGACCGTGAGCCGATCCGGGACGGCGGCCGCATCGAGCGCGAGGGACGGCGGCCGTGGGCCCGAGAAGTCGAGGTCCCACTCTGCTTCGACGCGTACCGAGTCGCCTTCGAAGCGCAGGGTCAGGCGTTCGGCGAACACCCGGGAGTCGGCGACGGGAGGCTGCGGGAGGGGTCTTTGGGCGCGCTCGACGAGTTCGTGGTACTGGCCGAGGGGCAATTCGACCCAGCCGGCAGTCGGCGGGGACGGCGGCGGAGCGGCACTCAAGGTTGCCGCCAGGCCGGCGGCGATCCAGGACAGTGGGGTCATGGCCGGGCCTCCGGGACCCGCCGGACGTTCAAGACGAGCGGCGAGGGCGTGGTGTCGAGGCTGCTCCATGAGGCGGTGAGCACTTGAAACCCCGAGGGCAGCGGCTGCCAGTCGACGCCACCCGCGGGCCGTGTCCCCTTGCGCCCCACACCCGAGTGCAGCTGCTGGTTGAGGGCGCTCGCGCCGGCCTCTTCGAGCACCGGCCGGGGCGGCTGGCCGACGTTGCCGCGGCGGCTCGGGTCCACCCACTCGTAGCGGAAGGGCGCCGGCAAGCTGGCTCGCACCTCGACGGTCGAGATCGGGCTCGAGGTGTGGGGAATCGGGATCTCGAGCCGGCCGCCGTCCGTTGCCGGCCAGGGCAAGACCACCTCGGCCGACCAGAAGAGCACTTGTTCCGAGTCGCGGCTGACCAGCGGCGAAACCCAAGCGCCGCCGCGTTGGCCGAGCCGGGCCGGGGTGCCGTCGCGCCGGCTGTCGACGAGCCGTGCTCCGGTGGGCAGTGCCAGGGCAAGGTCCGGTGCCCCGTTGGCCCGCACGACCGCCCAGATCTGGTAGAACGCCCGGCCGTGTTCACCGACCAGCACGTCGACCAATAGGCGATCGACCTGGGCACCGAGAACCCGGACTTCCGCCGGCCAGGTCACCCTCCAACGGGGAGTGGAGGCCCCCGCGGGGCCGATCAGCGGCTCCCCGAGACGCGCCTGGAAGGGTGCCGGCAGGGTCTCGACCTCGTGGGCCTCGGCAGTCCGAGCCGTGATCTCCCCGGCGGGCTCGAGAATGCCGCCGCCGCGCGCCTCGGCTTTGGTCACCACGGTGGCGCGCCGCGCCCCCGTGGGCACGAGCACCGGTACGCTCGACTCCGTGGCGGCGTCGGCCGCGAGCGAGGCGTGGAGCAGCCAGCGGTTGGGCGCCGGCCCGAGGAAGTCCACTTCGAGGGTGCCCTTGGCCACTTGCCAACCGACGGCGCCGAGGCCCTCGAGGCCCTCCACGGAGACCACTTCGAAGCCCTCGGGCGCGGGGATGGTCAAGGACTCGAGCCGTCCTTCGACGACCTGCCCCGCGATCCAGGCCTCGGCCTGGCGCCGCGTCCGTTGCAGTACCAGCGCGGTCGCTGTGGTGACCTCGAAGCGCAGGGGCCTTTCTGCGATCACGGCGGCCGGCGCGCCTGCCAGGGTCAGCCAGGCGGTACCGCCGGGGCGGCCAGTGAAGCGCCACTGCCGGGGGCCGACCCGCTCGATCCGGAGATCGTCGGTGGCGGTCACCTCTTCGTCCGTCTCCAGGGTCCCGCCCACCCGGGCGGCGGCGGGCAGCGGCAAAGAGAAGGAACCCGTCGGCCGGGTCGCGGTCACCGTCCGGGTGATGCTCTGGGTCGATTCGAGCTCCAGACGATGGCGTCCCGGTTTGCCGCGCAGCTCGAGCCGCCGGGTTTCGCCTTCGCCGATCAGCCGGATCTCGCAGGTCGCAGCGCGGGCCGCGAGCAGCGGCAGCTCCGCGGACCACGGCAGGGATTGCCAGTCGTCGCGGTGCAGCCAAACAGTGGCGCTAGCGGTAATCCGCGCGTGACCCGCGGCGACCACCACGGCGAAGTCCAGCGACTCGAAGCTCACCCCGGTGTCCGGCAGAGCCGGCTGGGCGATCACCGGAGAGCCCTGGGCACGCAGCCGGTCGTAGACGTCGAGGGGGACGGTCACGGTCTGGGCAACGAGGGCGGGGCCCGCCAGCCCAGTGACGAGGAGCCCCCCGAGGAGGCGGCGGATGGCTGTTCGATTCATGGAATCACTGTATCGCGAGGACGGCCTCGAGATCGGTTTGCGAGAAGTCGCGACCTTTGAAGAGGATGGGTTCTGCGAGGTCTTTCGCCAAGGCGTAGGCGAAGCAGTCTCCGAAGTTGAGCCCGGCCGGGTGCCGGCCTTTGCCGTACTGGCTGAAGGCGCGCCGTGCCAGTTCGACCTGAGGAAGGTCGACGGCGACTCGCTCGATCCCCGCGATCGCGAGAAAGTGGTCGAGGTCGCGGAGGCCTTCGGCGCCATACCGCGTCTCGATGACGATCGAAGTTTCCAGCAAGTTGGCGACCGAAAGTCGTCGAGCCGCGGCCTGCTCGATCGCTTCGTTGAACGCTCGCCGTTCGGGTTCGTCCAACAGAATCGCCAGTAGAGCGGAGGAATCGATCACCACGAGCGGGGTACTCCGTTCTCGTCATAACCGAGGATCTCGGCCGCGGAGCGCGGGTCTCGCACCGGCAACCGAGAACAGTGCAGAGCGACCTCGTCCAGTTGGTCCGCCAGGGAGCGTCGAGGAGCGGCTTGCCGGACCGCGGCGAGGCGTTCGCTGAGAGCACGAGTGACGGCGCCGGTCTTGGTCTCGCCGGTCAAGAGGGCTAGCTCCTCCGCGAGCTTCTCCGTGTCGTGGTTGCGGATGTTGAGTGCCATCGTGTGTCTCCTGTGTAGCGTTCGATCTACACAGTAGACATCGCCGTCGCCGAGGTCAAGTGCCGGCCCGGCGGGATCGTTGCCCGAAGAACAACCAGTGCCGCCGGCCGTGGCTGTCGGCGCGTTCACAGTTCGCGGCGAAGCCGGCGCGGGTGAGGCGTTCGGTGAACTCCGGGCAGGGCTCGGCGGACCACACCGCGAGCACACCGCCGGGGGCCAGGCTGGCGAGCAGGTGCGTGAGGCCCTGGGGCGAATACAGCTCGCCGTTGGTCGGTAAGGTGAAGGCCCACGGGCCGTTGTCGACGTCGAGCAGAATGGCGTCGAAGGGCTCGTCGCTGGGCAGCAGCCGGCGCAGGTCGCAACGCTCGAGCCGCACGCGCGGATCGTCCAACGGGTGTCCGGTCAACTCTCCGAGCCACTGCCGGTGAGCGTCCACGACCAGCTCGAAGAACTCGCAGACGACCAGCTGGGCGCCCGGCGGAGAGGCGTCGAGGGCCGCGCGCAGGGTGTAGCCGCAGCCGAGGCCGCCGACCAACAGTCGCGGGTTGGGATGTCCAGCGAGGCGGGCGCAGGCCCGCTCGGCGAGGGCTCGCTCCGAGCCGTGGGCACGGGAGCTCATCAGCTCCTGGCCATCGAGCATCAGCCGGTAGATCCCGTCGCGACGGGTCAGAACCAGCGCGGTGCCGTCCGGGGTCGTGGTTCGAGCGAGTGTTTCGAGGGGTTTCATGGCTGGGTCTCGAGACTATCCGAGACCCAGCCGAGGGAGGGTCACAGGGGCGACGGCGGATCCGTGTCAGCGGGCAGCGACTCGTAGCAGCCCGTGGGACCGGCCTGGCAGTTGACGCCCGGCGTCCACCAACAGAACCCGAAGTGCTGGGCGTTCTGGACCAACTCGATGACGCCGTAGCGGCAGTCTTCGGGGGTCCGATAGGGATCGGAGATGCCGACTTCGAAACGCCCGTCGCAGTCGTAGTCGTACTGGATCACCGCGTAGTAC
Source organism: Thermoanaerobaculia bacterium (assembly GCA_033762835.1). Lineage (GTDB taxonomy): Bacteria > Acidobacteriota > Thermoanaerobaculia > Multivoradales > DATKCC01 > JANRLG01. The sequence goes on from JANRLG010000305.1 coordinate 34,702, forward strand.
TTGCACACTTGGGGACCGACGATCGGACGGGCGGCTTGGGACGGCACCGCGGCCGCGACGAAACCGAGCAGGGCGAGGGCGGAAAGCAGCAAACGTCGAGACATCTTTTTCTCTCCTTGGTTCCTGGTTTGGAAGGCGCATCGCCCGGTTCGCCTGCCGATGGTTCGAGGCGCGTTCGACCTCCGAAGTCCCTCATCGAAGTTGAAAAATGCTATTGCAGCTTGCATCCTGCTCGAACTATGCTCCGGCGGCAAATTCGAGGAGGAGCCATGGCGGGAACTGGGTGGGTGTTTCAGGGTTCGACGACGATCGTCTTCGGCCTCGGCCTTGCTCTGGGGGCCGCGGCAGGGGCACAGCCCGCGGTGTGCATCGACGGCAATCAAGGGGCCAGCGCGCCGCCCGCGGCCTTGTGGGGCGAGCTCCAGCCCGGCGTACCCGGTCGCCTGCCGGCGTCTCGGGACTCCACGAACTACACCGGGCAGCAGTTGCCCGACGCGCTCTACCCGAACTTCTCCTCTTTGGACCTCGAAAATGGCTGGGTGTTCGTGAGCTACTCGCTGGGAGTCCAGATCTGGGACGCCCGTGGGGTGCGCGAGGCCGATCCTGTCCTCATGGCCGAGCGCGACGCCAAACGGTGCGGCGACTTTCTGGAACCGCCCTTCACCTGCGGGCGCGACGGCACCGGCGAGGCTCGTTGGTCGGTGTGGGACATCGATGCGCCGGAAGGCAAGGACGACGTCGTGGCGGCCTTCGGTCGGGCGCCCCTGGGCGTCACGATCTGGAACAGCGCCCAGAAGTCCAATCTCGAGCCGAAGTATCAGGACACCGCGGCCAACTTCTACGCCGGCTGGGCGGTCACGATCGGCGGGCGCGACTACGCCTTCGCCGCCGCGGACGGCACCAACGGGCTCGACGGCCTCGTGGTCTACGACCTGACGACGGCCAAGAACCTGGTCACGCCGTGCCTCGAAAACTCGGCGGTGACCACGGCTTGTGGGGTCCGGCGGAACCGGTTCGCCCCCGGCGCTCCAGCCTTCTACGTCGATGGCTTTCGGCATGGGGACGGCCGGACCTTCCTGGTCCACTCCGGCCGGGTCTCGGCCCGTGGCCTCGAGTTGTGGGACGTTTCGGACCCGGCAGCACCGACCAACCTGCGGGCGGGCGGAGGTCGTTTCCTGGCGAGCCGGATCGTCCACGGGGTCGCGCTCTGGCAGGAAGGCTCGCGGAGCTTTCTCGCGGCCTGGTTCTTCGAGCCTAAGGCGAACGAGTACGCGGCCGAGCTGTTCGACCTCACCTCGTGCTTGACACCGGTCGGTTGCCGCGAGCTGCCCGCTCCGCTGGCCACCCTGCACCGTGTCGGCCCTGTCGCCGACGAGTACTTCGTCACCTTCTCGCGCGGCACGGGCGGCACGCCCTACCTCTACTTCGGGCATCAGGGCAAATGCCTGACCGGACGGCAAACGGAGTGGCTCTACGACGTTTCGCCCCTGGCGATCGGCGGCGCTCCCCACGAGATCACCCCGGACCAGACGATCACCGCGGTGACGGCGACCGAGGGGCCGACCCAGGTCGACTACTGGAGTTATGCCTACGCTCAGAATCCCGGCGGGTACAGCCAAGTCATGCCGCGGGTGGGCAAGTTTCAGGGCGACCTGTTCTATCGCGCCGCGTGGACGCTGTTCGACACCCACCGGCGGGTGGCCCCGCGGCTCGACATCGCAGGACCGGCCACGGCGAGCACCGGACAACACCGACGCTTCGTGGCCAGCGCGACCCACTGCCTGCCGGGAGCGACGGGCTGGACGTGGACCGCCACGGGCGGGGCGAGCGGCGGGGGTTCGGGACCGGAAGCCACGTTCGACTGGCCGGCCGCCGGGACGTTCACGGTCACCGCCCGCCACCCGGCGTGCTCCACCGGCCTGGGGAGCAAGTCGGTCACGGTAAAAGCTGCCGCCAGCGTGCCGCTGTTGGCCGAGTTCGCGGCCGAAGATTGCGGGGGTTCGCCGTGCACGGTTCCGGTCGGGACCGCGGTGGAGTTCACGGATTTCTCGGCCGGGATCGTCGCCTCGAGTTCGTTCGCCTACGACTGGAACCACACCGGCGCCAGCGAGGCGACCTGTCGGTTCGGCTTCGGCAGCACCGAGCCGGCTGCCGCCCACGTTTTCCTGACCGCGGGCGCCTGGACGCCGTGCCTGCGCGTCACTCGCGGGGCTGCCGAAAGCGACGACTTCGTCTCGGCGCCGATCATCGTCACCGGCGTCAGCCTGCCGTCGCTGGCCTTGAACGGACCGGGAGCCGCGCGGACGGGGCAAGCCGTAACGCTGACTGCCCTCGCCGAGGGCTGCGCTCCGGGTACCGCGGGTTGGGTCTGGACGGCGCCGGGGGCGGTGTTCGACGGTCCGGCGGACCGCTCGAGCGTGCAACTGCGTTGGCCCACGGCCGGCAGCCGCGTCGTCGCCGTGGCGCATCCCCAGTGTCCGGGGGCGTTGGCCAGCCGGCCCGTCACGGTCACTGGTTCTTCCTCCGCGGCACTCACGGCGGAGTTCCACTACCGGACGACCGCGCCGCTCACCCTGGCCTTCGAGGGCGCGCTGTCGACCGGTGCCGGTCGTTTCACTTGGACCTTCCCTGGCGGCGTCCGCAAGTCGGGCCCCTCGGTGCTGCATCGGTTCGCCACCGCGGGGACGTTCCCGGTCACCCTCGAAGTCCAAGCCGCTGATTGCGGGGCGCCGCCGTGCCCGCTGTCGACAGTGACGCGGAGCGTGCGGGTGGAGTGAGGGCCCTTGGACTCGCCGTGCGGCGGGGTGCCCCCGCACGGTGTTACGCTGCCGGTCTGTCGTTTTCGAGAGAAAGGCAACACCGTGCGGGGCTTCACGCTGGTCGAAACCGTCGTCGCGCTGCTTCTCCTGATGGTGGCGCTGCTGCTGGGGCTCGCCCTGGTGCTCGAGCAACCGCGGGTGGCGCGCCGGCTCGACGGGCAGCTGGCGGCCCTCGAAGCGCTCGAGACGACGGTCGAGGCTCTACGCGCCGGAGTGCTGCCGCTCGTCTCGACCGAGCTGCCGGCCACGGAAGTTCGTCCGGCGCGGTCCATCGAGGTCACCCCCGACGGCGTCCGGCCCCACTTGTTCCGGGTTCAGGTCCGCGTCCGGTACGTGGTGCTCGGCCGAACCCTGGAGCGCCGTCTCGAAACGCTGATCTGGAGCCCGCCGTGAAGCGGCAAGGCGGCTTCAGCTTGATCGAGACACTGGTGGCGCTCCTTCTCTTCCTCTTCGGCGTGCTGCTCGCGACCCAACTGCTGCTCGAAACCTCGCGCCGCCTGCGCGATGGCTATGCCCGCGATCTCGAGTCGCCGGTAGCGCCCGCGCGGGCGCGCTTGCGGGCGGACCTCGAAGCCGCGGCTCATGGGCGGTGCGAGCGCGACGCCGAGGGCGTCGCCACCGCCGTGCGTGCCTACGGTCACCCCACCGGCACCGTCGTCTACCAACTGGAAGACGGCATTCTCTGGCGTTATCTCGAAGCCGAGCCCGCGGCGCGGGCGCGGGTGATCGCGGGCCTCACCGGCTTTGCCTGTGCGGACTCCGGTCCGCTCGTGGGCCTCGAGCTCTCCGGTCGTCGCCGCGCACTGCGGCGTTCTCCCTTGGTCGGTGCGCCGGGAGACCTGCCCGCGGCGAGCGAACCCTGGGTCGAAACCCTGTGGGTGGCGCCCCGCGGGGGCGGGCGGGGGAGCGGGTGGTGAGTCGGCGCCGGGGGGAGCGGGGGCAGGGCTTGCTGACGGCTTTGCTGGTGCTGCTGCTGGTCGCCATCGCCAGCGCGCTCCTCGCTACCGAGCTGCATCGCCAGCAACGCCAAGTCCGCCAGGAAGCCGGCGGCCTTGAGCTTCGCGCCCTCTCCGACGCCGCTCTCGCCGAAACCCTCGCCGAGCTGGCCGTGGACCGCAACTTCGCGGGGGTGGTAGAGCACGAGTTCGCCCGTGGGCGGATCGCCAGCACGGTCGAGACTCTCGCCAGCAACCGCTGGCTCGTCCGTGCCGAAAGTCGATTCGGCCTGCGGGTGCGTGTGGTCGAAGCCGAAGTGCGGCGCAGCGGCACGCAATTGCAGGTGGTCCGCTGGCGGCGGGTGAGCGCCGCGGAGGCGGAGGAATGAGTACGGCGGAACATCGGGGCGCCTTGCGCTGGGCGTTGGGCCAGCGCCGATCTGGCACGAGGGCTCCCGGTGCACGGTTTTCGGCCAATCCTTCGCCAGCGTGTCTCCGGAGCCGTCACGAGCCGCTACCTGGCCCAGCCGGACCCTTCGGCTACAATAGCCGGCTCTTATGACCGACCGCCGCTTTCCCGACGTTCCTTCCGGTTACCCCTTTCCCGCCCAGGAGCTCGCGACCCTCGAGTTCTGGCGGCGCGAGCGTGTTTTCGAGCGTTCGATGGCGAAACCCGCGCCGCGGGGCGAGTGGGTGTTGTTCGAGGGGCCGCCCACGGCCAACAACATTCCCCACGTCGGCCACGTGCCGTCGCGGGTGGCCAAGGACCTCTTCCCCCGCTTCCGTACGATGCAGGGCCACCACGTGGCGCGCAAGGCAGGTTGGGACACCCATGGTTTGCCGGTCGAGATCGAAGTGGAGAAGCGCCTCGGGTTCTCGGGCAAACAGCAGATCGAGGCGTTCGGCATCGCCGAGTTCAACCGCGCCTGCCTCGACAGCGTGTCGACCTACGAGCGGGAGTGGCGCGCCTTCACCGAGCGGCTCGGGTACTGGACGGATCTCGATCACGCCTACTTCACTTACACCAACGAATACATCGAGTCGGTGTGGTGGTCGCTCTCCGAGTTGTGGAAGAAGAACCTGCTCGCCAAGGGCTACAAGATCCAGCCCTACTGCGCCCGTTGCGGCACGACGTTGTCGTCCCACGAGGTCGCCCAGAACTACAAGGAAGCGGACGATCCGTCCGTGTGGGTGCTGTTCCCGGCGCGCGCCGGCCAGACTGTGCCTACCGTCGACGGTGAGCCCTGGACGGTGCCTGCGGGCCTCGAGCTCCTGGCCTGGACGACGACACCGTGGACGTTGCTCGCCCACGTCGGCCTGACGGTCCACCCGGAACTCGTGTACCGCGTCATCGAGCACCCGGCCCAGCCCGGCACCACGATCCTCTTTGGTGACAGTCTCGCGGGTGCCGTGCCGCTCGAAATGGACGCCCCCGGGGGCAAACGCCAGCGCGTCGATCTCCGCGACCAACCGGTCTTGGCCCGCTTCCGCGGTCGCGATCTCGAAGGTCTCCGTTACGACCGCCCGTTCCACCCGCCGGTCGACGGCACCCCCAACGACGACACCGGCTTCGGCGTGGTGCTCGGCGACTACGTCACGGCCACCGACGGCTCGGGGCTCGTGCACACGGCGCCCCGTTTCGGCGAAGACGATTACCAGACGGGCAAGAAGTACGGCCTGCCGCTCCTTGCGACCATCCAACCCGACGGCACGGTGGCGAACCTGCCGGGGCTCGAGGCTTTCGCGGGAATGTGGTTCAAGGACGCCGATCCCAAGATCCAGCGCGATTTGAAGGACCGCGGCCGGCTGCTGCACGGGGAACGCACCGTGCACAACTATCCGTTCTGCTGGCGTTGCGACCGTCCGCTGCTGTACTTCGCCACCGAGAGCTGGTTCGTGCGCGTGACCGCGGAGAAGGACCGCCTGATCCGGCTCAACCAGACGATCCACTGGCACCCCGAGCACGTCGGCGAGGGTCGCTTCGGCAACTGGCTCGAGAACGTGGTCGATTGGGCGCTCTCTCGGCGTCGGTACTGGGGTACGCCCTTGCCCGTGTGGTTGTGTACCGACTGCCCGGCGAGCTTCGTGCCCGGCTCCTACGCCGAGCTGTTCGCCGAAGCCGGCCGGCCGCTGCCGGAGAACCCTTACGATCCGGCCCAGTTCAACCCCCACCGGCCCGACGTCGATGCCCTCACTTGGAGCTGCAAGCATTGCGGCACGGGCCGGCTCGAGCGCGTGCCGGACGTCATCGACGCCTGGTACGACTCGGGCGCCATGCCCTTCGCTCAGCACCACTACCCGTTCGACAATCGCGAGCTGTTCGCCCAGCAGTTCCCGGCGGATTTGGTCACCGAGGGCGTCGACCAGACTCGTGGCTGGTTCTACACGCTCCATGTGCTGGGCAGCCTGCTGTTCGACTCCGTGGCTTACAAACATTGCATCGTGCTCGGGCACATCAACGACGAGCAGGGCCGCAAGATGTCGAAGCGGCTGGGCAACGTCGTGCAACCCATGGACGTGGTGGCGGAGACCGGGGCGGACGCCCTGCGCTTCTACCTTTGCGCCGCGAACCCGGAGCTGACCTCACGCTTCTCGGCGCGCCTGGTGCGCGAGAGTGCCCAGGGTTACCTCCTGCCGCTGTGGAACGCCCTGTCCTTCTTCACGATCTACGCGAACCTCGACGGCTGGCGCCCCGGCCAGGCCGCGGTGATCCCCTTCGAGCGCCGCCCGGCCCTCGACCGCTGGGTGTTGCTCGCCCTCGACCGCACGGCGGAGACGGTGACCGCGGCGCTCGAGGCGTTCTCCATCGTGGACGCCGCCCGCGGCCTCGAAGGCTTCCTGGACGGCTTGACCAACTGGTACATCCGGCGCAGCCGGGGCCGCTTCTGGAGCGCCACGGGCGACGGGGGCGAGGACAAAGAAAGCGCCTACCAGACGCTGTACGAGGTGCTGACGGCCTTCGCCCGGCTGACGGCGCCAATCACGCCGTTCGTGGCCGAAGAGCTGCACAGTCGCCTCGAGCGGAGCCAGGGCCGCGGTGCCGACAGCGTCCACCTCGAAGACTGGTTCGCCGGGCTCGGTGCCGAACGGTCGGACCCGACGCTCGAGCGCGCCATGGCGGCGGTGCAACGGATCGTCCGGCTCGGTCACGCGGCGCGTAACGTTCACTCGTTGAAGACGCGCCAACCCCTGGCCGCGGTCACCTTGGTGACGGCAGACCGCGACTTGCCCGGGTTGATCGAGCCCTACGCCGACATCCTGCGCGAGGAGTTGAACGTCAAGGCGATCGCCTGGGCCGCCGATCGGGGCGAATACGTGACCTCCGAGGTCAAACCGATCTTCCCCAAACTCGGGCCCCGTTTCGGCAAACGCATGAAGGACTTGGCGGCGGCCCTCGCGGCGGCCGACGGCGATGGGCTGGCGGGGACTCTCGAGCGCGAGGGCGCGATCGACGTCACCTTGGCCGATGGCGAAACCGTGCGCCTGGTCGCCGACGAGCTCGAAATCCGCCTGACCGAACGGGCCGGCACGGCCACCCAGGGGGATCGCGAGCTGCTGGTGGCGCTCGACACGACCTTGACTCCGGAACTCGTCGCCGAGGGCTTGGCGCGCGAGGTGGTCAACCGCCTCCAGACCGCCCGCAAGGACGCCGATCTCGACTACGCCGACCGCATCCGCGTCGCCTACCGCGCCGACGGCGAGCTGACGGCGGTGATCGCGAGCCACCACGACTGGATCGCGGGTGAAACGCTGGCGCTCGAGCTGACGCCCGCCGCCGCCGGAACGGACCTGAAGCCGGCCGCGATCGAAGAACACGACTTCGCCTTTGCCCTGGAACGGGTTCGACCCCGGGAGACCTGATGGCTGGAATCTTCAAAGCTTATGACGTCCGCGGCATCGTCCCGGACGAACTCGATACGCCGATCGCGTACAAAATCGGCCGCGCCTTCCGGGCCCTGCTCGACCCCGAGGACGACCACGACGGCGCTCCCGTCGTGGTGTCGAACGACATGCGGGCTTCGAGTGGACCGCTCAAGGCGGCCTTGATCGAGGGACTGCTCGACTCCGGCCTCGACGTCGTCGACATCGGCCTCCAAGCGACGCCGACCAACTACTTCGCCATTGGTCACCTGAAGACGGCGGGCGGCATCCAAGTCACCGCCAGCCACAACCCGGCGCGTTACAACGGCTTCAAGATGTCCCGGCGGGACGCCAAGCCGGTGTCTGGCGACCACGGCATCGGCCACCTGGAGAAGCTCGTGTTGGCGGGCGACTTCCCGCCGCCACCGGCCCAGCGGGGCACGCACACCGAGGCGGATGTTTCCGCGGCCTACGCCGAGCACGTGCTGGCCCACCTGCGCCGGCCGGAGGGGGCCAAGCGGCTCAAGGTGGTGGTCGACTGCGCGAACGGCATGGGCGCCGTCGATCGTCCGATCTTGGAACGCCTGGGCATCGAGCTGATCCCGCTCTATTTCGAGCTCGACGGCACCTTCCCGAACCACGAGGCCAATCCGCTCAAACTCGAGAACCTGCGGGATTTGTCGAAGTTGGTGCTCGAGTCCGGCGCTGATTTGGGGATCGCCTTCGACGGCGATGCCGACCGCGCCGCGTTCGTAGACGAACGGGGCGAGCCGGTGGGCAGCGACCTGTCGACGGCTCTCGTCGCCGGCGAGCTGCTCGAGCGTGAGCCGGGCAAGGTGGTGGTCTACGACCTGCGCTCGTCTCACGCCGTGGCCGAGCACATCACGGCCAAGGGCGGCATTCCGGTGCGCGAGCGGGTGGGCCACTCGTTCATCAAGGCGACGCTTCGGGAACGCGGCGGCGCTTTCGGCGGCGAGCTCGCCGGGCACTACTACTTCCGCGACAATTTCTACGCCGATTGCGCGCTGCTGGCCGTGATCGAGATGCTGAACCTGCTGTGGAAAGAGGGCAAGCCGCTCTCCCAGTTGGTCGCCCCGCTACTCGCCAAGTACCGCAAGACCCCGGAGATCAACTTCGTGGTCGAAGACAAAGCCGGCAAGATCGCCGAGTTAGCCGCTCGCTACGCCGACGCCAAGATCGACTACCTGGACGGCATCACCTTCGAGTACCCGACGTGGTGGGCCAACGTCCGCCCCTCGAACACCGAGCCCTACCTGCGGTTGGTGCTCGAGGCCTCGAGCGACGAGGAGCTGGCGGCACGGGAACAGGAGCTGGTGGCGATCTTGGGCGAGCCGGCGGAGTGAGCGAGGTTGGCTGACCGCCCCCCTCACGAGCCTGCTTCTCCGGTGGGCGTCGGCCCCCACCCGGAGCCGTGGCCGGAGGATCCTCGGCTCGACCCCGAGCTGCTCGCCCATGGCGACCGCCGCAACGTCGTCGATCGTTATCGCTATTGGACCGTCGAGGCCATCCGGGCGGACCTCGACACCCGCCGCCACGACGTACACGTCGCGATCGAGAACTGGGAGCACGACTTCAACATCGGCGCCGTGGTGCGCAACGCCAACGCATTTCTCGCCCGCGCGGTGCACATCGTGGGCGATCGCCGGTGGAACCGCCGCGGCGCCATGATGACCGAGATCTACCAAGACGTTCGGCTCTGGCCGACCCTGGACGATCTGGCGGCGTGGGCAGCCAGCGAGGAGCTGCCGATCGTGGGTATCGACATCCTCGCCGGCTCCCATCCCCTCGACCGTGCCGAGCTACCGCGCCGGGTCGTCCTGCTGTTCGGACAAGAAGGCCCGGGGCTTTCGGAGCGCGCCCGGGAACTCGTGACGGGCGTGCTCCATGTGCCACAGTACGGCTCGACTCGTTCGATCAACGCGGGCGCGGCCTCCGCCGTGGCCCTGTACGAGTGGTGCCGCCGCTGGGCGGCCAGGGACGGCGACTAACCGCCGGTGCCGGAACCTCCCGTCGTGCCGCCTCGCGGTCCACCGGTGCCGCTGCCGGCCGGATCCATGGAGGCGCCGCCCTGGTCGAGGTCGGAACCTTCTTCCGGTCCAACCGGGAGGGTTTCGGGAGGGGGGCTGGCGTCGAATTGGTTGCCGAGCCAGAAGGCGACGAGGCGCTGGAGGGGCCGCCAGTCGAGACTCCTGGGCTCGGCGGCCTGGGCGGGTGAGGCGGGGAGGCTGGCGGTCAGGGAGAGGGTCAGGACGAGGACGATGCGGCAGAGACGTGACGGGGCGAGAACCTGAGGCATGACTTCTCCTTTCGGCTCGCGAGGCCGGCCGTAATGGCCGGCTACTTTATGAAGTGCGCGTGAGCCCCGGGACCGATCCGGCTCCGGGACGTCTCACTTCTCCGTCCGGATGTACTGGAGCTTCACGGAACGTGATCGGATTGCTCCGCGAACCCGAGGACCGCCGCGACCGGCGAGTCCTGTTGGCGCCCTTCCATGTCGAGGAGCTGGTGCAGCGCTTCGGCCGGCGGGTAGTGGTGGAGCCGTCGGCGGAACGGATTTTCGAAGACGCGGCGTACCAGGCGGCGGGGGCACGGGTGGCGGTGGAGCTGGCCGACTGCCGGCTGCTGCTGGGTTTGGCACCGCCAGGAGACCAGTGGCCGGTCGCGGGCCAGACGTTGTTGTGTTTCCTCGGGGCCTCGTCGCGCCGACCCGAGTCGCAGGCGCTCGTCGAGCGCGCCGCGGTGCGCGGTGCCACTCTGATCGACCTTGAGGCCGTGGTGGACCGCTTCGGCCAGCGGCCGGTGACCGCCGGTCGTTGGGCCGGTGCCGCGGGCATGATCGAGGCGTTGCGGGCGTTGGGGGAGCGGTTGTCTGCCGAGGGCTGGGCTTCGCCCCTGGCGGCCCTGCGTCCAGCGGCGTCCTACGGTTCTTTGGGCGCGGCCTGCGCCCATCTCGAGGGCGAGATCAGCGCGGCGCTGCGGTCCGCGGACGGCCCCGCGGAGCTTCACCCGATCGTGTTCGGCATTGCAGGTGGTGGGCCCTTGGCGCGCGGCGCCGAAGAAATCCTCGCGCACCTGCCGGGCGTCGAGATGAGCCCCGACGATCTGCCCGAGTTGGGGGACCATCCGGGTCTCTCCCGGCGCGCCTTCGTTCGGGTTTCTCTGCGCCGCTACCAACGGGTGCGCTTCGTTCGGCATTTGCCCCATCTCACCGTACTGGTCAATGCCTTGCGCTGGGAGGCCGGGGAGCCGCGGCTGGTCCTCGACGACGATCTCGGCGAGCTCTTCGCCGGGGACACAACGCCGAAGCTCCGCTTGATCGCCGATCTGCCGGCCCAGGTGCGCGGCGCCGTCGAACCCACTCGGCGGCTCGGTCACCTCGACGATCCGCGGATCGAGATCGACCCGCGAACCGGCGCGGAGCAGCCCGGCGGTTTCCCCCTGCTCGCCGCACCGGCCTGGGCCTCGGCCTTCGCCCAGGAAGCTTCGCTGGCTCTCGGGGACGCTCTGTTCCCCTTCCTGGCCGAGCTCGCCACCGAGGACTTCGCTGGTCCTCTCGAGCGCCTGCCCCTGCCCGCGGCCCTGCTCGGCGGTGTCGTGGTGCAGCGCGGCGAGCTGACGGCGCGTTGGCGGTACTTGGAACGCGGTTGAGCGGCTAGCGCGCCTTCCCTTGCCTCCCCCCTTCGAAAAGAAGGAAAATCCCGCAGATCCTCTCACCGGACGTCACCAAGGGAGCTCCCGATGGCTGCTCGCGTCTACTCTTCGGTCGTTGACATCTTCCATCACCGGGTCGCCTCGACCCCCGACGCCGACGCCATGTACGGTCGGCGGAACGGCCAGTGGTACACCCTGACCTGGCGCGAGACCGCCGCGCGGGTGCGCAAGATCGCTTGCGGTCTCCTGTCGCTCGGCCAACAGCGGTCGGGGCGGGTGGCCATCCTGTCCGGAACTCGGCCGGAGTGGGTCCTGGCGGATCTCGGCATCTTGGCTGCCGCGGGGGCCACCAGCACGATTTATCCGTCGAACACCCCGGAAGAGTGCGCCTACATCCTCGCCGACTCGGGGGCCGTGTTCTGCTTCGCCGAGAACCCGGTACAGCTCGAGAAGCTGCTCCAAATTCGTGCCGAGGTACCGGCTCTCGAACGCGTCATCCTGCTCGACGGGGTGGCGCCCGCGGGACAGCCCTGGGTGATCACCCTGGCCGAGCTCGAGTCCGCCGGCAGCGCCTGGGACGCCGCCCACCCCGGCGAATACGAAAAGGTCTCCGGCAGCGTCACGCGGGAAGACCTGGCCACGTTGATCTACACCTCGGGCACCACCGGCAAACCCAAGGGCGTCATGCTTGCCCACGACAACTGGGTGTTCGAAGCCGAGGCCATCGCCGAGATGGCCCTGTTGCGCGACGACGACAAGCAGTACCTCTTCCTGCCCCTCGCCCACTCCTTCGCCAAGGTCCTCGAAGTCGGCTTCATCATCACCGGGGCGCCCACCGCCATCGACGGCAACATCGACGATCTCGTCGACAACCTCGGGGTGGTCAAACCCACGGTCATGGGCGCGGTACCGCGCATCTTCGAGAAGGTCTACAACAAGGTCGTCACCGGCGCCCGCGAGGCCGGCGGCCTCAAGTACAAGATCTTCACCTGGGCGGTGGCGGTGGGACGCCAGGTGTCCGTGCTCCGCCAGCGCGGCGACGAGCCGGGCGGCCTGCTCAAGATCAAACACCGGGTTGCGGACAAGCTCGTGTTCTCGAAGCTCAAGGCGCGGTTCGGCGGACGGATTCGCTACTTCGTTTCGGGCGGCGCGCCGCTGGCCCGCGAGATCGCCGAGTTCTTCCACGCCGCGGACATCCTGGTGCTCGAGGGTTACGGCCTGACCGAGAGCTCGGCGGCTTCCTTCGTCAACCGCTACAACCGCTTCAAGTTCGGCTCCGTCGGGCCGGCGGTGCCGGGGCTCAAGGTCAAGATCGCCGAGGACGGGGAGATCCTGCTCTCCGGCCGTGGCGTCATGCAGGGCTACTACAAACTTCCCGAGGCCACCGCGGAAACGCTGGTCGACGGCTGGTTGCACACCGGCGACATCGGGGTGCTCGACAGCGACGGCTTCCTGACCATCACCGATCGCAAGAAGGACATCATCGTCACGGCCGGCGGCAAGAACGTGGCGCCCCAGAACGTCGAGAACCTGCTCAAGGCGTCTTCCGCCTACATCTCGCAGATCGTCATGCTGGGCGACAAGCGCCCCTTCTGCGTCGCGCTCATCGCGATCAACGAGGAGACCGTGGGCAAGTGGGCGAAGGAGAAGGGTCTGACCTACGGCTCCTACGCCGAGCTGTCGGCGCTACCCGCGGTCAAGGACTTGATCTGGGGCGTGGTGAAGGCCGGTAACGAACGCCTCGCCGCCTACGAGCAGATCAAGAAGATCCACCTGCTCGACCACGAGCTGTCCCAGGATTCCGGCGAGCTGACGCCCAAGATGTCGATCAAGCGGAAGGTCGTGGAGCAGAACAACCGGGAGATTCTGGAAGGGCTCTACGGCGGGTGAGGGCGATTCGGAAGGGGGAGTCGGCGTGGAGCCCACTCCCCCCTCCGAGACCTGTCAATTCAGATCAGAACCGCAGGCCGAGCGCGACGCGGAAGGTCCGGGCACGCTGGAAGCCGTTCTGGTTGATGGCCTTGCCGAAGTTCGGTCCCTTGTCCCAGTGGACGCCTTCGACGGGCGTCTCGGTGAAGGGGTTGAACGCGCGGCACGGGCCGGGGCCACCCGAGGCGCTGGCGCGCGAGCAGGTGCCGCCGGTGTCCTGGCTGACCACCGACTGATCGAGGTAACGGGAATCCGTGGTGTCGAGGTCGTCGGCGTTGAACACGTTCAGCAGCTGCGGCTGGACGTACATCTCGATGTCCCGGAAGGTGAATCCATAGGTCACCGACAGGTCGGTGCGCAGGATGTCGTCGGTCCGGAACTCGTCACGAGCCGTGAAGTAGTAGGTCACGCGGGGCGGCGGAGTGCGGTAGCCCGGGTTGGTGACGAAGTTGAGGCTGCGCACGGTACCCACGGCGCCGTAGGGCACGCCGGAGTTGAAGCTCTGCACCAGGCTGGCGGTCAGCGAGTGCTGCTCGGTGTCGAAAATCTTGTAGACACCGTAGAGGCTGAGCTTGTGGCGCTGGTCGATGGCGAGGTCACCGTCCGGCTGGTTCCAGCGCGGATCGGCGTATTCGGGGTAGCTGTTGATGCCGCCGGTGAGCGGGCCGGAGTTCCGGTTCTCGCCGTCGAAGTTGCCCTGCGCCTGCGACAGGGTGTAGTTGCCGCCGAGGTCCAACCGGTCCGTGGCGCGGTACCGGAATTGGGACTGTAGGGCGTCGTACTCGCGGCTGTAATTCTGGTCGTCGTTCTCGACCAGGGTCAGATCGGCACGACCGCCGGTCGGGGTCGTGACCTGGCCGGTCGACAGGTCGGTGCGCGACGCGTAGAAGTCGTGCCACTCGCGGTGGACGAGGTCGGCGCGGACCACGCCACGGCTGCCGAGCTGCTTCGAGACGCCGACGGTGAACTCGTCGACGTACGGCGAATCGAGGCCGCCACGGATCTGGACGTTGCCGCCCGGAATGGACTGCGCGGTCAAGAAGGTGCGGTTGTCGGTGAAGCCGACGCTGCGGAACCAGTCGAACAGCTGCTGGAGCGCCTGATCCTGGGTCAGCAAGTTGGCGGCGTTGGGGTTCGAGTTGATCGACGGTCCCTGGTAGGCCCACTGGAAGGTGGCCGGGGCGCCGGCGGTGGTCGAGCTGTCACCCACGGTGTTGGCGAGAGCGGCGACGTAACGACCGTAGCTGCCGTTCAGCACCCAGTCGCCGGTACCCTTCGGGTCCCAGGTCACGGCCACGCGGGGGCTGAAGTTCGAGTCGTCGGCGACCTTGTCGCCCGAGGCGTTCTTGCCGTCGTTCTGGTCATAACGGACGCCCAAGTTGAAGCTCAAGCGGTCGGTCATGCGCCAGGTGTCGTTCACGAAGATCGAGTTGGTGCGGAAGTTCGTGCCCTGGGTGGTCACGAAGATCGGGTTCCACTGGATGATCGTGGAGGTCGGAGCGAAGACCGGGAAGATCTCGGTGCCGCGAATGATCGCGCTCGTACCCAGGATGCGGAAGTCGCTGCCCGACTGGTGATTGTCGGAAGCGCGGATGTCGTTGAAGGTGTCGACGCCGACGACCAAGTCGTGGGTGCCGGTCTTCTCGGTCGACAGGAAGTAGTTGAGCTTGGCGAGGGCGTTTTCGTTGTTGCGCTCCTCGGGCAAGCAGACGCCGCAGAAGGTCGGCGAGTGGTACCGCGCGCCGTTGCGGGACCGGTCGATGAGCAGCGTGCCGCCAATCAGATCGGTGAACCGCGAGCCCGAGCCCACGAAGGTGAACTCACGCTCCGAGTACTGGGCGGTCACGAACAGGTTCGAGGACAGGATGCCGTTGTAGTTGAACGCCAGGAGCTGCTCCGGGGTCTCCCGGTTGTTGAGGCTCGCGGTGTCCATGATGGTGCCGAAGAAGTTGCCGGCCTCCTGATCGTCGAGGTCCATGAAGGAGCCGACGAGGGAGTGCTTGGCCGTGGCCGCGAGGGTCAACTTGCCTTCGTAGCGGCGCTCTTCGCGTCCGGTAGCAAAGGAGATGTTGGTGAAGCGGGTGGAATCCGTCGAGTTGCTCTCGAAGTCACGGCCGGCGACGAAGAACCACAGCCGGTCGCGCAGCACCGGACCGCCGAGGGTGACCTCGTAGGTCGGCACGACGTCGTCGGTCTGAGCTTCGCCGAAGGGCGTCACGGACTGCCAGTCCTGGTTGTTGAGCGTGCCGCGGATGGAGCCCGAGAAGTTGTTGCCGCCGCTCTTGGTGAGCACGTTGACGACACCGCCCGAGAAGCGGCCATATTCCGCCGAGATCGACGCCGCGGAGGTGGTGGTCTCCTGGATGGCGTCCTCGATGAACAGGTCGTTCGGTTGGCCGCGCAGGTTCTCGTTGATGACGACGCCGTTGACCATGAACAGGTTCTCGAAGGACGGCGCACCGGAGATGGTCAGGCTGGACTGGCCGGTCTCGGTGTTCTTCGACGGACCGGTGGCGGCGACGCCGGGAGCCAGCTTGGCGATCTCGGAGATCGTGCGGCCGGCCGGAAGCTCGTCGATCAGCTCCTTCGAGTAGGTGGCGGCCACCTGGCTGGTCTGGGAGATGGTCTCGAGCGAGCCCGTGACCACGATCTCCTCGGTGATGGCGCTGATCGCCATCTCGACGTCGACGCGGGCGTCCTGGGCCGCGGCCACGCGCACCGTGCGCGCCACCGTCTCGAGGCCCTGGAGCTCGTAGACGACGCTGTACTCGCCGGGCGGCAAGTTCGGGATCAGGTAGTCACCGTTGGCCGAGGTCACGGCCGTGCGGCTGCCCTGCAGGGCGGGCGACGTGGCGGTCACCATCACCCCGGGCAACACGCCCTCGGAGGATGAAACGCGACCGGTCAAGGTGCCATTGGGAATCTGGGCCATGCCGGGGAGGGCCGCGAGCAGCCCTACCACCAGCACGAGGCCCGTAATCGTCTTCCAACTCATGAAGTGAGCTCCTTTCTGTCCGTCTCCGGCAGGGCAGCAGGCCCGGCGGGAGATGCCGACGAGGGAGAAAGTACCCCCGGCAGCGCGATGATTCGAGGCGGAGAACAGCAATGCTAGTGCCCACTCTCCCAGGTCGTCAATGAATCGTTACAAGAAATTGACAACACGAGGGTTGAGAGCGGCGTAACCGCCTTTTCGGCGGTGGCTGTTCAAAAAAATGGAGTGCCGAGTTCAATCCGTCGAACGGTCACCGGCGGGGCTCAAACGGTGCGCCAACCAGGGCAACACGACGAGGGTGACCAGGGCTGCCACGAGAATGCCGCCCAGGACACCGATGCCGAAGCGCTGAGTGGGGGGGAAGCTCGACAACACGAACAGACCGAAGCCGGCCCCGAGGATGAGCGCGGCGCTCGCGATCGGTCGCCAGAGCTGCGCGCGGGCTTCGACCCAGGCCGCCCAACCGGTGAGCCCGCCGCGGCGCAAGCGGCGGGCGGCGGCCACCAAGTGGACCATGGAGTCGATGCCCATGCCGATCGCGATGTTCGACGCCGGGGACGAAATGATGTCCACGGGCAACCCGGCGAAGCCCATGGCACCGAAGAGCACCAGCGGTGTGGCGGCCAGACAAAACGTCATGGCCACCGTGGTACCCACGGCGCGGGAAATGCCGAAGCCCACCGCCGCGAACAGCAAGGCCAAGCCGCCGAGGCCGGTGGTCACACTTTCGCGGACGAGCTCCGAGAGTTGCCGCTGGAGCTCGAACAGACCGCCGGTCAGGCGCGGCTCGAACCCCTCGGCGCGAAAGGCGGCCGTCAGGCGGTCGACCACGACTCGACGAGCCTCGATCCGCCCGCCTTCCACCATGCGCAGCAGCATCAAGCCCTGGGTGCGGTCCTCGGTGAGGAAGCTCCGGGTGACGTTCTCGAAGCCCGGCCCGGCCAGGAGGTCGAAGATCTGCGGCTCGCCCAGGAACCCTACCAGCGGCGAGCGCCGCGCTTCTTCGAGCAGCACCGCCGCGGATAACGCGGTGCCCACGGCGGGGTCACGGTCGAGAGTGGCCTGCACTCGGGCCAGGCGCTCGGCCACCCCGGGGGCGTCGAGGTGCCCGTTTCCGCCGTCTTGGTAGACGATCGCCAGCGGGCTCGAGCCTCCCGCGGCGTCGATGGCGGCCATGCCGCGATGGAGCTCGGTTCCGGGTCGAAAGTAGGAAAGCAGATCGGGGTCGGTGGACAACCGGGGCCAACCGAAGGCAAACAGCGCGACCGCCGCGGCCACGGCCAAGGAGGCGCCGCCGAGCCGGCGCCCGCCGAACGGGTCCCGCGTGACTCGGTCCGCCCCCGGTGGACGCCGGGCGATCGCGAGAAACGCCGGGTGGAGCAGGAAGGCCACGGCCAGTGCCACGGTCGAGCCCAGGCAACCGGCCAAGCCCAACTCACGCATGGGCTTCGCCGAGGCGAAAAGTAGGCTGCCGAAGCCGAGCAGGGCCGCCACCCAGCACCAGAAGGACGGTGCCAGCGTGCGGCGCACCGCTAGTCGCGCCAGCTCAGGGCCCGAGGCGGCGGGTACTTCCTGGGCGAGGCCCTGCCAGTTGGCGGTCAGGTAGACCAAGTGGGACAAGGTGACCACG
This sequence comes from Thermoanaerobaculia bacterium, assembly GCA_033762835.1. Taxonomy (GTDB): domain Bacteria; phylum Acidobacteriota; class Thermoanaerobaculia; order Multivoradales; family DATKCC01; genus JANRLG01. Next base: position 52,540 of record JANRLG010000305.1, read on the forward strand.
AACACGATGGTGGCGAGGTTCGCGGTCAACATGCCGATGGCGAGGCCCAAAGGGCCCAGCAAGAGCAGAGTCGTGGCCGCCGAGGCGACACAAGCCGCCAGGGCGCCCGTGACGATCGCCGGGTCGCGATAAAGGAGCGTGATCACGGCGCCGAACAGGAGCACCGCGACGAGCGTGAACTTCCGCAGGTCGGCCAGCAGGTGGCGGCGGATCGACTCGACCACGTAGGGCACCCCCGACAGCCGGAGCTCGAAGTCCGCGGCCGTTAAGCGCGCCGTAAGGGCTTCGAGGGCCGTGACGAGGGCAGCCGAGTCGGTGTCCGGCCGGGTCTCGACCACGAGGGTCGTGGCGCGGCCGTCGGGAGCCACCAGCAGGCGTCGCCACAGCGGGCTCTCGAAAGCGTCCCCGGGCGAAAACGGCCCGCTTGCGAGACTGCGCACCGCGGCCACGCCGGGCAGTTCGCGGAGCGCCGAGGTCAGGGCGGTGATCTTCTCGGCATAGGCGGCCGAACGGACGTCCGGCGCGGCGGCCCGCACCAGCACCTGGGCGCCGGCCGGAAACAACCGCTCGATCTCGGCCGTCGAGCGTAACTCCGGGTCGTCGGTCGAGAAAAAGAAGTCGGCCGAAACCCGGGGCGACAGGTCGACCGTGGTGAGGACCGCCAAGACCAATACGGCGGTCGCGGCGAGCCAGGAGATGGCGGTCAGGCGGAAACGAAAGGTCGTCGGGGGAGTCACCGGCGAGAGTGTATCGCCGTCCTGGGGATTGCCTCGAGAACTCCTGGTTGGGCGTCCGCCGGCCGGCCGCGGCGGCCGGCGGGCGGACCGGGGGGCTCAGGTACAGAACTCGTACTCGATGCAGAGGTACTCGCCGTTGCCGAGCGAACGACAGACCACGCAGACGCAGCCATGGCAGACCCCGATGCCATTGAGCTCGTCCTCGAGGGTCTTGGGGTCGCCCTTCCGCACCTCCTGGCCGATGACCTTGCCGCCGGTGGGGACCAGGCTCATCAGCGGCTCCGGTGCAAAGGAGAGTTTCTCCGCCGTGGCGGGGACGGTGAAGGAGACGAGGCTCAGAACGACGATGGCCGCGGTCCACAGATAAGAACGCTTCATGTTGTGCGTCCTCCTTTCAAACTGGGATGCGCAGAAGAAACGGCGATCTGATCACCCGCTGCCCACCGGTTATTTCGGCGAGAATGACGCCGTGCCCCCAAGCCTGCGCTCGTTGCCCGTCGCTGCCTTCGCCCTCGCGGTGGCCGTCCTGAGCTGCCTCGCCGGTCCCCAGGACCGGGCGCCGGAGGCGGTGCCCGCGGTGGAGTCTCGCGAGGTGGCGTTTCTCGCCGGCTCGATCCACGTTTTGGTCGCCGGGCCCGACACCGGTCGGCCGGTGCTGCTGCTCCACGGTGCTTTGTTCCAGTCGAGCACGTGGCAAAACATCGGCACGCTGCGTCGCCTGGCGCAGGAGGGATTCCGGGTCGTGGCCGTCGATCTGCCCGGTTATGGGGCGTCACCGGCCGCGGAGCTGCCGCCCGAGGCGGTGCTCTCGGCGCTGATACCGGCCCTGGGGCTCTCGCGACCGGTGGTGGTGGCGCCGTCGATGAGTGGTCGCTACGTGTTCCCGTTGCTGGTCGCCGAACCGCAGACTTTCGCCGGGGTCGTGCTGGTGGCGCCCGCGGGGATTCGGACCTATCGCGCCGTGGTCGAGAACGTGCGTCTGCCCGTTTTGTTGGTCTGGGGTGAGAAGGACGACACCGTGCCTGTGGCGGAGAGCTACCTGCTGACGACGCGCTGGCCCCAAGCCCAGCGCTTGGTGCTGGAAGGCGCCGGGCACGCTGCCTACTTGGATCGCCCCGAGGCGTTCAACAACGCCCTGTTGGCGTTCCTGCGGGGGTTGCCGGCTCCCGGTGGGATTACGGAGCCAACAGTCGCATCGGGTAGTCCGCCGGCAGACGGCGCCGAAACCGCCCGTCCGCGGTAACGAGAACGGCCTTCTGCTGTTCCGCCACGGCCAGGTACGAGGCGTCATAAAACGACACCCCGAAGTTCACGCTCGCGATCCTCGCGCACCATTTGCACGATCTCCGCGGTGCTCACTTTCGGCCCGTTTCTCCGGAAGGCCGCCAGTTTTTCGATGGCGATTTTTCGGCTGAGGCGAGTCAGCTCGCGCCGGATCGCGTCGTTGGCGAACCGGCTGCGCTCGCCCGCCGGCACGAGTTCATCGAAATCCGCCCGGACTTCGTCGTCGAGGACCAGATTCACCTTGCTCGCCACAGGAGGCTCCTTTCGAGAAGACGTTTCGTCTCTCCGCAGCGCAGAGAAGCTCGGTCCGAATTTCAACTCCGGGGTCCGTGGGTCGTCTCTTGCGGCGGACCCGACCGTTCGGCCCTCAGTTTCGCGTACTGAAGATCGTCTTCTCCACGGGATCGTCCAAGAGCTGCCAGCCCGGGCACGACTCGCCGTCGCACGGCAGGCCGGTGAACCGCCAAATCGTGCCATCGTCGTGGCTCTTGTACAACGATCTCGGGCCGGTGGAGATCTGACGGATCCGCGGATCCCGATCGAGTTGGAGCCAGCCACTGCCGGTGTAGCGCCAAATCCCGCCGTCGCTGTGCTGCTTGTAGAGCGCGTCGCCGCCGGTCACGATCGAGACCGTTGCCGGGTCACTGGCGAGCAGCTGCCATCCGGGGCAGGAGGCGCCAGTGCAGGGCGTCTCCGTGTAGCGCCAAATCTCCCCGCCCGATCGCAGCTGATAGAGCACCACCCCTCGGCTGCCGGTTAGGCCGGCGGTGATCTCTTGGGTGCTCGAATGGTTGTCGAGGAGTTCCCACCCGAAGCACGATCCACCGCTGCACGCCGCTCCTGTATGACGCAGGATGCTCCCATCCTCGCGTCGCTGGTAGAGCTCGGTCCCGGCAGCGATGACTTCCCGGGTCGTCGAACGGTTGTCGAGTTGCTCCCAGCCGGAGCATGAGTCTCCGCTGCAGGGCGTCCCGGTGTAGCGCCAGACGCTGCCGTTCCCGAGGCGCTTGTAGAGACTCTCCGCGCCGGCGGCGACGATCGCCACGATCGCGGTGTCGTTGTCGAGTTTTTCCCACCCCGGACACGATCCGTTGCTGCACGGCGTGCCGGTGTAGCGCCAGATGCTGCCGTCGGAGCGACGTTGATAAAGCGGGGGCGCGAAAGGGGGCGCCCCGGTGGCGGTGAACCCGCCCGCCGGCACCCCTCCGGCGGTGATCTCCCGGGTGCCGGGATGGTTGTCGAGCAAGCGCCACCCCGGGCAAGCGGTTTCGGTGCAGGGCAACCCGGTGTAGACCCAGAGATTGCCGTTGTCGTGCAGCTGGTATACCGGTTGCGCCGACAGGGCCGACGCGCTCGCCAGTGTCCATCCGACGAAGATCCTCTGAAAATGTCTCATGAGCGTTCCTCCGTTTGGTAAAGCAGCTCCTTGCTGCTGTTCGATGACAAACGGAGATCCACAGGAAAGTCCCTCAGAGCCGGTGAGTCGAAAACGACCGACGAAGTCCGGGAACAATCCACCAGGGCGACCACTTCGTACCTCCATCGGCTGTGCCAAACTCCGGGAGATCCCGTCCTGGACACTCGGCGACTCGGCGAAGGGAGACTCGTGAGCGCGCGGAAGATCCTCATCATCGGCAACGGCGTGGCGGGGGTAACTGCCGCCCGCACTCTGCGGCGGTTGGGCTCCAAGGACGAGATCACGCTGATCTCGGCGGAGACCGACCACTTCTTCTCGCGCACCGCGCTCATGTACATCTACATGGGGCACATGCGCTACGAGAACACCAAGCCCTACGAGGACGGCTTCTGGGACGAACACCGGATCGGTCGCTTGCGGGCGCGGGTGACGCGCGTCGACACCGGGGCAAAGCAACTGCATCTCGATTCCGGCGCCACGATGCCCTACGACGCCTTGGTCGTCGCCTCGGGTTCGAAGTCCAATAAGTTCGGCTGGCCGGGCCAAGATCTCCCCGGTGTCCAGGCCCTCTACAGCTATCAGGACTTGGAGCTACTCGAGGCCAACACGGCCAGCGGCCGGGTGCGCCGTGCGGTGGTCGTGGGGGGCGGGCTGATCGGCGTCGAGCTGACCGAAATGCTGCTCACCCGGGGCATTCCGGTGACCTTCCTGGTCCGCGAGCCCGGCTGGATGAGCTTCGCCTACCCTCCGGAAGAGTCCGCCATGATCGCCCGGCACCTCCGGGAACACGGCGTCGACCTGCGGTTCGGCACCGAGATGGAGCGCATCGAAGCCGGTCCGGACGGGCGGGCGCGGGCGGTCGTGACCAAGAGCGGCGAAGAAATCCCCTGCGAGCTCGTCGGTCTCACCGTGGGCGTCGGGCCGAACGTCGATTTCCTGAAGGACTCCGGGATCGAGACGAACCGCGGCGTCCTGGTCGACGAACACCTGCGTACCAACCTGCCGGACGTCTATGCCGCGGGCGACTGTGCCGAAGTGCGGCAGGCCCGGCCGGGGCGGCGGCCGGTCGAGCCCCTGTGGTACGTCGGCCGCCGAATGGGCGAGACGGTGGGCTACAACCTCGCCGGCAAACCTACGGTCTACGAACCCGGCACCTGGTTCAACTCGGCCAAGTTCTTCGACCTCGAGTGGCAGGTGTACGGGCAAGTTCCCGCCCAGCCGGGCGAGGGAGAAGAGTCGATCTACTGGGAGCATCCGGCGGGCAAGCTCGGGTTGCGCTTGAACTACCGCGGACCCGACGGCCCCGTCCTCGGCTTCCAGGTCATGGGCATCCGCTACCGTCACGAGGTCTGCCAGGAGTGGCTCGAAGCCGGCCGGCCGATCCGATGGGTGCTCGAGAACCTGGGCGTCGCCAACTTCGACCCGGAGTTCTACCGCCAGTACGAGCACGAGTTGGTGGCGGTCTACAACCGTCGCCATCCCGAGAGTCCGGTCACTTTGAAACGCAAACGAGGCCTCGCCGGTCTCTCCGCCCTACGCCGCGCGAGCTGAAAGAGGCACGACAACCATGAGCCACGGTTCCTCTTCTGCCCTGCGTACCCTCCAACTCGCCGGTCTCGGCTTGTTCCTACTTGGTTTCGGCCTGTTCCTGATCGTGCCGTTTTTCGACTACTACGTCGCGGACGATGCTGCCTGGAGCGTCGCTCTCGAGAAGATCAAGCCCGAGCACCGGGACGCGCTGCGCGGCGCCTTCTCGAACCCCACGGACCCGCGTTCCGTCGTGGCCTTTGGCCTCGCCGCCAACCGGGCCGTGGCGGCGGTCAACGCCGGTTTGCCCGCCGGGGCCGGAATCGCGGGCTACGAAACCAAGGAGTTTCGGCTGGCCTTGGCGACCGCCGCCGAGCGGGGTCCGGTGGTCCGCTCGCCGGGTCTTTGGGCGGCCTTGACCTGGGGGCTCGCCTGCTTCGGTGCGCTGCTCTTCTTCTTGCCGCGCCTGCGTCAAGAGCCGCCGGGGATCAAGAACCACCGCATCTTCTTCGACCCGGTGAAGTCGCGGGGTGCGATCGGCATCGCCCTCGGGGCGTTCTTGATCGGTTTCTACATCCTCTTGTACTTCCGGCCGGAGTTCATCACCGGCTGGATTCGCCTGGCAGACCCGGTGGCGCAACTCCTCAAGGGCAAAACGGCGGATCGTTGGTTCTTCTACGGCTTTCTGTACTGCCTAGCGGTCCTGGTCATGGGCATCCGCTTCGCCATCAACTACCGCCACAGCCGTTACCAACTGGTGCGCACGGCGTCGGTCACCTTTTTCCAACTCGGCTTCGCGTTTCTCATCCCGAACGTCCTCGAGGCTCTGAACAAGCCGTCGATGGACCTCAAGAACGCCTGGCCCCTGAACTACACCTTCTTCTACGACTGGAACCTGAACGGCTTGAAGTCCGGCGGTACCTTCGGCTGGGTCTTGCTCTGGTGGGGCGTCGCCCTGTCGTTCCTGGTGGTGCCGGCCTTCGCCGCCTTCTTCGGCAAACGGTGGTACTGCTCCTGGGTCTGCGGCTGCGGCGGCTTGGCCGAGACCTTGGGCGACCCGTTCCGCCAACAATCGGACAAATCGAAGCGGGCGTGGAAGATCGAACGCTGGGTGATCCACTCGGTGCTGGTCTTCGCCGTCGTGATGACCGGTTTGACCTTGTGGAATTACCACACCGGCGGCTTCGGCAACAGCTACTGGAAGTGGCAGGAGTGGTATGGCTTCGCCATCGGCTCGATCTTCGCCGGAGTCGTGGGCACCGGGTTCTACCCCCTCATGGGCAACCGCATGTGGTGCCGCTTCGGCTGTCCGCTGGCGGCCATCCTGGGGATGGTGCAGAAGTACAAGTCCCGCTTCCGCATCACCACCAACGGCGGCCAGTGCATTTCCTGCGGCAACTGCTCGACCTACTGCGAGATGGGCATCGACGTCCGCTGGTACGCCCAGCGGGGTCAGAACATCATCCGTAGCTCCTGCGTCGGCTGCGGCATCTGTAGCCAGGTGTGCCCGCGCGGCGTGCTGCGCCTGGAGAACGGCCCGACGGCCGGTCGCTACAACGAAGTGTCGCTGGTGCAGATCGGCAGCGGACGCATCGACGTCCGCTGAAGGCTTGAGCGCCGCTAGACCTCTGCCAGGTTGCCCTTTTCGGTCAGCCACTGGCGGCGGTCGGCGGCGCGCTTCTTGGCCAGCAGGAGATCGAGCACGGGCGCGGGCGGGGCACCGCTTTCGTCGTCCAGGGTTAGGCACACCAGGCGGCGCGTGTCGCGGTCCATGGTGGTTTCGCGCAGTTGGCTCGGGTTCATTTCCCCTAGACCCTTGAAGCGCTGGACGTTGATTTTGCCGCGCACGCCCTCGGTCTCGAGGCGCTCGAGGATCTGCCGGCGCTCGTCGTCGTCGAGGGCGTAGAAGACCTGCTTGCCGACATCGATGCGGAAGAGCGGCGGCATGGCGACGTGAACCCGGTGTTCGGCGACCAAAGCGGGGAAGTGGCGCACGAACAGGGCGCACAGAAGGCTCGCGATGTGCGCGCCGTCGGAGTCGGCATCGGCCAGGATGCAGACCTTGCCGTACCGTAGGCCGGCCAGATCCGGCGACCCCGGGTCGACGCCCACGGCGACGGCGATGTCGTGGACCTCCTGGGAGCCGAGGACTTCCGACGAGTCCACCTCCCAAGTGTTCAGAATCTTGCCGCGCAGCGGCAGGATGGCCTGGTACTCGCGGTCCCGCGCCTGCTTGGCGGAGCCGCCCGCGGAGTCCCCTTCGACCAGGAACAACTCGGTTTCACCCAGTTCCTTGCTCGAGCAGTCGGCCAGTTTGCCGGGCAGGGCCGGTCCGCTGGTGATGCGCTTGCGGAGCACCTGGCGATCCGCCTTGAGCCGTGCCTGGGCGCTTTCGATCGCCAGCCGGGCGATCTCGAGGGCCTCCTCGGTGTGTTGGTTCAGCCACAGCGAGAGGCTGTCCTTGACGACGCCTGAAACGAAGGTGGCGGCGTCCCGGTTCGACAGCCGCTCCTTGGTTTGGCCGGCGAACTGGGGGTCCTTGATCCGCAGCGAGAGCACGAAGGCGCAGCGGCTCCAGACGTCCTCCGGCGTAATCCGCACGCCCCGGGGCAGCAGGTCGCGGAATTCGCAGAACTCGCGCAGCGCGTCGGTCAGGCCGGTGCGGAAGCCGTTGGTATGGGTGCCCCCCTGGGGGGTCGGAATCAGGTTGACGTAACTCTCCTGAACGGCTTCCCCGGCTTCCGGCAGCCAGACCACGGCCCAGTCGAGCTCCCGCTCGTCGCCCACCACGTGGCCGACCATGGGCGGAGCAGGCACCGTCACGGCCCCCTGGAGTTCGTCCTTCAGGTAGTCCGACAGGCCGTCCTCGTAGTGCCATTCCTGGTCGTCCTCGGGGTGACCTTCGTGGCTGAAGCGCAGGGTCAACCCGCTGCACAACACGGCCTTGGCCTTGAGGGCGTGCTTCAGGCGCGGCACGCTCACCTTGGGCGAGTCGAAGAAGCTGCCGTCGGGCCAGAAGCGAACCTGGGTGCCGGTGTTCTTCTGGCCGACGGTGCCGACCTCGTGGAGCTCCACCGTCTTCTGCCCGTCGGCGAAGGCCATGGCCCAGACCTTGCCTCCGCGCTTGACCGTCACATCGAGTCGCGAGGAGAGCGCATTCACCACCGAGACGCCGACGCCGTGAAGGCCGCCCGAGTAGCGGTAACTCTTGTTCGAGAACTTGGCTCCGGAGTGCAGGCGAGTGAGGATCACCTCGACGCCCGACACGCCTTCCTCCGGATGGAGATCCACCGGCATCCCGCGACCATCGTCCTCGACGGTCACCGAACCGTCCTCGTGAAGGGTCACTGCGATCCTCGAGGCGAACCCCGCCACCGCTTCGTCGACCGAATTGTCGACCACTTCCTGAACGAGATGGTTGGGGCGTTCCGTCTGGGTGTACATGCCCGGGCGCTTACGCACGGGTTCCAGTCCACGCAGGACTTCAAGGGCGGAGGCGTCGTAGATCGGGGTGGTCATCGTGCGGCTGAGGGCGAGCGAGTCGGCAGCGGTCGCAGGCGTCGTAATCCGTTTCGAGAGGTGGCGATGATACCCAATGCACCTGGCGATCGTCGCCCTGAACTTTTTTTCCTTTGCGGGGTCCTAGTCGAAGAAGGATCGAGGAGTAGGGAATGTCGACCCATACCGCCACCGTAGGCCCCGCCGACCATTTCGAGTATCTCCGCCACCGTGTGCGGTTCGATCCGGCGGCGGCGCCCCGGCTGTTGGCCGAGCTTCTTCGGGAGGACCGTGCCGTGGAAATGCCCCGCGACCCGCAGGTTTGGACGGCCCTCGTCGAACACGGTGATTCGAACACTCTGGCCCGCGCCGTTCTCTCCGGCCTCCAGCCGGGGCAGATGCAGGTGTTGAGTCTCGATGCCGGCTTGCGCTTCGACTGCCTCGACGCCCTGGAGCGGCACGCCTGGGCCCTGGTGGCCGAGGATCGGGCGCCCGTCCTGCCACCGGATGGTTATCCGGCCCTGTTGGCGGAGAAAGTCTTCGAGCCTCTGGGGATGTTCGCCGAGGCGGCGGCCCTCTATGCCCTTGGCCATGACGATCGCGACGCCTCCGGCAAACCCCTCGATCGCCTCACCCGGGCCGTGATGTGTTACCGCTTGGCGCGCAGTCTCGGCCGCCTGGCCCAAGACGAACCGGAATGGCGGTCCTGTGCTCTCGAGCTCATGGCGAGCGCCTGCCACGCCTGTGAACCCAAGTCGCCGGAACGGCTCGGCAGTGACCCGACGGGCCTACGGCTTCGCTTGCATGGTTATCAGTGGCTGGGCGCCCGCTGGGCCGCCGATGGTCGCGAGGCCGAGGCGCGCCAGGCTTTCGAACGGGCGATCCGCGCGGCCCTGGAGCTCGGGGAAGGGGAGTTGGCAGTGGCTCTCGAGGCCTTCAGCCGTTACTCGTTGGGTCCGGCGAACGATGGAGTTCCAGTTCCCACTCTACCGTCGCCCAATCGGCGGCCGTCGAGCGGATCACGTTCGTCGCGCTGACCCGGCCGCGGAGCCAGGCCGCGAGGAACTCGTCGAGCGGGGAGCGGAACACCGTCGGCGGCACGGGCGGCGCGGCCGGCGCCGTCAAAGCTGGTAGCTCCAACCACTCGAAACTCGCTGGGCGCTCGGAGGCGATAACTTTCAGCACCGCCCGGCCGCGTTCGGCGCCGGCCGGCAGCTCGCCCACGGCGAGCAGCACGGGGGTGCTCTCCCCGGGGCCCAAGCTCGACCACGGGCCGAGGGGCCACAGCTGCTCGATGCTCCAGTCGGCACCGAGCGACAGGAGTGTCACGTACAGCACACGGTCGCTGTGATTGGCCGCGGCCAAGGTGAAGCTCCGGCCCGCCGGGAAATGGCCGGGCTCGGTGACGATCCGGCGGTCGATGGCGAGCGTGACGGCGTCCCGCAGTTGGCTCGCCGAGTCGCGGTTGCGCAGGGTTCTCACGCCCTCGAAGCGCGCCCAGTGGGCGAGGCGCCGAACGAGTTCGGAGGCGGCGTTCGGTGCGTTCGAATCGAGGGGCGGACCGAGCGCGAGGATCTCGCCCAGAGTGGTGGTGACGGCAAACCGGCCATCCGCGCCGACCTCGATCCGAAGATCCGCGACTTCGTCCGCCGCCGCCGCCCGCAAGAAGGATTCGCGCTCCGGACTCGGCGCGGTCAGCAGGACCGCCAACTCGGTCAGCTCGGCGGCCGCTCCGACCAACCGTGCCCGTCGGAGCAAGCGCCACGGCGCGGGAGACAGCAGACCCAAGAGCTCGCCGGGCTCGATCCGCACGGGAGGACCGTCGCCGACCGCGTGAACGACGCTGCTGTGATCGTCGACCGACTGGGCTTCGAAAACGGTGGTCGCGAACGCACCCAGGGGAAAGCGGAAGAGGGCGCCCGGGGCGAGGCCTTGCAGAGCCCCGGCGGCCAGTCGGAGCCCGCCATCTTCCCTAGTTTCGAGCACGGCCACACCCCGCGGCGCGGCGACCGGCTCCCGACCCAGGAAAACCCGATCGAGAACTCCCTCCGCTTGCGGCGTTTGGCGCGAGCCGGCCAGGAGCAAAGCGGACTGGGTGCGCCGGAGCAACTCGCGGTAGGTCGCCCCGCCCGGCCCGGCGCGCCGCAGAGCCGACAGCAACGAAGCCGTGAACAAGCCGCCCACGCTGCCGTCTTCGAGCGGGGCTTCGAGGGCCAACTCGTGGGCGGCACAGGCCGCCAGGAGGGTGTGGCGCGAGCCCGCGAGCCAGGGATGGCAGGCGGCGTCGCCCCAGCCAGCGGCGCGACGGGCGGCGAAGGCCCGCAGTGTGGCGAGATCGGCGACCGCCGACGGGAGTTCGTCGCAGGCGCGGCGCAGGCAGTGCGCGCCGCGCACGCGGACCCGGGGCTCGGCGCGAAGAGCACCGCCGGCGAAGCAGGCATCGAGGATGACCACGGTATCGATCTCGCGGGCGGCGAGCTCCGCGAGTAGATAGGCCAACTCGAGATCGTGGAGGAGCCGGCCTTCGGCAGCGGCGGCATCGTAGGGCACTAGGCACTCGTCGAGACCGGGGCGGCGCTCCGGGAGCAGGCTCGGCACCCGCACGCCGTGACCCGAGAAGTAGAACAGGACGATGTCGCCCGGCTCGGCGCGGGTGGCCATCCGCCGCCAAGCGCCGACGATTTGGGCATAACCTGGGCGATCCGCGGGGGCCTCGCGGGGTTCGGCGGTGAGTCCGCGGGAGGCGGTCAGCAGGCACAGGTCCTCGGGTGGCAGTCCGAGGTCGCGCTCTAGGTAAGCGTGAAACTTGCGCGCATCGCGCACGCCGCCGTCGAGGCCTTCGAAATCGAACTCGCGTCCAATCGGGCTGTCGGCGTAGCGGTCGATGCCGACCACCAGAGCGTGGGCTCGCGGCCGGCTCATGGCCGTCGAGGCACCGCCAGGCGCACCGCCGGGTCCCCGATCAGGACGTAGGAGCGCGCGTCTCGCGCGGCGATCCACAGGATGCCCAGCCAACGGGGGTCGACGTCGCCTCGCTCCCCTTCGAGCGCTTCGTGCAGCTCGTGCAGGATGTCGCCGTAGCGCGCGCCGAAGCCATGCAGTGCGTCCCCCACGCGGCGTCCCTCGAGCAGGCCCCGCAGGGCCTCGCGGTAAACCTCGCGGCCGCCGTCGAGCCGATAGGAGTAGGGCCAGGCGAGGTCGACGTGGCCGATGAAGGCGAGTGCCCCGCCCCGGGGGTGGGTGAGCAGGCGCCGCGGCAGTGCCGAGACGAACGCCGAGGGCGCGAGCGGCGCGGGTTCCGCGCGACCGAGGGCGGGGGCGAAGCCTTCGACGGCGGGCGTGCCCGCGGTGCAGCAGCCGAAGGCGAACACGATCAGACCGGCGACGTCGAGCTCGTCGTCGATGTCTTCAGCCGCGAGGAAGTGGCCACCGCTCATGCCCGTCCCAGGCCAGTCGGCGCAAACCACCGCGCCCTGCCCGGCGGCTTGACGCTCGTCGGCAGCAGGAAAGGCCAAGCCGTGGCTGGCGAGAAAAACCAGCGCCGGCGCCTCGGACCCGCCGAGCAGCGACCGGATCCGGTCCTTGGTAGCGCCTGCGCCGATCTCGGCGATCAGCGACCAATCCGGCTCGTCGGTCAAAGCCTCGGCCAGGGGCGCCAGCAACTCGTCGGCCGACAACTCGGTCGCCCGGTCGCCGGCAAAACGCGGCCCCGCCAGCGCCCACGAGCGCTGCCGCCGACGCCGACCGCTTTCCGCCGCCACGACGCCGCGGGCATAACGCTCGTAGTCGTCGGGCGTAGCGAAGTCCAGGCGCCCCACCGAGCGCGCCTGGTCGAAGGCGTACTGGCGCTCCCAGGGCAAACCCTCCGGTTCCCCCACGAGCAGCAAATAGTCGGGGTCCGTGACCTCGTCCCGAGCCGCCCCGAGCGGTACCAATCCGAGACCCTTGCGCGTAGCGGCCTCCGGCACCAGTTCGAACTCTCCCACCCGCTCCCCGAACCGCTGTCGGCGCCAAGCGATCAACGGCTCCAGCGCCTCCCGCAGCTCCAAAGCCCCCGGCCCGAAAGCCACCCCCCAGCGCTCATACCCCGGCGCCCGCGACCGCGCCTTCGAGCCTCCAAACTGCATCCGCTCCCGCCCCGCGAGCAAAGCCCGACCCACCGCCGCCGGTTCCGCAGCGCCCCGGAACGGCTCGCCCCGCAAACCATCGAGGCCGTTCCAGATGTGGGTGTCGTCGGGGTGGGGGGCGGGCATCAGGCGCCTTTCGACTTGCCGCGAGCACTCCGAGTTGTCGGCCGAGGCTTATTGCGCTTCGGTGCAGCTTTCGCCTTGGGCGTAGCGGGAGCTTGGAAGCTGTTGGTCGGGGGGTCGGGGGGGACTGGATCCCCTCCAGGCTTTGTCCCCTGGGCGGGCGTCGGAGAAGGGGGATTGTCCTCCGGACGGAAGACTTCTGCTTTGTGTTCATCGTGCATGGTTCTTGGTCTCCTAAGCGGGTATCAAGTGCCCCAGGAGGAGCTGCCGTCGCCCGCTAGGTGCAATACCCGAACTCTTTCCAGAGGTTTAGTTCCCTGGCGCTCCGAAAATTTGAAAGGCTGCCCAAAGAGCTGGATGATGTCGGCCGACGCGGCTTCTCTGATTTAGCTGAGCCCTGCGAAGTGCCAAGTGTGGGTCGAGCCCACTCCCGAGCGCGTCGTAAAAGTCCTCCATCAGTTCGGAGGTGGCCTGGTTGTCGATCGGCCACAGGCTCGCAAGAACTTGTTTGGCTCCAGCCCCCAGGATTGCATTTGTTAGGCCGTACAGACCCTCACCGCGAACGTCGCCAACTCCTGACTCGCATGCAGCGAGTGTCACGAGGCTTGCCGAAAGTTCAAGCTCCCTGATTTCGAATGCATAGACGCTCTTACCGAGTCCTGAGCCGTCAAAGATCAAAGCGGAGGAGTCGGGCCAACTGGAATCTGCTGACCCGTGGGAAGCGATGTGCAATTGGCAGAAGGGCTTGAGGCCCGGGCCGAGAACATCAGTTCGGGTAGCTCTGATCAAGGTAATGTCTGAGCTGTACGCTCTCAGAGCTCGGCCGTCATCAGAGAAGTCGCTGCTCCCTTCCGAGGTAGTGATCAATCCAACACCCGAGCAGTTACGTTGGCGGCGTCGAATCTCCAAGACGCTTGCCAGGGACGGGGCGATGGAGAGTCCGAATCGATCCACGAGTTGCGCTTCGGGCGTCTCAGGATCTGCAACGACGGCAAACGGAACGCGATGAAGGGCTCCATCGGGACTGATCTGTAGCCTCTGGGCCCAGATCTTTGGGGTAAGGGGTGCCCAAACCAGTTTCGAGAACGCTGAAGCCGCGGTTCGAAAGTGCCCTTCTCTATCGGAAGATCGCGATTCTGCGGCGGCAATGGCAAGGTCGAGAGCAACACGCTCGATCTCAGCGCCTGGCGGCAACGAGACCAGATCGAAGTGATTCCGGTCGATAATCCAGGCGAGGCTTCGTTCCCTTCCGAGAAAGAAGGAGATGAATTGCTCATCTGGCCTGAGCTGCGCCTTGAGTTCGTTTAGACTGAGCCTTGCTGACGACGACGGGAACGAAGGCTTCTTGGCAGGTCTTCTGCGGAGGGCAGCACTGAGTTGAATTTCGGCTCTCTGTCTAGAGAATAGAGCTCTCAGCTCGCGCCAACCCGGCGGCATGCGTCGCGTTAGGTCCGCAATCTTCTGGTCGAGTTGGGCCAGCTCCGGCCGGAGCCCCAGAGAATAGAGACTGCTCTCCTCTTGCCGGTAGGGGGCCCGCTGGAGTCTTTCCCTCAAGGCCGGAGCCCGTGAGCCGTCAACAATCATGAAAGCCTGCTCGGCATAGTGTTGATCCCCTTGACGATCAGCTGCGGACAGAAGCAAATTGACTGCGGCTTCGAGGTGTTGAGATCGGGTAGACCAGAATGAGACCCTGAGGGCTTCAGAGTCAGGATCCTGACGCTGTTGTTCCATTTCGCTCAGCGACAATTGGAGTCTATCCACGGCCTCGCGCAAATGGCCTTCTTCGTAGAAGATTTTCGCCTCGACTCGATGCACGAATGCACGGGTGCTGGCATCGGCAAGTAACGGGAATTCCAGGGCTTTCGATAGTGCATCACGGGCCGATTGCAGTCGGCCACGTTCTATTTCCGAAAGAGCCAGGAAGGCCCAAGATGCAGCGTGTTCTGGACCTCTAGGACGGAGCTCGGAAGACTTTCGGAATAACTCAGAGGCGCTGGCGTAGTTCCCCGCATCAAAGTTGGCCCAGCCGCCAGCGTATGCGATCTCCGCCTGGACGGCCAAGGGCAGCGTTGTCGGCACTATCTCTGCGATGGTCTGAATAGCCTCAGAGGGTTTTTCGAGTCCAATCTGTATGAGGGCATATGCCACCAAGGCTCTCGCCTTCGTGTCCGGTGTCTCAGCCAGCTTGTACTGACGCTTCGTTACGCGGAGTGCCTCCTCAAGACGGCCCAAGCGTCGCAGGGCTCGACTAAGATCCCGCAGTGCCTCAGAAAGTTCTCTGCGATTTTCTGCGACCGAGAGAACTCCCGTTTGGAATCGCAGGAAATCGACTGCGGTTTCCAGCCGCCCGATGCGCATTGCTTCGAAAGCCATGCAGGCGGCTCGGCGGGCCGCCGCATGTGGAAGTTGCGACGAAAGGCGCGCAAGGACGACCTCGCTGAAGTAATCGAATTCGGATACGTCTCCCTCGGCAATGAGGTGTCTTACTATTTCGCATCCAGCTTCGCCGATTAGCTCGATCTCTTCTATCTGAAGAAGGGGTTTCCAGATTGAGCGGTAGAGGGCGTAGCTCTGTTCGCTGTCCCCCTGCTCTTTGAGCACGAAAGCTAGATGCCGCTGGGCCACTACGGCCCAGCGCGGTTCAGCGAGGCCAGCCCAAAGTGCGACGGCACGCCGGTGGTGCTCCTCGGCCTGGGCGTAGAGCGGTTCAGGCTGCTGCTCCTCAAGACGAATACCCTCGAACAGTTCCCTCGAGGCTTGCGTTCGACGAACGTCATAGGCAGAAGGCGATCTAGGTCCATCTACTGATGCCCGGAAGCGGCCATCGAACTCCTCCCACGCATACACCTCCACCCGCAGCACCTCGGCCTTTTCCGCAATCCAAGACATCGTCTCGGCGCCGTGCGTTCCGGTGTACGAATTCCCATGAAACAGCAGCTTCCCCCGCGAGTCGTACAGGCGGATCCCGGCGTCGATGTCGTCGTTCTGCTCGACGTCGATACGGAGGTATTCCCCGGCTTTCATGGGGAAGAAGTAGTTGCGGCTCTCACCGATGCCCAGGGTGCGCTCGTCGAGGGGGCGCAGGGGGGCCGGGCCGGTGGGCGCGGCGTGGGCGGCCCTGGCGAGGGCCAGGGGGAGGAGGAGGGCCAGGAGGGCCGCCCCGGCGAGGTTACGGCGCGCGGTCGGTGGCAAGGAGTTCGACGGGGTGGTAGGCGACGAGCCGGGGTTGGTCCGTGGCCAGGTCGTTGAGCTCGAGCCGATAGTTGCCGGGCGAAAGTCCCCAGAATTGGGCGCAGAGGGCCTCACCGCAGGGCTTGGCCGAGGTGGTGGCGACGACGGCATCGGTCATCGAGTCGAGCAACGCAGCTTGCGGCTCGGCGATTTCACCGAGCGTCCGGGCGTCGATCCGGAAAAGCGCCTTGTGGGGCCACCGGCCGAGCTCGAGGGTCGTGACGTCGTCGTCGCCGCGGAGCGTGCTCACGGGGACGATGTACGTTTCCGGCACCGGTGCCGTCGCGAACATCACCCCGCCCAAGCCGGCCGCGAGCCCCGCGGAGGCGGCCAGCCACTTCCAGGCGTGGCGCTTCGGTGCTGGGGCTGTGGTCGCGGTGGGGAACTGGAGGACGGGTGAGACTGGCATCACCTCGGCGTCTTTGCCCTCGGCTTCGATCGCGGCTTGAAGCCGGATCCGATCCGCCGCTTGCCAGGAAGCGAGCTCCTCGGGGGAAACCACGTCCGCGGTGGGACTTGAGAAGGCCTGCCAGTCGAGCACGGACTCGGCGAGCTCCGGGTTCTTCGCGAGCTGATCCTGGTACTTCTCGGCCTCGGCCTCGCTCAGCACCCCCGCGAAGTACAAAGCCGACCGCTCGTCGGTCGAGTCGGCCGTCTTCCCCGGAGGGGTGGGAAACCGATTCACGTTGTCCATGGTCCGAGGCCCGGCAGTAGCGCCCTTCAGATCATGATCAAGCTTCTCCGCTTTGGCAAGCGGACCACCGCCAGCCGCGCCCGCACCGACCCGCCGAAACGCCCCCGGCCTCGAGATCTCCTCCTGGACCTGCCGGACGATCGCCTGCGTCAGCTCCCGCCGCTCTGCGGCCTCGCGGAGGATGGCCCAGGAAGCGAGAGTTTCCCGACCCACACCGAGGGCCTCGAAGGTCTTTCCCATGGAGATGGCTAGAGATAGGACCTGGTCAGTGCGGTTCTTCTCTAGAAGAAGTAGCGTTAGGTCCAGCGTAACAAGAGCAGCATTAAAAATGTGGCCTCTCTCAATGTATATTTCTTGAGCGCGGTCCAGGCAGTCTTCTGGACCTCCTATCCGTTCGTCACCGGCCAGCGCTAGTCCCAAGACCCAAAGCCTACCGGGTTCCCAGAAGGGCCTTTTCAGATACTCGGGCTTTAGCTTCTCGAGAAGTTCTTGCGCTTCACTGGGTCGTCCGTACTTAGCTAGCAGGACCGCCCGGCAGTGCCAAGCATGCAGCAGAAGGTCGCTATCCGCCGCTTCTTGCGCTAGGCAAGCTGCATCTACCACTGTGCGGAGGCCTCGCTTCAAGTCGCCGGATACTTCATGGATCATAGTCGCCGAGAGTTTCGCCGAGATGGCTTCGCGCAACCGGTGCAGGTGGTCGTAGAGGATATGCGAGATATTAGAGTATGTTAAGGCGTCACGAAAATTTCTGAGATCCCTGGCGATGGAGGCGCTGAAGCTCGTGGCTTCTGCCCAAAAGACGGGATTCCGGACCGCGTGATGGGAAGCCGTTTGGATTGCCTCTTCGATTATCTTTTTCGCCTGATGCAGGTCTCCGAAGCACCGCATTGAGTTGCCTCTGAAGAGATCCGCCCGGACCTGAAAAGCTAAGTCGGTCGTAGAGCCAGTAGCCGCCCAGCGAGACACTACTTCTGCCCACGAGCCCGAAGCTCGTGGGCCTTCTGGCAACGCCGCCCGTGCCTCCACCAAGCAAGCGCTCGCCACCGCCTCCCCTGCAAATGCCTCCGGCTCGCGCTTCACCAGCTCCAACCGCTCCGTCGCCGACAGCGGCCTCAACCGCTCGATCGCCCTTCTGGCTCGCTCTTGTTCTTCGGCGCTGAAAGTGGGCGCGGGTGGTGGCGGGACTCGGCCGAGGTCTTCGACCGGAATGCCGATCAGGCGGGCGGCCTCTTCGCGGGCTTCGCGCTCCTCGCTGATCCCAACGTCGAGGCGGGCTTTGTCTTCGCTTTGCCAGAGGGTGAGGGTGGCGGTCGGTAGAGAGTCGGCGGAAGGGGGCGCGAAACACTGCCAGTCGAGCAGGGTCTCGGCGAGGTCGGGATCGTGGGCCAGGTCGTCTTGGAGGGTCTCGACATCCTCGGGACACAGCCGGCCGCCGAAATAGGCTGCCGCGCGTTCGCCGGCGGCGAGATTCGGTGGACTTTCTCCGGGGCGCCTCGGCAGCCCGTGGGTCGCGTTCATGGTCGGTCCTCCAACAAAACAAACGACATCAGGAAGCGACGGCGCGGCCGGGAAGATCGGTCGAGAGGGCTTCCTTGAGCTTCAACTTGGCCTGGAACAGCTGCGACTTGACGGTTTCGATGGAGGTCAACATCAGCGTCGCGATCTCTTCGTACTTGAAGCCTTCCAAGTAGAGCAGGACACAACGCCGCATGCGCGGCGGCAACTGCTCGATCGCGACGCGTACTTGTTGCTCGCGTTCACCGGCCAGGAACTCGTCCAGGGCGTCGGGCTCCTCGGTGGCGAGTCCTTCGGCAAGCGGTTCGTCCTGCACCTCGGGGTTCTCGATCGACACGAACGTCCCGCGCGGGCGGTTCTTTTTCGCCATGCCGTCCCTGAGGTGGTTCAGGAACAGGTTGCGGGTAATCGTGAAGATCCAAGGTGCCAGGGATTCCACCGTGCCTCCGTCCGTCGTCTTCCAGTTCTTCCAAACCCGGAGGAACACGGTTTGGGTGAGGTCACGCGCGAGATCTCTTTCCACCCCCTTGTGGAGGTAGAAACCGAGGACCCGCGGGTAGAAGTGCTGGTAGGTGGCTTCGTAGTCCATCGGCGCGCCCGTCGCGGGGGGACGCGGAAACGCCCGCTCCTTCGAACCGGGGCTGGCGGGCAGTGCGAAGGCGCGACGGCGGGGCGATGGTACCCGATTCGACGCCCGCGTCCTAGCTTCGGTGTCCCTCTCGTCCTCGGGAAAAATGCGGCGAACGCAGATTCTCGTCCCGGTTTTGCCCGGCCGACTCACGAAGTTAGCAAGTGGTATCGCTGTGAGCACAGCCGAGCGGCAAAGGAGCCGCTCGGTCCTTCGAGTGACCTAGTGCCTCGTGCGCGGGGCACGGACCGTGGATGGAGCTATGGCCAAGAAGATTTATGTGGGAAACCTGCCGTTCAGGGCGACCGAGGACGAGATTCGCGAGCTTTTCGAGGCTTACGGAAGTGTCGAGTCCGTCAACTTGATCAGTGATCGCGAAACGGGACAGCCGCGGGGCTTCGGCTTCGTCGAGATGAACGACGACGACGGCGCCTTGGCGGCGATTTCCGCGCTCGACCGCGCGGACTTCGGAGGTCGCAGTCTGCGCGTCAACGAGGCCCGCCCGCGCGAGGAGCGGGGTCCTCGCCCGCCGCGGGCCGCGGGAGCCAGCGGTCGCTGGTGATCCAAGCCGCCTGAGACAAGGTCGTGGCTCTCTCGGTTCGCGGCGGGTTCGCCCGCCGCAGGCCGTGCCTTGCCCGGGTTTGGTTCGAGTCCTCGTTTTGGGGAGCAACGAAGTTCGGCCTTCTGCCGTAGGGGCGCTGCTTGCTGCGCCCCTGGTCCCCCGTTGGCACAGCTGTCAGGCGATGGGGCCCGAAGCCCTGCCAGCGGGGCGCAGCCAGCAGCGCCCCTACAAGGAGGGGCATCAACAGGAGACCCCGCCGCTCCGAGCGAGTAGAATCCTCATTCTCGTGTGATTTTCCCCACGGGGAGCCTGGCGAGCCCGACGATGTCCACCAAGAGCGAGCGCCTGAAGCGCCGGCTCGTCCGTGAGCTGGTGGTCGAGAACCTCGAGTTGATCGGGGCCGTGCCCGTGCGCCCGCGGCCTCGACCGCGCCGGTTCTTGCCCGCCTTCAAGGTGGCGGCGCTGGTCTTCCTGCCGGCGGCGGTGTTCGCCTCGAGTTGGGTGCTGCGCACTCCGACCACTGGCGCCGAGGAGCCAAGTCCGCGGCGGGTCGTCGCTGTGCTCGACCCGGCTCCCGAGGAGCCGGTACGCTCGGCCGTGGCTCTCGAGGCCCCGCGCCCGGTGCCCGCCGACGTCTTCCCGCTGGCCGTGCGGCGGGTCATCCTGGACGCCGGCCATGGTGGCCACAATCTCGGCACCAAGACCCCCTCGGGCCTGCTCGAAAAAGAGATCACCCTCGACATCGCCCTGCGTCTGCGTGAGGCGTTGTCGGCGGATCCCTTCGAGGTACTCCTGACCCGGGACGACGACCGTTTCGTCAATCTCCACGACCGCGCCAGCTGGGCCAACGACCAACGAGGCGACATTTTCGTATCGATCCACGTCAACTGGCTCGAAGGCAGCCGCGCGAGCGGCGTCGAGACCTATTACCTGGGCGCCGCCGAAGACTCCTTCGGCAGCGAGCTCGCGAGCCGCGAAAACCTCGACTCCGGCCACACCATGGCCGAAATGCGGACCCTGCTCGAGGGCATTTACGCCGATCTCCGGCAGGACAAGTCCCGCGAGCTCGCCGCCGCCATTCATACCGCCCTTTACGGCGCCCTGCGGCGGGTCAATCCGGAACTGATCGATCGCGGGGTCAAAACCGCGCCTTTCCTCGTCCTCGTCGATACCGAAATGCCCGCCGTGTTGGCCGAAGTGGCGGCGCTTTCGAGCGAAACCGAGGCCACCATGCTCGCCAGGCCGCTCTACCGCCAGTTCATCGCGGAGGCGCTCGCCACCGGCATCCGGCGGTACGCCGCCCGGCCCGGCAGTGAAGGGCCGTCCGCGCCATTTCTTCGAAAGGAATCCGCTCGATGACCGACAGTGCCAAGCGTGTGCTTTCCGTGGGGATCGATTTGGGAACCTCGCGCAGTTCGATTTCGACCTCCGCGGGCGAACGCCACGTGGTGCACAGCTACGTCGGCTGGCCGGTCGACATGGTGGCGCGCAAGGTCTTGAAAAAGAGCGTGTTGGTGGGTGAGGAAGCGCTCCACAACCGCTCCATGTTGGATCTCCACCGCCCCCTCGAAGAAGGGCTGATCAAAGAAGGCTCGGCCAAGGACGAAGCGGCGGTGGCCGAGTTGCTCAAGCACCTGCTGGCGTTGGCCGGGGCGGTCAAGGGCAAGGGCGTCGACTCCGTGCGAGCGGTGGTCGGGGTGCCGGCCAAGGCCCTGCGGGTCAACAAACAAAGCCTGCGCAAGGCGGTCGCGCCGCTCGTCGACAGCCTGATCATCGTCTCCGAGCCCTTCGCCGTGGCCTACGGCCTCGAGGCCCTGCTGCACGCCATGATCGTCGACATCGGCGCCAGCACCGCGGACTTTTGCATCATGCGCGGGCGGATTCCGGCCGACGAAGACCAGCGCACCCTGACCCTCGCGGGCGACTGGCTGGACGACCAGCTGGCGGTGCAGATCCAGGAGCGGTATCCCGACGCGCGGTTCTCCGTGCACATGGTGCGCGAGTGGAAGGAGCGCTTCAGCTTCGTGGGCGAGGCCAAGGATCGCGTCCACGTGGTCGCTCCGGTTGGGGGCAAACCGACCTCGATCGACATCACCGATCCCGTGCGGATCGCCTGCGAAGCCCTGGTGCCGCCGATCGTCGAGACCATGGTGGATCTGCTGTCGCGCTGCGATCCGGATTTCCAGGACCAGGTGCGCAACAACATCGTGCTCTCCGGCGGTACGGCCCTCATCGGCGGCCTTGGCGCCCGCGTCCAAAAAGAACTGGCGGACATGGGCGGTGGCCGCGTCCGGGTGGTCAAGGACCCGGTGTTCGTGGGCTCCGATGGCGGCCTGGCCATCGCCCTCGATGCCTCGGATCAGGAGTGGGAGCGGCTGGCGGTGTAGGCCAGGTACCTGGGACCGCCGAGCTCCCGGCTCGGCATCTTGTGTTCCGTCTGAATCACGGATGGCCACGGATCACACGGATGTCACGGCGAAGTAGGAGACCCCGGAAGCTTCTGGTCTTGTTGAGCCGGGGAGGGCGGCCACAGGGGGCCGCCCCTACGGCGGACGGTAAATGGCGGCGTTCATCGTCAAGAAAATGACGTTTTCTTCGTCCCGGCAGGGACGTTTGTCTGTAGCGAGCGAATTCATTCGCTCGCGACCGGGCTCGTCTGCCTAGGCCGCGCCAGGGACCAGGGAATCCGTCCAGGAAGATACAATCGCCTCCTCTCGAACCCTCCGGAGACTCGACACCCATGGCCGACCCGACCCCGTTCCCGGACTACGAAAAGCTCGGATTGTTCTATCTCGGCAAGAAAGTCGATGCCGCGACTCGGCAGCCGACTTCCGACCTTTTGCTCTACGACTCCCGGGACTTGACCACCCATGGGGTGTGCGTCGGCATGACCGGCAGCGGCAAGACGGGCTTGTGCCTGTCGGTGCTGGAAGAGGCCGCGATCGACGGCATTCCGGTGTTGGCCATCGACCCCAAGGGCGACGTCGGCAACCTGATGTTGACCTTCCCGAATTTGAAACCCGAGGACTTCCGGCCGTGGGTGGACGAAGCCGAGGCCCAGCGCCAGAGCTTGACGGCGGACGCTTTCGCGGCGAACCAAGCCGACACCTGGCACTCGGGGCTCGCCAAGTGGGGCCAGGACGGTGCCCGCATCGCCCGGCTCCGGCAGGCCGCCGAGGTGGTGATCTACACCCCGGGCAGCTCCTCCGGCATCCCGATCTCGATCCTCGCGAGCTTCTCGGCCCCCTCGGCGGAGGTGTTGGAGGACGAGGATCTTTACCGCGACCGCATCACCACCGTCGCCACCAGCCTCCTGTCCATGATGGGCCGCTCGGCGGACCCGGTGCAGAGTCGCGAGCACATTCTGCTCTCGCGCCTGTTCGACGAGGCTTGGAAGCAGGGGCGGGATCTCGACCTTGCGGCGATCATCCGGGGCATTCAGGAGCCGCCCTTCGAGCGGCTGGGCGTGCTCGACCTCGAGTCGTTCTTCCCGTCGAAGGACCGCTTCGAGCTCGCCATGGCGCTCAACAACCTGCTGGCGTCGCCGGGGTTCGCCCCATGGCTCGAGGGCACGCCGCTCGATCTCTCCGAGCTGCTCTACACGCCCGAGGGCAAGCCGCGCATCGCGGTCGTTTCTATCGCACACCTGTCCGATGCCGAGCGGATGTTCTTCGTCACCCTGCTGCTCTCCCAGGCTATCGCGTGGATGCGCAAGACGTCCGGCACCTCGAGCCTGCGCGCGCTCTTGTACATGGACGAGATCTTCGGTTACCTGCCGCCGATCGCCGAGCCGCCCTCGAAGAAGCCCATGTTGACGCTGCTGAAGCAGGCCCGAGCCTTCGGCTTCGGCGTGCTCCTAGCGACTCAGAACCCGGTCGATCTCGACTACAAAGCCCTGTCGAACATGGGCACCTGGTTCATCGGGCGGCTGCAGACGGAACGCGACCGCGATCGCCTGGTGGACGGGCTCGTGGGCGCCTCCGGCGGCGGGCTTGACAAGGACGAGCTCACCCGCCTGCTGGGCTCGCTCGAGAAGCGGATGTTCCTAGTCCAGAACGCCCACCGCGGTCGGGCCGAATTGTTCATGACCCGCTGGGCGCTGTCCTACCTGGCCGGTCCCATGACGCGCCAGCAGATCGCCAAGCTGATGGCGCCTTACAAAGCCGGCGGCGCGGTACCCCGGCCGGCGGTGCCGACGCTGGCGGCTTCTCCGGCGCCTGCCCAACAGGCCGGCGGCGTGGGGGGGCGGCCGGTATTGCCGGCAGAAGTGCCCCAGGCGTTTCTCCCTCCTACCGGACCGGTGTCGGCAGGCTTGACCTACCGGCCGGCGCTGCTCGGTCTCGCCAAGGTGCACTTCACCGATCCCAAATTGGGCGTCGAACACTCCGAGGACGTGGCCTACGTCACCGACTTCTCGGACGGCGTGCGGGCGATCGACTGGCTGGCGGCGCGGCCGGTGGAGGTCAGCGCGGACCATCTCGAGCGCGAGCCGGCCAGCGAGACGGCGCTGTACGTCGACCCCCCGGACCCGGCGCGCAAGGCCGCGAGTTACAACGGCTGGAGCCGCGACTTCGCCGACGCTCTATTCCGCAACAAACGCCTGGCGCTGATGCGCAGCCCGTCTCTCGGTCTGGTCTCGGACCCGGGGGAGACCGAACGCGATTTCCGCATTCGGATTCAGCCGCTCTACCGCGACGAGCGGGACCGGCGCTTGGCCGAAGTCGAAGCAGCTTACGCCGGGAAGCTCGAGCGCATCGAGGATCAGCTCGCCCGCGCCGAAGAGCGCCGTCAGCGCGAGAACGCGGATGCCTCCGAGCGCACTTGGGACACCGTCCTGTCCGTCGGTTCGGCCATCGGCAGCGTGCTGTTCGGGCGCGGCAAGATCCTGTCCTCGGGCACCCTCGGCCGGGCCAGCTCGGCGGCCCGCGGCGTCGGCCGCATCGCCAAGGAACGCCAGCAGGCGCAACTAGCCGCGGACGCCGTGGGGCGCCTCCAAGCCGACCGCGACGCCCTGATCGCCGACCGCCACGCCGAGGTGCTGCGCGTGCGCGAGACCTTGGGCGACGCCAGCGAGAAGTTCGAGCCCCTCGAAGTCAAACCCAAGAAGACCGACGTGCGGGTGGCATGGGTCGGCCTGGCTTGGTCACCGGAATGATGGGAGGTTTGACCATGAAACACCTTTGCCTCGCTCTCTTGCTCCTGCTCGTCGCGAGCACCGTGTCCCCGGCTTTCGCTCAAGCGTGCCCGATCGGCCACCAGCCCGGCTCGAGCCTGTTGTTTCCGTACTTCGAGGTCGACACCACGAATCCCGGTGGCCTCACCACGTTGATTTCGGTCAACAACGAGTCCAACCAGGCGCGCTTGACGCGGGTGGTGGTGTGGAGCAACTGGGCCGTTCCGGTGCTCGCCTTCGATCTCTACCTGAAGCCCTTCGATCTTCAGACGATGAACCTGCGCGACGTGCTGAACGGCAACGTGCCGTCGACCGGCGAAGGCGCGGACCTCTCGGGCTTCCCGTTTTGCTCTTCGCCGGACTTCACCCCCGTGCACACCAACCCGGTCTTCGTGGACAACCGCATGCTTCAGCTGCGGGCTTATCTGTCCGGCGTCGCCGGTCCTCTCGATACCCTTTGCGCCGGGCAATTCTTGAGCGACTCCCGAGCCCGGGGGTACATCACCGTCGATGTCGTGGACGAGTGTTCGGGCCTCGAGCTGCTGGCGCCCGGCGAGCCCGTGGTCTTCACCCCAGAGAACACTGCCTTCCCCTACTTCGGCCCCGCGGGCGGCACCCGCATCGCCATCGAAGCCAACGTCCTGTGGGGGGACTTGTTCTACCTCGATCCCGCCGGCAACTCGGCCCAGGGCGTCGAGGCGGTGCCGATCGTGGCCGACGAGACACGCTTCGCCGGGCCCAACGTTTACACCTTCTACGGTCGCTACAGCGGTTTCGATGGCCGTGACAAGCGTTACCCCCTGCCGACGCTGTGGGCAACCCGCTTCCTAAACGGTGGCGCCTTCACCGGCGGCACCGACCTGATCGTGTGGCGCGACACCAAGTCCGCCTCGATCGCCCGTCGGGGTTGCAGTGTCGGGCCGGTGTGGCGGCCCCTGCGCACCTCGTTCTTGACCGCTCGCGACGAGGACGGCGGCATCGTCACCAGCTTGACGGCGGACGACTCCCTGGTCCCGATCGCCACGCAGAAGGTCAGCGTCGCCAGCATCGGCATCGGAGCCAACTTCGGCCGCATGCAGTTCGCTCTCGCCGGGGGGCCGTCCCTCGAAAATCCCACCGAAGGCTGGGTGCTTCCGATCATGACGGCCTCCGGCCGCTTCAGCCTGGACTTCAACGCTACGCCGGTCAACGACGGCTGCTCGGTGTCGCCCTGAACACCGCCTGGAGGGCTACTGCCATGAAAAGCGCCTGGTGGATCGTGTTCGTCGGGTGGCTGGCCACTGCCAACCCCGGCTTTGCCGTGGGGGTCAAGTGTGATGCCGGACCCAATCACAAACCCGGGGCGACCCTGCTGTTTCCGTACTTCGAAGTGGACCTCGGCAACCCAGCGGGCCGGACGACGCTCCTCTCGGTCAACAACGTTCTGACGACGCCGATCCTCGCCCGCGTGCAGATCTGGACCGATTGGGCGATTCCCGCCCTCGGATTCGATCTCTACCTGCTCGGCTCGGACGTCCAGACGATCAACCTGCGGGACGTCCTGGTGACCGGCACCCTGCCGGTGACCGGGAGCGGCTTCAACCTCGACGCGTTCCCCGGCTGTTCCACCGAGCCGCCGACCCAGGCGGCCGGCAGGTTGCCCACGGCACTGCTCGACAGCCTGCGGGCCGACCTGACCGGCAAGCTCAACGCCTTAGCGGGTGGGTTGTGCGCGGGCCATTCCCACGGCGACGACCACGCTCGCGGGTACATCACCGTCGATGTCGTGAACCGATGCACCGGCATTCGCGCCGGCACCGAGGGCACCCCCGCCGAGGTCGAAGGCGACGAGCCCTACTTCTTGGATAGCGGCAATGGCCTGGCCGGGGATGTCAACGCGTTGTGGGGCGACTTGGTCTTCGTCGACGGCGCGGGCAACGCGGCCCAGGGAGTCGAAGCGGTGGCCCTGTGGGCCGACGGCTCGGAGTTCACCGGCCGCACGCGCACGTTCTACGGCCGATACTCGGCCTTCGATGGGCGCGACAACCGCGTACCCTTGGCCTCCGACTGGCGCGCGCGCTTCCTCAATGGCGGCGCCTTCACCGGCGGCACGGACTTTCTCGTCTTCCGCGACACTCGCTCGCCGGATGTCCAGCGAGTGCGCTGCGGGAGTCACCCGAGTTGGTATCCCCTACCGACGCGGCTCGTGGCCCGGGACGAAAACGCCGTGGTGCAGTCGAGCCAGCCGGACTCGACCGCCTTCGGCTTGGCCACCCAACGAGTGTCACTGGCCAGCCTGGGCATCCCGACAGACTTCGGTCTGCTCGAACTGCGGCTGCAGCGCTGGACGCCCACCGGGACCGGAGGAGCCTCGCGCATCACCCGCTACCCCGGCTGGGTGATTCCCGTGCTGACGGCGGGCGGCCGGTTCAGTGTCGGAGTCAACGCCACGGCCGCGGAAATCGACTGCTTCGGCCCGCCGTAGGAGGCAGCGGCCGGGCTCGGCCCGGCCGTCCCGGGCTCGCGGGTTTCTGCCCCGGCCCGCTAGACGCGCGTGAAGAACTCGCCGAGGCGCTCGAGTCCGCGCGCGAGCTCGTCACGCGAACACGCGAAGGACAGGCGCAGGTGGCCGTCAGCGCCGAAGGCGGCGCCAGGAACGACGGCCACGTGGGCCTTTTCGAGCAGCGCCGTGGCGAGGTCGTTGGAGCTTGGGTAGCGCTCTCGCAGCACGCCGCCGAACGCTGGGAAGGCGTAAAAGGCGCCTTGCGGCGCGGCGCAGGTGACACCGGGCAGCGCGGACAGCCGCGGGATCAGAAAATCTCGCCGCCAGCGGTACTCGGCGATCATGGTCACGACGTCCGCCTCCGCTCCTTCGAGCGCCGTGAGGGCGCCGACCATGGCGAAGGAGGTGGCGTTCGAGGTGTCGTGGCTCTGGATGTCCGAGACGGCGCGCACCACGTCGGGCGGACCGAACAGGTAGCCTATGCGCCAGCCGGTCATGGCGTAGGTCTTCGAGAACGAGCCGACGACGACGAGGTGGTGCCCGAATTCGCTCGCCCACGAGGCGGCCGAGCGCGGTTCCTCGTCGTACACGAAGCGTTCATAGGTTTCGTCGGAGACCAGCAGAATGCCGGCCCCGGCGCAGCCCCGGACAAGCTGCTCGAGGTCGGCAGCCGACCAAGTGCCGCCCGTGGGATTGCACGGTGAGTTGCCCAGGATCGCCTTGGTGCGCGCCGTCACGGCCGCCAGCAGCGGGCCCGCGCGGAGACGGAAACCCTCCGCAGGGTCCATCGGAACCAAGACGGGGCGCGCGCCGGCGAAGCGCACCTGTTCGGCGAAACTGACCCAGGCCGGTGTCGGGATCACGACCTCGTCGCCGGGCTCGAACAGGGCCAAGGCGAGCTCGAACAAGGCGGCCTTGCCGCCGACGGTCACGAGGACGTCCTGCACCCCCCACGGTGCCCCGTACCGGCGTTCGTAGTCGGCGGCCAAGGCCTGCCGAAGGCGTGGTAAACCCTCGCTGGGGGCGTAGCGGGTGAAGCCTTCGGCGAGCGCTCGCCGGGCGGCCTCGACGGCCACCGGAGGCGAATGGAAGTCGGGCTCGCCGGCCCCGAAGTCGACCAGATCGACGCCCTGGGCTTTCAGCTCGCCCGCGCGACGCAGAACCCGCAGCGTGGCCGACTCGCCGATGCGGCCGGCTCGAGCCGCGAGCCGGCCCTCACTCAACGCTCGGCCCCGGGGCTGCCGCCGTGGGTTCTTCCGGCTCGTGGTCGTACAGCGCGTGGCCCGCGAGCAAGGAGCACAACGCGGCCTGATCCACCGCCGTGGGCACCGGCGCCGGACCGCGGTAACTCGGATTCATCGACGCCACGGGCGGGGCGCCGAAGTGGGGCAAGCCGAGCGCATGCCCCAACTCGTGCAGGGCCACGGTGGCGACATCGAAGCTGCCGGCGGGCGGAACAGCATCGAACGACCAAGCAAGGGCGTCGTTCAGGTAGATCTCGGTCGTCGCCGTATCCATGCGGCCGTCGCGATCGATGTCCGTCGGTTCCCCCGCGGCGTCGACGAAGACGAAGGTGATGGTGAACGCGAGCGTGGTGGGGCCGAACAGGGATTCGAGGTCGGAGCGGAAGCCCCCGACCACGATGTCGACGACCAAGGGTGACCCGAAGCCGCCTTGACCCAGAACGGCATCGGCCACGGTCAGGTCTTCGGTGTCGGGAATCCGCGGATGAAGGACCGGTGCGGTCAGGCACGAAGACTGGTTCCAGGCGGTCGCCACCCGGGTCAGGGACTTCGCCAGGGCGTCGAAATCGGAGCGATGAGTCGATACCTCCAGCCAGCTGCGGTCGACGGCCCAGGTGAGGCCGGGGAAGCGGGTCTCGGACCGGCGTGGGTCTTGGAGCACCCAACCGTAGTCCTGGCGATGCAACTGGAAGGACTGCCGGCCTTTGCTGCTGGATAGGAATTCGACGCCTTCGATCAGGTAGTCCATGCCTTGAGCGCGCAGGCTCTCGTTGGCGGCGATGAGCAGGTCCGAGACCTGGATCTCCTCGATCGTGTCGGCGGGTGGCCGGGGGGTCGCGGTGACGGTGCCACCGACGAAAAAGGCGAACAGGATGATCGTTTCGACGCGCATGGAAGGCGCCTCCTGGAGAGCTGAAAGTCGAAATGAAACGAGTCGATGGGCCGCCGTGACTCCGAGGGACAACCCTGCCAGATTTGACCGAGCGGGTCAATCGCGGAGCGCACTTGGTAGGATTCTTGCTCGCCCGAGCGCCGACCTTCTGGCCGGTCCGGCCCCATCGACGAGGAGAGAGATGAAACGTAGCCTGGTGCCAGTCCTTTCGACCGCCGTCCTCGTCGTTCTCGGTTGGAGTGGGAGCGTCGCGGCGCAACTCACCGACGCCAAATTGGCCACCTTGTCGCTGCGGGGAGATCGCACCTCCTATGCACCGGGAGGCGCGGTGGCCCTCGAGGCTTGGGTAGAGGTCGAGCCCGAATGGCACGTCAACAGCCACACGCCGACGTTCGACTATCTGATTCCCACCCGCTTGGTTCTCGAGTTGCCGGCGGGAATCGGCGTGCAGCGCTTCGAGTATCCGGACCACGAGCTCCAGACTTTCGCCTTCGAAGAAGTCCCCTTGGCCGTCTACGACGGTCGGTTCGTCATTCGCGCCCACTTCGAGGTACCTGCCAGCTACCGCGACACGGCACTACCGGTGCGGGCGGAGTTGGCCTATCAGGCCTGCAACCAAAGCCAATGCGTGGCGCCGACGAAGGCCGAGGCGACGACCGTGCTGGTGATCGGCGCCGAGGGGGCTTTGGTCGCCAACGCGCCGCCGCCGTCGGTCGCGGTGAAGCCCGCGGTAACCGCGAGCACGGCCTCCGAGACCTCCGCACCTGCGGCCCGCGGGTTGTTCTCGATCCTGCTCTTGGCCTTCTTGGGCGGCGTCATCCTGAATGCCATGCCCTGCGTGCTGCCGGTCCTCTCGCTCAAGTTCCTGAGTCTCGTGGAGGGCGCCTCCCACGGGCGCAAGGGCACGGTGTACGGCGCGCTCGCCACCACGGCCGGGATCTTCTTTTCCTTCTGGGCCCTGGCGCTCGCGGCGATCGCCGCGAAGTCCGCGGGTTCCGCCGTCGGTTGGGGGGTCCAGTTCCAAAACCCCGCGTTCGTCACCGGTCTCCTGCTGGTCGTCACCCTGTTCAGTCTGAATCTCTGGGGTCTGTTCGAGATCCCCCTGCCGCAGAAGCTCGCGCAGCTGGGCAGCCAGGGGCCGACGGAGGGACTCGGCGGGCACTTCGCTTCCGGGCTGTTCGCCACCCTGCTCGCGACGCCCTGCTCGGCGCCGTTTCTGGGCACCGCCCTCGGCTTCGCCTTGTCGCGTCCCGCGGGCACCATTCTGGCCGTGTTCACGGCGGTGGCGGTGGGGCTCGCGGCGCCGTACCTGTTGCTCGCGGCGGTGCCCGGTTTCGCCCGCGTGTTGCCGCGACCGGGGGCCTGGATGTTGACGTTGCGGGGCTTCCTGGGCTTCCTGCTCGCGGCCACCGCCGTGTGGCTGCTCTACGTGCTCGGCGGCCAGGTCTCGCGGGTCCACTTGGCGGGCGTGCAACTCGCGGTGTTGGCCCTGGCCTTGTGCGTGTGGCTGGTACCGCGCCTGCGCGGTTCTTGGGCGCGGGGCTTGGCCTGGGGCGGTGTGGTGGCGGCGATGGTCGTGGCCGTCGCGTTGGCTGCTGCCCCCGCCGAAGGGGACCGGTCGACTCTGGCCAAGGGGGCGGTGACCCGATTGATCCCCTGGGAGCCCTTCGACCGCACCCGCGCCGAAACCGTCGCGCAGGCCGGGCAGGCAGTCTTCGTCGACGTCACCGCGGACTGGTGCTTCACTTGCAAAGTGATCGAAGGCCGCGTGCTCGAGACCGAACCGGTGGCGGAGGCCTTTCGGCGCCACGGGGTGCTGCCCTTGCGGGCCGACTGGACCAATCGCGACCCCGGGATCGCCAAGTTCCTCGAGGATCACGGGCGCTTTGGCATTCCCTTCTACATGCTCTACCGCCCGGGCCAGGAGCCGCGGGTCTTCAGCGAGTTGCTGACGCGCGAAACCTTGCTCGCGGCCGTCGCGGAACTGCCGCCGGCGTGACCTTGACGGCGCCGGGCCTCGCCGGTAGTCTCGAACGAATGGCTATTTCATCGCGACATACCCGCCGGGGCCGAGTCCTCGCAGTCGTCGGCGCGTTCTTCCTGGCCGGCGGGGCGCGCGGCATCACCCCGCCGACGCCGAACGGCTGCACTGCCGCGGCGAGCTCGTTTTCCCAGGCCACCGCGGTGGCGATTCCGTCTGGCCCGGGGGTCGTGACCTCGACCTTGGTCGTCAGCGGTGCCGGTCCGTATCTGTGGGACGTCGATCTTTCGACCGCCATCACGCACCGCTTCTCGGCCGATCTGGACATCACCCTCGAGTCGCCCGCGGGGACGATCGTCACCCTGACGACGGACAACGGCGCCGGCAACGATCACGTCTTCAACGGCACCGTCTGGGACGACGACGCCAATCCCGCGGGTCAGGTGCGATACACCCTCAACGATGGCTTGGTGACCGATCACGGCTATGCCGATGCCACCCTCGCGGCGGCGCTCGTGCCCGAGGAGGCCATGGGCGCTTTCGTCGGCGAGAACCCCAACGGGGTGTGGAAGTTGACGGTGTCCGACGACCTTTCCGGGGACGGCGGCAGCGTCGCCCGCTGGACGCTCGACCTGACCACGTTCCCCAGCTCACCGGCGGTCGAGGTAACCGTTTTCGCGGAGACGACGGCGGCGGTGACCATCCCCTCGGGCCCGGCGGTGGTCACGTCCACGGTCAACCTGGTGGGTGCCGACGTTTCCCTTTGTGACCTCGATGTCGTCACCCACCTTCGGCACAGCTTTCCGGCGGATCTCGACGTGACCCTGAAGTCACCCGCGGGCACCATCGTGACCCTGACTTCGGACAACGGTAACGGCAACGATCACGTCTTCGACGGCACTTCGTGGGACGACGACGCCAATCCCGGTGGGCCGGTGCCCTATGTGACGAATGCCGGTCTCGTCACCGACCATCCCTACTCGAACGGCGTCACCGCCACGCCTCTGGTCCCCGAGGAAGCGCTGGCCGCGTTTCTGGGCGAGAACCCCAACGGCACTTGGACGTTGACGGTGTCCGACGATCTTTCCGGTGACGGCGGCGTGCTGAACGGCTGGTCGATCGCGGTGACCACCTGCTCGTGCGGCAGCGCGGACCTTGCCGTGTCGATCGGAGGAGCCCCCGGGTCGGTCGTCGCCGGTCTCGAGTTCGACTACGGCGTGACGGTCCGCAATGGCGGGCCTTCGCCGGCGACCAACGTGCAAGTCGCGGACAACCTCCCGAGTCAGGCTCGCTTCGTGGCGGTGACGCCGTCGGCCGGGGGACAGTGTGCCGGCCCCGGTCCGGGATCGGGCGGCAACGTGGGGTGCACCTGGCCGGGTACCACCGAGCCGACGACCACACGGCGTCTCGATCTCTCGGTCGCGGTGTGTCCGGAAGCGCTCTGCGGAGACGCCTTGACCCACCGGGCAACGGTCAGCTCGGTGACACCGGACCCGGCGACGGCCAACGGCACCGCTCGCGCCGTCTCCGCGGTCGAGGCCATGGCCGACTTGGTGGTGACCCAGACCGCCGATGTCGAGACTCTCGAACCGGGCGGCCTGGTGACGTACACCGTGACGGTCGACAACCTGGGGCCGTCCAATGCCGCCGGGGTGTCCGTCACCCACCTTCTGCCGACCGGAGTCGAGTTCGCAAGCGCTACTGTGACGCCGAGCGGCACCTGCGCCCCCCTGGGCACGTTGGTCGAATGCGTATTGGGCACCGTGGGGGCGCCGGAGCAGTGTTCATCGACCCCGGTGGCCACTCAGTTCACCGTCACACTGCTCGGCCGGGCGACGCTCGACTTGCCGGCGGGGCCGCTGGTTCATACCGCCTTTGCGACCTCGAGCAACTGTCTCGAGGATCCCACGCCCGAGGACGCCGAGGCGTCGATCACCGTCTCGGGCCTGGGTTTCCAGGACCCGCCGGTGGTGCCCGTGCTCGATCCGCGGGGTCTGGTGATTCTCACCCTGGCCCTGGGGCTCGCGGCGGGCTGGACACTGCGGCGACGCTCATGAACGCCACGGCCCTGCTCCTCGCCTCGTTGCTGCTGGCGGCGGAGCCCGGGCCAGTGCCGCCCCTGCCGGCGCTGTCCGCGGCCGCGGCCGCGCCGGCCTTCGCCCTGGCTCGCGAGGCCTGCGAGCGCGACGGCGGCGTGC
Source organism: Thermoanaerobaculia bacterium (assembly GCA_033762835.1). GTDB lineage: Bacteria > Acidobacteriota > Thermoanaerobaculia > Multivoradales > DATKCC01 > JANRLG01. The sequence goes on from JANRLG010000305.1 coordinate 85,853, forward strand.
TGTGGGGCAAGTCCCTGTGCGGTCCGATCCTGCTGATCGATCCGGTGAGCCGCCAGGTGGTCGCCAGCCACGGCGATGGGGAAGGGCGCCTCACGGCCCAGAACGGAGTCTGGCTGGGGACCCTGCCGACGGAGGTTTCGCCGGCCAACACCGCCCTCGACTGGGCCGGCGTGCGCTGGATCGCGGTGCTCTGGCCGCTGCCCGAGAGCCCTCGGGAGCAGACCCGCCTGCTGCTGCACGAGGCCTTCCACCGCATTCAAGACCAGTTGCGGCTGCCGGCGAACCAGCCGGACAACGCCCACCTCGATGGTGAGGTCGGGCGCGTCTGGTTGCAGCTCGAGTGGCGCGCCCTCCTCCGGGCTTATGAAGTCGGGGTCAGCAGCGGACGCAAGGAGGCCTTCGTCGATGCTCTGGCCTTCCGTCTGCACCGCTGGCAGCTGCTGCCGGAGGGCCGAGACGCCGAGATCGCCCTCGAGAAAAACGAGGGCCTCGCCGAGTACACGGGCATCGTGCTGAGCGGAGATGGCGGAGCCGCCCGGCTGCAGGTGGTCGAAAATCTCCGCGCGGCTCCCGGCAAGCCCAGCTTCGTCCGCTCCTTCGCCTACGCGTCGGGACCGGCCTATGGGCTGGTCCTCGATAGTCTGCGGCCGAAGTGGCGGCTGGAGATGCCCAACCGGGTGATCGACCTCGGCCGGCTCTTGGCCCTGTCTCTGGGTATCAACGCCGAGGAGTGGCAGAAACTGGCGGCGACGGCACCCGAACGCGCGGCGCGGTACCAGGGCGCCGAGCTGATGGCCGCGGAGCGCATCCGCGCCGAGACCCGCGCGGCCCAGCGCGCTGAGTGGCGCGCCCGCCTGGTCACCGGTCGAGTGGTGCGCCTGGACTTTCGCGCCATGAACATCACCTTCGATCCGGGCGAGTTGGTGCCCCTCGAAGAGGCCGGTACGGTGTACCCCGGCACCCGCATCACCGATGCCTGGGGTGTGCTCGAGGTGACCTCCGGGGGCGCTTTGGTCGCCTCGGACTGGAGCCACGTGCGGGTCGCCGCCGGCGACAAACCCCGGCGCAAGGGCAACGTCTGGACCGGTTCCGGCTGGCGTCTGGAGCTCGCACCGGGTTGGCGGTTGGTCAGGGCGAAGGGCACGGGATGGACGGTCGAGCCGGAGGCGCCGTGAAGCGAGCTTTCCTCGGACTCTTGCTCCTGGCCGCTCCGGCGCGCGCGGCGGAGCCCGCGAAAACTCTCGCCCTGCGGCCCGCGAACGGCGAAATCGAAGCCCGTCTCCAGGCGTCCCGCTGGCCGGGTTTCGTTCGGGAGCGTTTGGCGGCCCAAGGTTGGCGGCTCGAAATCGGGCCGCGCGGCGAGCGACCCGCGGACGTCGAGGTCGAAGTCGCCACGCTCCCGGCACCGAGCGGCCTGGCCGCGTTGGCGGCAGGGTTGCCCGTGGAACTCGGCGGTGCGCGGGTGACCTTCGCCGGCCGGCCCTACCCCAAGGCCGGGACCGTGGCGGCCTTCCGCTTGCCGCGGCCGGTTTGCCCCGCGTGTCAGCGGTGGTTGGTGGTGGGAGATGATCCCGAGGAACTGGCCGACTTCGCCTTCGAGACCGCCTTGCGGGGTGCCGGCTTGCAGCGCCGCCGTTCGAGTTCGCCGCCGCCGGACATCGACTACCAGATTCGCGAGTCACCCTGGCTCGAGCGGACCGGCCTGTGGCGCCGAACGGGGGAGTTCTGGGGCGTCGACGCCGCCGCGGAGCATGACCAGATCGCCCGCCGCGATGCCGAGTTCGCCCGGCTGGTCGTCGTCGAGGGTACCCCCGCGGACACCTGGGTGCGTTTGCTGGTGCCGCCCGAGCGGAGCCGGGGGGCGGCCCTCATCGCTCTCGCCCGCACTCTCGACACGAGCGCCCGGACGATGGCCGCGCGCATTCCCCTGGCGCTCGAGACTCCGCTGACGGTGGCCCTCGAGCCGGACCACGAAACCCAGGGCCGGAACACTGGGGACGTCGATGCGGCGGTGCCCGGGGGGCCGGCGGACCTCCATCTGGTGTGGCGTCCCGAAGACCTCGACGCCTACCGGGTGGCTCTCGCCGAGGCTCTCTTGGCGCGAGCCGGGCTCGGCTCCGGTCCGCCCTGGCTGCGAGCCGGCGTCGCCCTGTGGCTGGCCGGCGACTGGTATGGACGGCCGTATCGCGACTGGTTGCCGCGCCTGGCCGCGGCAGAGGTCCTCCCCACCGCGGCGGAGCTGCTGGCGACCGAGGTGCAACAAGACTCGTCCCGGCCGTTGTGGACTCCGGTGGCAGCGGCCTGGGTCGAGCGTCTGCCCGGTGCCAACGCCCGCGAGAAGCTGGCCCGCATCCCGGGGGAGCCGATCACCCGCGCCGTGCTCGAACGCCTGGCTCGGGAACGGGCGCCCGCGATCGTGCGCCGGGCGCCAGCCCCGGGGCGGTTCCTCGCCGGGGTGTCTTTCGCCCACGACAACAGTCTCGAGGGCGGCTACCACGCTGCCGGCAGCGGGGCGCAGCTCGACCGCCTCGCGGCGCTCGGCGCGGACGCCGTGGCACTCATGCCCTTTGGTTACCAGCGCAACGCCCGCAAGCCGGAGCTGGGATTCCTGAACCGCGGGGCTACCAGCGAGAACGACGCCGGGATGGTGCATGCCGCGCGTTTGGCCCGGGCCAAAGGCTTCGCCGTGTTGTGGAAACCCCACCTCTGGATCTCCTTCGGCAGTTGGCCGGGTGAGGTCGAGATGGACTCCGAGGCCGATTGGCGAGCCTGGTGGCGAACCTACCGGCGGTTCATCGTCCACCACGCCTTTCTCGCCGAGTGGGCAGGCTCGGACCTTTTTTCGGTCGGCGTCGAGCTCGATCGCACGGTCACCCGCGAGAAGGACTGGGGGGCGCTCGTCGCCGCGGTGCGCCAGTTCTACACCGGACCTGTGACCTACGCCGCCAATTGGGGCGAGGGCTCGGAGAACGTGCGTTTCTGGCAGCATCTCGACGTCGCCGGGGTCGATGCGTACTACCCCTTGGCGCCCCGCGAGGCCACGACGATCGGCGACGAAGACCTGGCCCGCGGGGCACAGGACGTAGTGGACCGGCTCGCGGCGATCGCCGAACGCTCCCGGCTCCCTCTCGTCCTCACCGAGGTCGGCTTTCCCGCCCGTCGAGCCGCTTGGGTCGATCCCCACGACGAAAACGGCGAGCTGAACGAGGCGGACCAGGAACGCGCCTACCGCGCCCTCTTGCCGGCTCTCCAAGGCCGGCCGTGGTTGCGCGGCGCATTTTTCTGGAAGGTCTTTTCGGGTCGCCGGGGAGATCCGCCGGGGCGCGCCGACTTCCAGTTCCTCGGCCGGCCGGCGGAACGCTGGGTGAGCCTCTTCTGGCGCGCCGAGAAGGGCGCCTCGTGATCGCACCTCGGCCACGGGATCTCGAGGTGGTGGCCATGGCAGCGGCCCGTGCCGGGGGCGCCGAGCTGGCCCGCCTGTTTGGCAGCGCCGGTCTCAAGGTGCACACCAAGGGCAAGAACGACTTCGTCACCCAGGCCGACCATGCCAGCGAGGCGGCCATCCTGGCGGTGGTTCGGGCGCACTTTCCGGACCACTCGGTGCTCACCGAAGAGTCGGGTCGCCATGCGGGTGCCGACGGTACCGTCGAGTGGATCGTCGATCCCCTCGATGGAACGACCAACTTCTTGCAGGGCCTGCCGATCTGGAGCGTTTCCGTCGGGTGCCGACACCGCGGCCAGCTGCTGGCCGGGGCCATCTTCGAACCGCTTCCCGGCCGATTGTTTTCGGCGGCCCACGGAGAGGGGGCACGGCTCGACGGCGCGCCGATCGCGGTGTCGAACCGACCCGGTCTCGCCGGTGCCTTCCTCGCCACGGGTTTCCCGTTTCGAGCCCATTCCGCCCTCGATCGGTACCTCGGTGCCTTCCGGGAGGTCTTCCAGGCGGCCGGGGCCATTCGACGCTGCGGTTCGGCCGCACTCGACCTCGCTTACACGGCTCTCGGGGTCTACGACGGCTTCTTCGAGTTTCGGCTCTCGGCTTGGGACATCGCGGCCGGAGCGCTGCTCATCGAGGAAGCCGGTGGGGTGATCACCGACCTCGACGGCGGTGCCGCCTACCTCGAATCCGGCAACGTCGTCGCGGGCAATCGGGCCGTTCAGCGGGAGCTGCTGGACACCGTCGCCCGTCACGCCGACGAAGGCAGCCTGGCGCGGCTGCCGTTGGGAGGCATCGGCCCGGGATGACGGCTTTGCCGACGCTTTACGAGTTGCAGATCCACCCGGCGCGGGCCGGGCGCCGCGTTTGGTCCATGCGGCTCACACGGCGCGATGTCCAACGAGGAAAGTGGCTCGGCAGCCTGGTTCTGGCCCTCACCCTGACAGGTCTGGTCGCGTTGCCGTGGGCGCTCGGTGCTCGGTTCCGGCGCGGAGAGTCCGGGGCTTTGGAGAAAGATCGGGTCCGACTGGAACAGCAGCTCTCGGGCCTGACTGCCGAACTCGAAGTCCTCGCGGAGCGCAGCGCCGATCTCCGCGTGCGCCTGGGGAAGATCTCGCACCTGTACAGCCTGGGTTTGCCCATGGAGCGACCCGCCCCTCGACCGGGTCCGGAGGCTCCGGCCGTGGATCGTGGCCGGCGAGCCGCCTCGGCGGTGACCGGTGACCTCGCCGCCGTGGCGTCGCTGCTCCAGCGCGTCGCGGCCTTCGAGGTCGATCATCGCGGCGATGCCCGGGTCATCCCCGCGCTCTCTCCCTTGTTGGGCGGCGAATTCGTGCTCCTGGACGGCTTCGGAGAGCGCGAGAATCCTTTCACCCGCGAACGCGACTTCCACCCGGGGCTCGACCTCGCGGCGCCCTCGGGAACTCCCATCCGGGCGCCCGCGGACGGCACCGTGGTCTTCACCGGGCAATTCACCATTCACCAGTCGGCCTTGTTTTGGCGCTACGGGCAAGTCGTCGTGGTCGATCATGGCGGCCGTTTCTTGACCGTCTTCGGACATTGCCGGGAGATCCTGGCCCGCCTCGGCCAGCGCGTTCGCCAAGGGGAAATGCTTGCGACAGTCGGCTCGAGCGGGGTCAGCTCGAGTCCGCATCTGCATTACGAAGTCCGCCGTCTGGGGCTCGACCAGGTCTTCCGGCCCGTCGACCCCCGCTTTTTCATCCTCGACCATCGCTGGCAGGGTGAAGAAGAGCGGTTGGCCGAGGGCCTGGTCCCCGCGGCGGAGTTCGAGCCGATTCCTGGCCTGGGAGCGCGGTCGGGCAGCCGGCAAAGGTGAAAAGTTCGCGCCAGCTGCTAGACAAGCTCCCGTACCCTCTGGCATACTCTCCGCTCTTCTCGCGCCGGGCCTCCGTGCGTTCGAATGTCTGGAGTGTCGCAACGGCCGAGAAGAATCCGCAGGTGGAAGGGCTTGCCCTGACGGACGCGAGAGGAATAAGCTCAAAAGGTTGCCCGCACCTCCGCCGGTCTGCAACCGACCGGTAGGAGTCCTGCGGCGACGGCAAAAAGCCCACGTGGCTCAGGGGTAGAGCACTTCCTTGGTAAGGAAGGGGTCACCGGTTCAAATCCGGTCGTGGGCTCCATCGATTTTCAGCAAACGACCTTAGGGTCTCGCATCGTTCTAGTAGATTCATAAGACTGCCCTCACGGGCACAGCGCATCGGAGGCATCGAGGGACGCCATGGGCAAAGCAAAGTTCGAGCGGTCGAAGCCGCACGTGAACATTGGGACGATCGGTCACGTGGACCACGGGAAGACGACGTTGACGGCGGCGATCACTCGCGTGTTGTCGTCGAAGGGCTGGGCGAGCTTCGTGGCGTTCGATCAGACCGACAAGGCGCCGGAAGAGCGGGAGCGGGGTATCACGATCGCGACCGCGCACGTGGAGTACGAGAGCGCGAATCGCCACTATGCCCACGTGGACTGCCCGGGTCACGCCGACTACGTGAAGAACATGATCACGGGTGCAGCGCAGATGGACGGCGCGATCCTGGTGGTGTCGGCGGCCGATGGCCCGATGCCGCAGACCCGCGAGCACATCCTGCTCGCCCGT